>NZ_JBLXEC010000002.1:0-382100 GCF_048263515.1 Marinovum sp. | reverse complement strand
CCATTCTGTCATCGGTCATCGTCATCTCCATTCTTGGTTCAAGGTCTTGCAACCCGAACCTTCTCGAAGATCGGCGATGGCCGCCAGCGTCACACCCGGCCGCGCGCTGCGCTACGCCGGGGGCTCCGCGCGCGGCCTCCTACACCAAGCGTTGGGACACTACCTCTATTCCCAAAACCTTGATGTCCATCAGATGCTCCTCTCTCCACCTATGCCTGCCACGATGGCAGCGGGTTGGTGGGAAGGCAGTTCATCCCATTAGCTCAGTTACAGGATCACTGTTCAGCTACGTCGATCTTGAGGAGAGGATCCCGGCGCGGCATCCGCTGCGCAAGATCGACGTAGCTGAACAGTGATCCTGTAACCTCGTCCGATCCGCGCATCGCCACCTCCGTCCCTGCCGTCGTGGCGATGAATCATGTTTCTCGATGCGCGTCGAGGTCAGAGTTTTTCAGCAGCCTGTTAAGGGTGTGGCTTCTGTCACATGGCAGCAGGTCCTCCGAGCGCAAAATTTCATCATTGATCTGCCTTGAGCAAACTCCAACCACTAGATGTCGGGTTTGAACAGGTAGCCGTCCGATCCTGCACTGCTGCAGCGCTGCGAAACATTGCATTCTGGTGTCGGAATCGAACGAGGGTGCGATGAAGTATTCAGGCCTGCGCGTGATCAAGGAAGCCCTGACGGGGCACAAGGGCTGGACCGCCGCCTGGCGCGATCCGGAACCGCAGAAACATTATGACTTCGTGATCATCGGCGGTGGCGGCCACGGGCTGGCCACGGCCTATTACCTGGCCAAGAAGTTCGGCAAGAAACGCATCGCGGTGCTGGAAAAGGGCTGGATCGGTGGCGGCAACGTCGGCCGCAACACCACGATCATCCGATCCAACTACCTGCTCGATGGCAACGAGCCGTTCTATGAATACTCGCTGAAGCTCTGGGAAGGGCTGGAGCAGGAGCTGAACTACAACGCGATGGTGAGCCAGCGCGGCATCCTCAACCTCTATCACAATGACGCCCAGCGCGACGCCTTTGTGCGGCGCGGCAATGCGATGATCCTGAACGGCGCCGATGCCGAGCTGCTGAGCGTCGAGCAGATCCGCGACCGTTATCCGTTTCTCGACTTCGCCAATGCCCGTTTCCCGATCCGCGGCGGCCTGGCCCAGCATCGCGGCGGCACGGTGCGCCACGACGCGGTCGCCTGGGGCTATGCCCGCGGTGCCGACAGCCACGGCGTCGACATCCTGCAAAACTGCGAGGTCACCGGCTTTCGCATCGAGGACGGTGTCTGCAAGGGCGTCGAGACCTCGCGCGGCTTCATCGGTGCCGGCAAGGTGGCGTCTTGCGTCGCCGGCTCGTCGAGCCGGGTGATGGCGCTGGCGGGCATGCGCCTGCCAATCGAGAGCCACGTGTTGCAGGCCTTCGTCTCGGAGGGGCTGAAACCGGTGCTGCCGGGGGTCATCACCTTTGGTGCCGGGCATTTCTATTGCAGCCAGTCCGACAAGGGCGGGCTGGTCTTTGGCGGCGACATCGACGGCTACAATTCCTACGCACAGCGCGGCAACCTGCCCACCGTGGAAGACGTCTGCGAAAGCGGCATGGCGCTGATCCCGGCGCTGGGGCGCGCGCGGCTCTTGCGGATGTGGGGCGGCGTGATGGACATGTCGATGGACGGCTCGCCGATCATCGACCGCACACCGGTCGAGGGGCTCTATTTCAATGGCGGATGGTGTTACGGCGGCTTCAAGGCGACGCCGGCCTCGGGCATGGCCTATGCCCATCTGCTGGCCACCGACACCCCGCATGAGACCGCCACGGCCTATCGTCTGGATCGCTTCCGCCGCGGGCGGATGATCGACGAAAAGGGTATGGGCGCGCAGCCCAATTTGCATTGACCGTGAGTATCTCAGCAAAAGTGGGCGCCGGTTTTGCGGTTCGAGATACGAACCAACGAACCGCGCGTATCTCAGCAAAAGTGGGAACCGGTTTTGCGGTTCGAGATGCGAACAGAGGACACGCAAGATGATCATCAATCACCCCCTCCTCGGTCCCCGCGACGCGCAGGAATTCACCTATCTCGGCGACGCCGCCCTGATCGACCGCCCCGACTGGCAGGCCCAGGACGCCGTGGACCAGTTCCACGACTACCTCTACCTGCGCGACAACCCGGCGGGCGAGCATCGCGAGCTCTGGTTCCACGAGACGGGCGACCGCAGCTGGCTGGTCGTGACCCGAAACACCCTGACCCATGAAATCACCAAGGTAGAGCTGGCCCGCGACGTGGCCCGCAGCCGGGGGCGCAGCAAATGACGCAATCCAACCGACTTCAGGGCGGCCAGATCGACCGGTCACGCAGCCTCGACTTCACCTTCGATGGCAAGCGCTTCAAGGGCCATCCCGGCGACACGCTGGCCTCGGCGCTGATGGCCAATGGCGTGCGGCTTATGGGCCGGTCGTTCAAGTATCACCGGCCGCGCGGCGTGCTGACCGCCGGCAGCGAAGAGCCCAATGCGTTGGTCGAGTTGCGCTCTGGCGCGCGGCAGGAGCCCAACACGCGGGCCACCACCGCCGAGCTGTTTGACGGGCTGGAGGCCAAGAGCCAGAACCGCTGGCCCACGCTCAAGCATGACGCCATGGCGATCAACGACCGGTTCTCGAACTTCCTGACCGCCGGCTTCTACTACAAGACCTTCATGTGGCCCGCAGCCTTCTGGGAAAAGCTCTATGAGCCGATGATCCGCAAGGCCGCCGGTCTGGGCTCGCTGTCGCTGGAGGAAGACCCCGACCAATACGACAAGGGTTTCCTGCATTGCGACCTGCTGATCGTGGGTGGCGGGCCTGCGGGCCTCGCTGCGGCGCTGACTGCCGGGCGGTCCGGCGCGCGGGTCATCCTTGCCGACGAGGATTTCGCCTTTGGCGGGCGGTTGAACGCCGAGACCTTCACCTTGGGTGATGCCTCTGGTCCTGATTGGGTCAAGGCGACGCTCGATGAGCTGCGCGCCCTGCCCAACGTCAGGCTGATGTCGCGGACCACGGTGATCGGCGGCTTCGACCATGGCATCTACGGCGCGGTCGAGCGGGTGTCGGACCACCTGCCCGTGCCCGCCCCCGGCAAGCCGCGTCAGATCCTCTGGCGGTTCTATTCCAAGCGGACCCTGCTTTGTGCCGGCGCCATCGAGCGGCCGATTGCCTTCGCCAACAACGACCGTCCCGGCATCATGCTGGCCGGCGCGATGCGCGCCTATGCCAACCGCTGGGCGGCGACGCCGGCGCAGAAGGTGGCGGTCTTCACCAACAATGACGACGGTCACCGCACCGCCGTCGACCTGATGGCGCGCGGCGTCAAGGTCGCCGCGGTGATCGACGTGCGCCCGGATGCCCCCCGCGTGGCCGATTGCGAGCTGCTGGCCGGGGCGAAGGTGATCGACACCGCCGGGCGGCTGGGGCTGAGCTTCATCACCCTGCGGCTGGCCGACGGCTCCGAGCGGATCATCGAATGCGGCGCGCTCGGCGTCTCTGGCGGCTGGAACCCAAATGTGCACCTGACCTGCCACCAGCGTGGCCGGCCGGAATGGAACGAGGCCATCGCCGCCTTTGTCCCCGGCACCCTGCCCGCCGGCCAGAGCGTTGCCGGCGCCGCCGCCGGCGCCTTTTCGACCCATGCCGCGCTGCGGACCGGCACCGATCAGGCCGTCGCGGCGCTGGCGGACCTCGGGCAAAACGCCCAAGCCATCGAGCTGCCGCAGGCCGAGGATGCGCCGGTCAACCTGCAGCCCTTCTGGCATGTCACCGAGGGCAAGGGCCGCGCCTGGCTGGATCAACAGAACGACGTTACCGTCAAGGACGTGAAGCTTGCGCATCAGGAGAACTTCCGCTCGGTCGAACACCTCAAGCGCTACACGACGCTCGGCATGGCCACCGACCAGGGCAAGACCTCGAACATGGGCGGCCTCGCCATCATGGCGGAACTCGCCGGCAAGTCGATCCCCGGTGTCGGCACCACCATCTTCCGCCCGCCCTACACGCCCGTCGCCATGGGCACGCTCGGCGGCCGCGCGCGGGGCAAGGACTTCCACCCGGTGCGCGAGACGCCGAGCCACAAGTGGGCCAAGGAACAGGGCGCCGTCTTCATCGAGACCGGCAACTGGCTGCGCGCGCAGTGGTTCCCGCAACCGGGAGAGACCACCTGGCGCGAAAGCGTCGACCGAGAGGTGCGCGCCGTGCGCGGCTCGGTCGGGGTCTGCGACGTGTCCACGCTGGGCAAGATCGACGTGCAGGGCACCGACGCGGCGGAGTTCCTCAACAAGGTCTACGCCAACGCCTTTGCCAAGCTGCCGGTGGGCAAGACCCGTTACGGCCTGATGCTGCGCGAAGACGGCATTGCCATGGATGACGGCACCACCGCGCGGCTGGTTGAGGATCACTTCGTGATGACCACGACCACCGCCAATGCGGTCTCGGTCTATCGCCACCTCGAATTCGTGCGCCAGTGCCTGTTCCCGGACATGGACGTGCAGCTGATGTCCACCACCGAGGCCTGGGCGCAATACGCGGTGGCCGGTCCGAATTCCCGAAAGCTGTTGCAGAAGATCGTCGACCCCGAATTCGACATCTCCAACGAGGCCTTCCCCTTCATGGCCTGCGGCGAGATCACCGTCTGCGGCGGATTGCGCGCGCGGCTGTTCCGCATCTCCTTTTCCGGCGAACTGGCCTTCGAGATCGCGGTGCCGACACGCTATGGCGATGCGCTGATCCGGCGGATCATGGCGGCGGGCGAGGAATTCGACGTGGTGCCCTATGGCACCGAGGCGCTTGGCGTGATGCGGATCGAAAAGGGCCATGCGGCGGGCAACGAGCTGAACGGCACCACCACCGCGCTCAACCTCGGGATGGGGCGGATGGTGTCGAAAAAGAAGGACGCCATCGGATCGACGCTCTCGGAACGCGAGGGGCTGAACGCCGAGGATGCGCTGGCGCTGGTGGGCTTCCGGCCCCGGGACGCGACGCAGAAGATCACCGCCGGCGGTCACCTGATGGCGGCCACCGGCCCGGTCGATGCGGCGCATGACCAAGGCTATGTGACCTCGGCCGCCTATTCGCCGATCCTCGAGAGCTCGATCGGCCTCGGCTACCTGAAACGCGGGTCAGAGCGGCTGGGCGAGACGCTGCGGCTGGTCAGCCCGCTGACCGGCTCGGACATCGAGGTCGAGGTTGTCTCGGCGCATTTCGTCGATCCAGAGGGGGACCGTCTCCGTGCATGACATGATCGCACTCACCGCGCTTGGCGCGACAAAGCCGCAGGTCGATGACTTCGACGGGCTGCGGATTTCCGAGCGCCCCGATTGGGCGCTGGCCAGCCTCGCGGCCCGGTTGGGGCGCGAGGGGGATTTGGCGGCGGCTGCGCGCGGCTTCCTCGGGTCGGACCTTCCCGGCGTCGGGCGCTGCGTTGAAACACCGCCGTTCCACGTCTTCTGGACCGGGCCTGAGCAATGGATGATCGAGGCGCCGCATGATAGCCACGAGGACCTGGCCGCCCAGCTCAAGGCGGCGGTGGGCGACGCCGGCTCGGTCACCGAACAGACCGACGGCTGGGTGCGGTTCGACCTGGAAGGCGCGGCCTGTCACGACGTGCTGGAACGGCTCTGCAACGCGGATACGCGCGAGATGGCAGCGGGCAGCGCCACGCGCAGCCGGATCGAGCATCTGGGGTGTTTCCTTGTGCACCGGGGGACAGGGCATTTCAGCATCCTCGGGCCGCGGTCTTCTGCCCGCAGCCTGCATCACGCGCTGGTTATGGCGGCGCGGAGTGTGATCTGAGCGGGGTTTGGCTGCTAATGCGAAACTGGCCGCGCGGCAGGCCGTTATGGGAAGTTACCTAGGCCAATCAAGGCGAAACGGGTCTCACCGGGGAAAACGCCGCCCCGGACTTGATCCGGGGCCTCACGGCCGACGAGGAGGTCCCGGATCAAGTCCGGGACGCGAGGAGTTTATTGCTGAGCGGCATCCTTTGCCCCAGCGCGGAAGCAAGGCCGCAGGCCGCCGCGCATCGCCGGCGCGGCTTGAGGTCAAAGGGCGGCGCAGTGCCGGACCATGTCTCCTGCACCCAAATCACGACGGAATCGGCCGGTTCTTTTCCACTCTGAACAGGTTGATCTTCTGCCGGTCCTGCTGCGGCGTGGTGCCAAAGGCCTCGCGGTAGTGGCGCACCAGCGGCGCGGTGGCGGCGTAGCCGACGGCGGCGGCGATGCTGGTCATGCTGTCGTTGGAATAGAGCACCAGCTGCCGCGCCGCCGACATCCGCATGCTGCGGAAGTAGGCCGAGGGGCTCTGCCCGGTGGCGCTCTTGAAATTCCGTTCCAGCTGGCGCGGCGAGAGGCCGACCATCTGCGCCACGTCATCGACGTTGACCGGGTCCTCCAGGTGTTCCCCGAAGATGCCGATCGCCTGCCGCACCGAGGGCGGCAGCATGTCCGACGTGCTCTCGCGGCGCAGCGTCGGCACCTTCTGCCGCACGCCCTGACCGCGCATCAGCGGATGCTGGAACCAGCAGGCGACCTCGGTCGTGACCTCTTCGCCCAGCCGCGCGTCGATCAGCGTCAGCATCAGGTCAAAGACCGCCGCCGCGCCGGAGACGGTCAGCCGGTCGCGGTCGATGATGATGACGTCGCTCTCCATCTTCAGCCCGGGGAACTCGGCGGCAAAGGCCGAGGCGTAGCACCAATGCACGCTGCAGGTATGCCCGTCGAGCAGGCCCGAGCGCGCCAGCGGAAACACCCCGCCGCTGACCCCGCCGATGCGCACGCCGTGGCGGTTGAGGCTGCGCAGCTTGCCGTTCGAGCCGCGCGGGCTGTCGAATTGCGCCAGCGGGCCGGAGAGCAGGAAGAGATAGTCGAGCTCCAGATCATCGCCCAGCGCCTGGTCGGGGTCGAACCAGATATGCGCGCTCGATTCGACCCTTGCGCCGGTCTCGCCGATCAGCTTCCAGTCAAAGGCCGCCTCGCCCGAGATCTCGTTGGCGGCGCGCAAGGGTTCGATCGCCGAGGTCAGGCAGGACATCGGGAAACCGGGGAAGATCAGAAAGCCCAGGGTGGTTGTGCGGTCACCTTTGATCATGGGCACTTCCTGAGGGCAAAGTCCGGCGGGCTCAAGGGGTTTCGGCCTGCGGTGCCGCGCGTCGGCAAGGCCACGCGCCTCGGCCAACGCCGCGAGGGTACCGACAAAAGCGACGCTGCCCCACCCTCACCGGCGTGAAAGTTTATCCTTGACTTGACTGGGATACTAGTAATCATATGCCGTCAATCGAAGGCCGATCAGGCACGCCCCGGGAGGATGGGGCGGTGCCGCGGCCAGGGCGAGTGGAGGCGACAGGGGAGGGTCGCGGCTCACGTTATCCAAGGCGCGGCGGACCGACAACCGGCCACGCATGGATCGCAGGCGCGGCAAGCCCCGCCACAGGCCCACAGACTTTCAGACTGGTTACGATATCCAAGGGAGGACACCATGTACCAGAAACTTACCACCACGCTCTTCGGTGCGGCCGCGGCCGTTGCCCTGCTCGCGTCGGCTGCATCCGCCGCCGAGAACTGGCGCGCCTGGAACATCCACAGCGAGGGCCATCCCAACACTGCCGCGATGGACCGTTTTGCCGAGTTGGTCGAGGCCAAGACCGGCGGCGAAGTCACCATCGAGGTGTTCCACGGCGGCGTTCTGGGCACCCAGCCCGATGCGCTCGAGCAGGTGCGCCTGGGCGCCATCGAGGTCGGCAATTTCAACCTCGGCCCGATCGGCCCGATGGTGAAAGAGGCCAACCTCGTTTCCCTGCCCTTCATCTTCAAGAGCGTGCCGCACATGTTCCGCGTGCTCGAAGGCGAAGCCGGCGGCATGATCTCCGACGCCATGGGCGAAGCCGGCCTGCTGCCGCTGGCTTGGGTCGATGCCGGCGCGCGGTCGTTCTACACGCAAAAGCCGATCAATACGCCCGCCGACGTGGCCGGGCTGAAGATCCGGGTGATGAACAACGACCTCTACACCGCGATGATCTCGGCGATGGGCGGCAACCCCTCGCCGATGGCCTTTGGCGAGGTCTACCAGTCGCTGAAGACCGGCGTCGTCGACGGTGCGGAAAACAACTTCCCCTCGTTCAAGAACGTCGCGCACTACGAGGTGACAACCAACTACTCGCTCTCCGAGCACCTGATCATCCCGGAATGCATCTGCGTCAACACCACCAAGTACAACGCGCTGTCGCCCGAGCTTCAGGCGCAGGTCAAGGAAGCCGCCGAAGAGGCCGGTCTCTACCAGCGTGAGCTCTGGGCAGTGCAGTCCGAGCAGGCCCGCAAGGATGTCGAAGCGGCTGGCGTGATGGTCAACGAGATCGCCGACAAGACCCCCTTTCAGGAGGCGATGGTCGCGGTCTACGACGAGTACCTGGCTGCCAACCCCGACATGCGCAAGCTGGTCGAGATCGCCCAGTCGACCGAGTGACGCCTGATTGACAGCAATGCAGAAGCGCCCGTGACCCCAGGTTACGGGCGCTTTTCGAAAGAGAAGCGCAAATGAACGATACTCCCGAACTGCTGAAGAGCCTCAGAGCGCTGGAACGCGTGTTCGACGCCATCGTCTGGCTCTGTCGCGTGATTTCCGGCGTGGCGCTGGTGGTCATGACGGTGATCTTCGGCTGGCTGGTCTTCGGCCGCTACGTGCTCAACGACACGCCCACATGGGTCGAGCAATATTCGCTGCTGCTGGTGATGCTGATCGCATTTCTCGGGGCCTCGGTCGGGGTCCGCGAGAACACCCACCTCTCGGTGGTGGCCTTTCGCGGCATGGTGTCCACGCGGGTGCGCACGTTTTTCGTGATCGTGTCCGACCTGCTGATGGCGATCTTCGGCGGGCTGATGCTGTGGTACGGCGCCAAGCTCACGATCTTCAAGTGGAGCTCGCTGATCCCGCTGATCCAGATCAGCGAAGGCTATCGCTCGCTGCCGCTAACCGTGGCCGGCGGACTGATCCTCGTCTTCTCTCTCGGCCATCTGACGCGCGTCTTCCTCGGACGAGACAAGCGCGTCGACCACATCGAATAAAGGCAAACCCCCATGGGACTTCTCCTGCTTCTCGGGCTTTTTGCCTTCTGCGTCGTCATTGGCACGCCTGTGGCCTTTGCGCTGGGCATCTCGGCGATTGCCGCCTTCTGGTACGAAGGCCTGCCGCTGATGATCGGCTTCCAGCGCATCGTCTCGGGCATCAACGTGTTTTCGCTGATGGCCATCCCCTTCTTCATCTTTGCCGGCGAGCTGATGTTCCACGGCGGCATCGCCATGCGGCTGGTGCGCTTTGCCTCGGCCGCGGTCGGCGCGGTGCGCGGCGGGCTCGGCATCGTCAACGTGTTCTCCTCGATGCTCTTCGGCGGCATCTCGGGCTCGGCCATCGCCGATATCTCGGCGCTGGGATCAATCCTGGTGCCGGTGATGAAGGACAAGGGCTATGACGCCGATTACGCCGTCAACGTCACCGTGACCTCGTCGATCGCCGGGATCATCATCCCGCCAAGTCACAACATGATCATCTTTGCCATCGCGGCGGGCGGCGGCATCTCGATCTCCAAGCTCTTTCTCGCAGGCGTCGTGCCGGGCGTGCTGATGTGCCTCTGTCTCGCGGCGGCGGCGTACATCGTCGCGGTCAAGCGCGGCTACAAGGCCGAGAAGTTCCCCGGCTGGCAGGCCCTGGCCTTTACCTTCTTCAGCGCCATTCCGGGACTTCTGACCGCGGTGATCATCGTCGGCGGCGTGCTGTCGGGCGTCTTCACCGTCACCGAATCCGGAGCCTTCGGCGCGATCTATGCCTTCCTCGTGACGCTGCTGGTCTATCGCAACATCACATGGGAGAACTTCAAGATCGCGGTGTCGTCGTCGGTCAAGACCACCTCGATGGTGATGATCCTGATCGCCTGTGCGGCGGCCTTTGCCTACATGCTCACCTTCTACCGGGTGCCCAACCTGACGATCGAGCTCCTGACCGGGCTGACCGACAATCCGATCCTGATCCTGCTGATGATCAACGGCGTTCTGCTGCTGCTGGGCATGATCATGGACATGGCGGCGCTGATCCTGATCTGCACGCCGATCTTTCTGCCGGTGGCCAACAGCCTTGGCGTCGATCCCTACCAATTCGGCATGATCCTTCTGGTCAACCTCGGCCTCGGGCTCTGCACCCCGCCGGTCGGCTCCTGCCTGTTTGTCGGCTGTGCCGTCGGCGGGCTGCCGATGGAAAAGGCCGTGCGCACGATCTGGCCGTTCTACATCGCCATCTTCGTGGCGCTGATGCTGATCACCTTCGTGCCGGCCATCTCTCTGACCCTGCCGAACCTGGTCGGGTGAGCGTTCAATAACCACTTGTGAGGTAACAGACAGTGACCCAGACATTCGGACAGACCGATCTGAAAACCAGCCGCATCGTCTATGGCTGCATGGGCGGCGCCGGGGCCTTTGGCGCCCAGGAAGAACGCGATTCCATCGAGGCGCTGCAGGCGGCCTTTGACGTCGGCATCAACTTCTTCGACACCGCCGAGGCCTATGGCGCCGGCTATTCCGAGCAGCTGCTGCACCGCGCCCTTGGCGACAAGCGGTCGGAAATGGTGATCTCGTCCAAGGTGGCCGAAAAGAACGTGGCGCCCGACGACCTGATCGCCGCCTGCGAGCGCAGCCTGAAGAACCTCGGCACCGATCACATCGACCTCTACATGCTGCATTGGCCCAACCGCGAGGTGCCGCTGGAGGACAGCATCGGCGCGCTCAAGCAGCTGCGCGACGACGGCAAGATCCGCTACTACGGCGTGTCGAACTACGGCACCGAGGATCTGGATGCGGCGCTGGCGCTTGGCGAGATCTCGGTCAACCAGCTGCCCTATCACCTGTTCTTCCGGGCCATCGAGTTCGAGGTGCAGCCCAAGTGCAAAACCGCCGGCGTGCCGATCATGTGCTATTCCTCGCTGATGCAGGGTCTGCTGGCGGGCAAGTACCGCTCGCTGCAGGATTTCCCGGTCAACCGCGCCCGCACGCGGATGTTCGATCACCGCAAATGGGCCGAGGTGGTGCACAAGGAAGAGGGCGCCGAGGAGGCCGGGCAAGAGTTGCTCGACGCGCTCTGGGCGCTCACCGAAGAGACGGGTCTGAGCATGGAAGAACTGGCCATCGGCTGGCTGAAATCGCGCAAGGCGGTGGGCGGCGTGATCGTCGGCACCCGCAACGGCGAGCAGAGCCGTGGGCTGAAGAAGCTGCTGGATGTCGAGCTCGACGCCTCGGTGCTCAAGGCGCTTGATGACGCGTCAGAGCGGCTCAAGCAGGAGCTTGGCAAGGACATCGACATGTGGGGCAAGGGCCGCACCCGCTAACTGCCCTTCGCCGCGCTTCGCCCTCCCCGCCACAGTCGGCAGGGAGGGCGTTTTTTTGTTTTAACGGCCCTGTCAGATCGCCGGCAGCGAGGCCACCATGGCCTTGAGCACATCATCGGCGGGCCTGGTCCACCAGTTCTCGGCCGAGAAGATCTCGACCTCGACCAGACCGTCGAAACCCTCGGCCTCGACCATCTGGCGGAACGCCGGAATGTCGATCACCCCCTCGCCCATCATGCCGCGGTCGGTCAGCATGTCGCGGGTCGGGTTCATCCAGTCGCAGACGTGGAACGCGAGCAGACGTTCCTTGCCGGCGCGCTGGATCTGGGCGGCGATCGCCGGGTCCCACCAGATGTGATAGACGTCGAGCGCCACGCCGATGCCGTCGCCCAGCTGGTCGCAGATATCCAGCGCCTGGCCGGTGGTGTTCACGCAGGCGCGGTCGGCGGCATACATCGGGTGCAGCGGCTCGATGCCGATCTTGACGCCCTGGGTGCGGGCATAGTCCAGCGTCTTGGACAGTCCCTCGGTGACGATCTCGCGGGCGGCGACGATGTCCTTCGATCCCTCGGGCAACCCGCCCACCACCATCACCAGGCATTCAGCACCAATTGCAGCGGCCTCATCGACCGCGCGCTTGTTGTCGTCGATCACCTTCTGCGTCAGCGCGCCCTCGGCGGTGTACCAGCCGCCCCGGCAGAGCCCCGAGACACCGAGACCCGCCTCGCGGATCAGCTTGGCCGCGCGGTCGACACCACACTCCTGCAGCTTGTCCCGCCAGGGCGAGATGCCGCCGATGCCGTGACGGACGCAGCCCTCGATGCATTCCTCGAGGCTCCATTGCTTCGACACCGTGGCGGTGTTCAGCGACAGGTCCTTAGCGCTCAGCTCTCTCATGCCGAGATCCCCCGCGCCTGGAACACCGGGCGGGCGCGGCGCACCACTTCCTCGGGGTCGGTGAAGAGCTGCGCTTCGTTGGCCAGACGGATCGCCTCGGCCAGATGCAGCGTGGAGCGCGCGCTTTCCTGACCGGCGACCATGGTGAAGTGATCCTGGTGGCCCATCAGGTAGGCGAGGAAGACCACACCGGTCTTGTAGAACCGCGTCGGCGCCTTGAAGATGTGGCGGCTGAGCGGAACCGTCGGGTCGAAGGTCGCGTGATAGGTGGCCTCGTCGCCCTCGGCCAGCGCGTTCAGCGCCCGGCAGGCGGCGCCGGCGATGGGATCGAAGATGCCCAGCAGCGCATGGGAAAAGCCCTGGTCGTCACCCTTGATCAGCTCGGGGTAGTTGAAGTCGTCGCCGGTGTACATCACCACGCCCTCTGGCAGGCGACGGCGCATGGCGATCTCCTTCTCGGCCGACAGCAGCGAGATCTTGATGCCGTCGACCTTGTCGGCGTTGTCGGCGATGACCGAGAGGCAGGTCTCCATCGCCACCATGTGGTCGGCATCGCCCCAATAGCCCGCCAGCGCCGGGTCGAACATCTCGCCCAGCCAGTGCAGGATCGCGGGCTGCTTGAGGCCCGACAGAACGCGGCCATAGACGCGGGCGTAATCGTCGGGCGATTTTGCCGCCTGCACCAGCGCGCGGCTGGCCATCAGGATGACGCGAGAACCGGTGGCTTCGACCGCCTCGCATTGCATCTCGTAGGCGGCGATCACGTCGTCGATGGTGACGTCCGGTCCCGGCGTCAGGTGGTCGGTCCCTGCCCCGCTGGCGATCAGCGCGCCCTCGGGGGCCACGTCCATGCTGCGCTGGATCAGCTCGAGCGAGGTCGCCCAGTCGAGGCCCATGCCGCGCTGCGCGGTGTCCATCGCCTCGGCCACGCCAAGGCCCAGCGACCAGAGGTGCTGCCGGAAGGCCAGCGTCCGGTCCCAGTCGACGGCAACGCCATCGCCCGGGTCGACCTCGGCCAGCGGATCGGCCACCACGTGGGCGGCCGCATAGGCGGTGCGGGTCCAGCCGCCGCCCGGTGCGGGGACCGGGCCGGCGGTGATCTCGAGCGGCGCAGTGCCCTTGCCCGAGACGGGGAGGATCAGTTTTGCCATGTCAGCCCCCTCAGATGTCCAGCGCCGGCACGTCGAGCCAGCGACGCTCTTCCGAGCTCTTGTAGCCCAGCTCAGCCAGCTGCACGCCCTTGGCGCCTTCTTCCAGCGTGTAGGACCAGGGCGCATCCTCGACCACGTGGCGCAGGAACTGCTCCCATTGCACCTTGAAGCCATTGTCGAAATCGGCGTTGTCGGGAACCTCGACCCAATCCTCGAAGAAGTTCATGGTCTGCTTCTGGTCCGGGTTCCAGACCGGCTTGGGCGTGTTGGCCCGGGCCTGGGAGTAGCAGGTGTGCAGACCGGCCACGGCGCTGCCATGGGTGCCGTCGATGTGGAAAGTCACCAGGTCGTCGCGGCGCACGCGGGTACACCAGGAGCTGTTGAGCTGGGCGATGATGTCGCCCTCGAGTTCAAAGGTCGCATAGGCCGCGTCGTCGGCGGTGGCGTCATAGCGTTCGCCGTTCTCGTCCCAGCGCTCGGGGATATGGGTCACCGCGGTGCAGTTCACCGCCTTGACCGGCGCGACCACGTTGTCGAGCACATAGCGCCAGTGGCAGAGCATGTCGGACACCATGCCGCCGCCGTCCTGCTTGCGGTAGTTCCACGACGGACGCTGCGCGGGCATCCAATCGCCTTCGAACACCCAGTAGCCGAACTCGCCACGCACCGAGAGGATCTTGCCGAAGAAGCCGCTGTCGCGCAGGCGCTTGAGTTTCAAGAGGCCCGGCAGGTCGAGCTTGTCGTGCACGATGCCGTTCTTGACGCCCTTGGCCTTGGCGTGCTTTGCGATGGCAATCGCCTCTTCCAACCCTTCCGAGACCGGCTTTTCCGAATAGACATGCTTGCCCGCATCGATCGCCTTGCGCAGCAGCCCGGGCCGCATCTGGGTGCTGGCGGCGTCAAAGAAGATCGTGTCGTCGGGATTGGCCAGCGCCGCGTCGAGGTCGGTGGTGTAGCGCTCGACACCGTGTTTCGCGGCCAGTTCGGCGATCTTCTTCTCATTGCGGCCGACGATGATCACGTCGGGCACCAGGCGGTCGCCATCCTTGAGCAGAATGCCGCCCTGATCGCGGATCGCCAGAACCGAGCGGATCAGGTGCTGGTTCATGCCCATCCGTCCGGTGACGCCGTGCATGATGATGCCGATGCGTTGTGTTGCCATGGTCTCTTCCCTTGCTTGCATTCCGGCCGCCCCCTCGGGGTCCGGTCTCCTCCAACCCGCCACCCCATCGGTGGCGCCATCACGGACCTGCACGCTGGCAGGTGTTAATCTACCATTTAGTAGGTTAGCTGATTCCTGTCAATCACCCTCATGTTCGAACGGTGCGATTTGCCTGAAGCAGCTGCTGAGGAACGTGAGGCAACAGACTGTCATTGCGACAGAAATTCGGATCGTTACCTGCCAGCATTGCGCCCGCCATCGCCCCGCCCCAAAGCCAGCGGCCGCGAAAGCCCGCGGCCCGAAATCTCACCGGATCGCCCGCTCACAGGCCCGAAGGGTGGCGATGCCGATAGCGGCGGTCACGCTGGCATCAAGACAGCAACGGAAGGGCTCGACACCCACCGGCCGGTCCCAGCCCAGCTCGACCAGCGCCCTGACGATCTCGCCATGCGGATCGGTGCCCATGCCGGGCGCGCCGCGGTTGGTGTCATTGGCATGAACGTGGCCGATCAGGCCGGTCGGCACCCAGTGGCGCAGCAGATCGGCCACCGGTGGTTCGCTCTGTCCGGCGGCGCTCATGTCGATCATGGTGCGAAAGGCCGGGCTGTCGATCGCCCGCGCCAGCGCCACGCCCTGCGCCACCGAGGTCACGGTGTCATCCTCGGCGGGCGACAGCGGCTCGATGCAATAGGTCACGCCGCGCGCCTCGGCGGCCTGCGCCACCGGGGCGAAGAAGGCTGCCAGATGATCAGTCAGCGCAATGTCCGACATGCCCTCGGGCCGCAGCCGCTGTTTCGGCGAGCCATGCACCAGCACCGCCCCGCCGAGATCGGCACAGAGATCGACAAGCCCAAGCAGGATGTCGCGTGCCGCGCCCTGCCCTGCGGGATCGGTGATCGAGACCTCGGGGTAGCCGCTCAGCAGCCAATGCAGCACGGTCACCCGCAGCCCGGCGTCCTCGACCGTCTGTCGGATCTCGGCAATGCGCGTGGCGCTCAGCCGGTGCGGCGCGGGCCCCAAGGTCGATGGCGCCAGCTCCAGCCCCATGTAGCCCAGCGCGGCGGCGATCCGCGCCTGTTCGGCCAAGCTCTTGCCCTCGGCGGCCAAGAGCTCGTTGCAAAGGCTCAGCTCAAGCATTCCGCCGCGCCCCGATCCAGCGCAGCGGCGACAGCGCCAGCCGCCGCAACACCGGCACGTTCATCGCGATCGACAGCACGATCAGCGCCACGAAACCTGCCGAGACTGGCCGGGTAAAGAACGGCGCCAGCTCGCCGTCGCTCAGCGTCAGCCCGCGGCGCAGGCTCTTGTCCAGCAGATCGCCCAGAATGATGCCCAGCACCAGTGGCGCCATCGGGTATTTCATCTGCCGCAGCACAAAGCCTACCAGCCCGAAGAAAACCATGATCCAGATGTCGAAGATCCGCTGGCTGAGCGCATAGGTTCCGATCACGCAAAGCACGAAGACCACCGGCATCAGATAAGCATAGGGCACCTTGAGCACCTGCACGAAGGCGCGCGTCAGGGTCAGCCCGTAGAAGGCCATGAAGAGCGTGGCAATCACCACCATGGCGCTGATCTGCCCGATGAAATCAGGCTGTTCGATCATGATCAGCGGCCCCGGCCGGATGCCGTGGATGAAGAGCGCCGCGATCAACACCGCAGATGAGGCCGAGCCCGGCACCGCCAGGGTGATCGCCGGGATCAGCGAGCCGGGCACCACCGCGGAATTGCCGGTCTCGGCGGCAATCAGCCCCTCGTGGCTGCCGTGGCCGAACTTTTCCTTTTCCTTCGACGTCTTGCGCGCCGCGGCATAGCTGGCCCATGCCCCGATATCCTCGCCCACGCCGGGGATGATGCCCACCAGCGTGCCGATGATGCCGGACCGCGCGATGGTGACCTTGTACCGCCAGAGGTCCATCAGGTCCGGCAGGGTCCGGTCGCTCTTGTCCTTCTTGATCGCCAGTTGGCCGGCGCGGTTCCACATCGCCGTCAGCACCTCGGCAAAGCCGAAGGCGCCGACCATGGCCGGGATCAGCGCGATGCCGGCGTTCAGGTCTTGCAGCCCGAGGTTGAAGCGCACATGCGCGTGGATGCCCTCGGACCCGATCATCGCCACGGCAAGGCCCAGCAGCCCGGCGATATAGCCCTTGAGCGGCGTGGTGTCGGCGGTGAGCTGGCCGGAGATCAGGATGCCGAAGACCGCCAGCCAGAAGAACTCGAAACTGCCGAAGTTGAGCGCGGCCTCTGCCAGCGGCGGCGCCACCAGCACCAGCATCACCACGCCGGCCAATGTGCCCAGCGCCGAGCCGGCGGTGGCCAGCCCCATGGCATAGCCCGCCCGCCCCTGTTTCGCCAAAGGATAGCCGTCAAGCGAGGTGGCGGCGCTGGCCGGGGTGCCGGGAATGTTCAGCAGGATCGCACTGCGCGACCCGCCATAGATCGCGCCCACGTACATGCAGACCAGCACGAGGATCGCAGTGGTGCTGTCGAGCGAATAGGTCAGCGTGGTCATCAGCGCCACGCCCATGGTCGCCGTCAGCCCCGGCAGCGAGCCCACGACGATGCCCAGAAGCGTCGCCCATGCGGCGTGAAACAGCATCTCGGGCGCCATCAGCGTGCCGAACCCGGCGATCAGATCATTGAGACCGCTCATGGCAGACGCACCAGAAAGAGTTCCTGAAACAGCAGCGATGACCCCAGCGCCACACCGGTGCCGAGCGCCAATGCCGCCAGCGCGGCAATGGCCTGCGCCCGGCGCGGGGCGTGCAGCGGAAAGGAGAAGAGCATTGCAAAGGTGGTGGCAAAGATCAGCGTCGCCCAGAAGTAGGGCAGCCAGCCGACCAGCCCCAGCGCATAGACCGTGCAGATCGCCGCGGTCAGGCCCAGCCGGCCCCAGGACCCGCCCGACAGCACCATCGCCCGGCCCCGCTCATGCGCGCTGAAGGACGCGGCAAAGAGCAGCGCCGCGCAGAGCGCCAGCAGAAAGCCCAGGATCATCGGCACCAGCCCGGGGATCGAGGCCGGGTGGATCTGACGGATCTCGAGCCGGTCCATCGTGTAGCCACCATTCAGGAGTGCCAGCCCCAGAAGGAATAGGAGTGCCGCCGTCAGACGGTCGGCCATGGCCATGCGCATGAGATGCCCCTCGTGCTGAAATGCCGGGGCTGGCCCCGGCCGGAAAACCGTCCGGGCGCGGCGCAAGGCCACGCCCGGGTCGACAGATCAGCCCTCTGGGCAGTCGATGCCGATCTCGGAGGGGTTCACCACCGCCTCGCCACGGGTCACCCGGGCGCAGGCCTCGGCGATCACCACCGGCATTGCCTTGTCCAGCGCTTCCTGTCCGTAGCTCGGGGCAAAGACGGCGCCACGGTCGGTGGCATAGGACTTGAGCGCCTCGCTGGACATCACGTGATCCTGCCAGACCTGATTGACGGTGTCATAGACCTCTTGCGGGGCGCCCTTGGGGATGAATACGCCGAAGTAATCGGCCGCCACGTGGAACTCCGGCAGGAAGTCGGTGATCGGCGGCACCGGGTCGATGCCTTCGACCTCGAGCGCGGTGTCGGACAGCACGGTCAGCGCCCGCAGGCGGCCGGCGCGGATCATCTCGGTCTGCTCGACGGCAAGCTGCGTCGTCACCTCGACCTCGCCGCTCGCCGCGGCGATCACCGCCGGGTTGCCGCCGTCATAGGTGATCATCCGCGCTCCCGAGAGATCGCCCTCGGCGCTTTCCTTGATCGCCGCCAGCGCCATGCCGCCGGAGGAGTTCACGCCGGCGGTGCCGACAGTGACCGAGCCGGTCTTCATCGCCTCAAGCAGCGCCGGGAAATCGGCATAGGGCGCGTTTGCGTTGACGCTGACCACCGGCACGTTGGCGACGTGCAGGTAGATCTCGTAGTCCTCGATCGAGGTGTTCTCGATCAGGCCGGTCACCGCATAGGTGGCATTGTTGGCGATGGCGTTGGCGGTCCAGGTATAGCCGTCGCGCGGGGCGTCCAGCGCGGCCTTGGTACCGGTCGAGCCGGAGGCGCCGGGCTGGTTGACCACCACGACCTCGGTGCCCAGCGCCTCTTCGAGGATCGGGGCGACGACGCGGGTGACCTGATCGGTCGATCCACCGGCCGACCACGGCACGATGATGTTGATCGGGCGGTCCGGCTTCCAGCTGTAATCCTGGGCGGCAAGCGGGGCGGCAAGGGCGCTGGCGGCAGCCACGAGCGCGAGAGTTCTGAGAGCTGGCATGATATCTCCTCCGTTATCTACCATGTGGTAGGTTATGAAGACACACCGCACCTGTCAAATCCTTTGCGCGCCTCTTCCCCAGTTTCCTGCAGGCCGGCCATCAGGGTTGCGGCCCACGCCCAGCGCGCAACCGGGGACGGTTGACGGCGCGACCTGTCCGATCTGCCGCCCCCAGCCCTTCCCGTTACGGCGCAACAAAAATATTTTTGTCACGCCTAGTGATTAAAATCTGCAACCATCTAGCCAAAGCCGATTCCAGCGCATAATCTGGGGCGGCAAACTGGTTACTCTACAGGATATGGGGCCCTTGCCATGGGCCCGCCCCTTCCATCCTTCCGACCCAAGGCGCCGAGCACCCATGAACACTCACTTGCAATCGGACCTGAACTGGAACCTGCTTCGCATGTTCTACGTGATCGCCAAGGAGCAGGGCATCACCAAGGCGGCCAAACGGCTGGGGCTCAGCCAGCCCTCGGTCAGCAGCGCGCTGCAGAAGCTGGAAACCCAGCTGCATTGCCAGCTGGTGATCCGCGACAGCCGGCATTTCGAGCTGACCACCCGGGGCACCCGCATCTTTCAGGAATGCCGCGACATCTTTCAGAGCGCCGAGCGCATTTCGCATCTGGTCAGCGACGACGAGTTCGAAGAGCGGCCGCAGCTGCGCTACCAGATCGCCTCGAGCCTGGTCTCGCCGATGATCGACGGGCTGTTCCGGCAATACCACGCCCGCTTTCCCGCCGCGGTGTTTCAGGGCGAGGTCAAGAACAGCCAGTCGATCGTCCGCGCCATCCAGCAGGGCAAGGCGACGCTGGGCTTCGCCCTGCTGGTGCGGCCGCTCGACAACCTGCCGTCAATCCGCATGTTCCGGCGGGAATTCGACGTCTATTGCGGCAAGGGGCATCGCCTCTACGGCCACGAGGGGCTGAGCCTCGGCGAGTTGCAGATCGAACCGCTGATCTCTTACGGCTGCGCCACCGACGGGCCGGATCTCGAGCCGCTGACGCTGCTGCGCGGCGACATGCAGCTGGGCGAACAGATCAACGGCATCAGCACCAACTTCGAGGAATTGCGCCGCATGGTGGTGGCCGATCTCGGCATCGGGCTGCTGCCGCGCAAGACGGTCGAGGATGACGTGGCACGCGGCGATCTCTGGCCGCTGACGGTGGCCGGCGAAAGCATCGGCGCCGATGTCTACCTGGTGCATGCCCCGCGTGAGACGCTGACGCCCACGGAATGGGATTTCGTCGAGATGGCGCTCGAGGTCCGGGACCAATACCCCGACATCGCCTGAGCACCCTGCCCCGACCAAGGCGAAACGGCCGCCCGGTGTCCCGCGCGGCCGTTCTGTTTTTCAGGACCTCAGCTCTGGCTCAGAACCACTTGCCGTCGGAGATATTGTCCGGAATGGCAATCGGCTCGACCGCCGGCAGCGGGATCGATTCGAACTGCGCCTTGATGCCGGAGTTCCACAGCTTGGCCCGGCGCGTCAGGTTGCGCCGGTCGGTCTGCATCCGGCCCCGCGCCAGCACGCAGCCCAGATCGGCCCCGTGATAGCAGTAATCCCCGGCGGAATAGACCCGCAGGTAGAAGGCCTCGTTCTCGTCGCCCAGCGACTGGGGGTTGAGCGCCTGCCGGACGAATTCGACCCTGTCGTCGCTGGTCAGCCGCCAGATGCCCGATTGCGGCGCCTTGGTGATCAGCTCGACCTTGTCCTCGGTCTGCTTGAGCACCAGCTGCGTCCAGTTGTCGTAGTCGTTCCAGCGCGATTGCACCGCCTCGACATCGACCTCGTAATCGACGTCGAGATATTCCAGCAGGTGGAACAGGAACAGCGGGCAGCCGCCATAGGTCGAGGTGATCAGGTTGGTCGGCGGCGTCACGCCGGAGACCCGCGGGTTCAGCTCGCCCAGATAGACCTCGTTGGTGTCGGTATCGAGCAGGAAGTCGAGGCAGAAGACGCCCTTGTAGCCTTCCTTGTAGAGCCGGTCACCGAACTTGCGCGCCATCTCGCGCACCTTGTCAGGCACGCCTTCGGGCAGCAGCGCCGGCGAGGCGTCGTTGCCGCACCAGCCGCCCTTGTAAGGCGTGACCTCGACGAAGCCGGTGATGTCGGTCATTACCGGGCCCACGAAGGTGCCCAGCCGCGTGGCACAGCCCTCGATCGCGCCCGGCAGGTGGTTCAGACGCTTCATCACCTTGAGCTTCTGGTCGATGATCTTGGCGGAATACTTGTCCCAGTCCTTGCGCGACTTGATGAAGAAGGTCGTCCGCCCGCTGTCGCCATACGGCGTCTGCACCACCAGGTCCTTGCCCAGCTTGCCCTTCTCGGCCAGCTCCGTCAGCGCCTCGTAGCTGTCGGCCTCGCCCATGATGTTGGGCGCGCTGTCCACCCCGGCCTCGTTGCCGAGCTGGGTGGTGACGATCTTGCTGTCGAGCCGCTCGCGCAGCGCCGCCGGCGCCAGCGCCACCTCGACACCGATATCGGCGCAAAGCTTTTCCGTGGTCTCGTTGAACATCACGAAGATCGCCTTGCCGCCGGGGTTGGCCTTGGCCTTGGCGACGAATTGCGGATGGCTGACAAGATAGTTGCCGACATCCTCCATCGACTGGAACTCGTCATGCATGATCTTGGTCGGCACGAAGGATCGCGGATGGGTGCCGTCGAAAATGTCGAAGTAATTGATGTACTCGAGCCCGCCGACCCATTGGTCGAGCCCCAGAAGACTGTAGGGCGTGGGCGTGACGATATAGATCGGCTTGGTGTTCTTGCGAAGGTAATTGAAGATCTCGCTGAGGCCGGTCAGCTTTTTCCTGCGGGTGCGTTTCTTGGCGGGTGGCATGTGATTCCCTTTTTTGGTTCCCCAAGCGTCCCCCAGCACTAACAGGTTTGGCAAGGCTTGTGTTTTTATCCACACCTTCCAGCCTGTGCCCAACCGCCCGAAATCGGGCCATCGCCCGGAATTCAGCCAGCGCCGAAGGGGCCCGGCCCGACGGCTCCGGGCGCGGCGACGCGGGCGTTCTGTCGCCGCCGTGCGGCTCACTTCATCGAGGGGCCGCCCATCGGGCCGTCCCACTCCATCTCGACCGCATCGATGTCGTTGCGCACGTAGAAGAAGCGGAAGCCCATGCCGCGCAGCCATTTCTCCAACCGGTCAAGACTGGCCCATTCGCGGCGCAACCCGCGCGCCGATTCCACCAGCGCCCATTGGTCATCGACCAGGAAATAGACCGTCCAGGTGTTGGGGTGCTTCGACTGGTCGGCAAAGCCGCCGCCCGCCACCTCGCGGGCGGTGCGGACGGCGACGGGATGGTCGCCGATCCGTTTCTGCGACGCGAGGCCCGCCAGGTCGTTCTGCCGGATCGTGAATGTCGGCGCCGGGGTTTCCTGCATGGCTGTGGCGATCTCGTCTGCTGAGGCGTTTGACCCGTGATACGGCGCTACTCACCGCCTTTGCAACGCGATGTCGGCGTCAGCTCGGGCTGTCGGCCGGTTCGCTGGCCGGGGTCTCGCCCTCTGCCGCGCCCGCCTCTTCGGTCCGCTCGGGCGCGGCCTCTTCGGCCGACGCCGCGGCCCGCGCGGCGATCTGCGCCGGGGTCAGCGCCTCGACCCGGGTGGCCAGCGTCCAGACATGGCCCATCGGATCGCTCAGCGTGGCGCAGCGTTCGCCCCAATAGGCCAGCTCCGGCTCGGCCAGCACCTGTGCGCCTGCCTCGACGGCCCGGGCAAAGCTGGCATCGACATCCTCGACATACATGTGATGCGCGACCGAGGCCGCGCCCGGCGTCGGCTGGTGGCCATGACCGGCCCAGCCTTCGGTGACAAAGAGCATCGAGCTGCCGACCTTGATCGTGGCAAAGCGCGGCTCGGCCTCGCTGTCGCGGGCCTGCACCTTGGCGTCAAAGGCCGCCTCGTAGAACGCCAGCGCCGCCGGCACGTTCGCCACGGCCAAAGCGGCGGTGCAGGTCCGGTAGCCGCGCGGGGCAACTGCGGGTTTCTTCGGCATCATCTGTCTCCACGTCAGGCGGACGTCTGTCCGTTTTTTAAGCAATAACCTTGGGGCATTATCGCCACCATGGACCATGATGTAGCAGATTGCGCTTGAAACCGCAACACCATGACCCATAGTGTACCTGGTACTCACTGGATTCCCGCCACATGTCCCCCTTTGCCGTCCCACCCCCCGTGCCGCCCCGACCGGGCTATTCCCTCGAGCGCCGCTTTGCCGGCCGCACCGAGGAACGCCCCGGCGTGGTCTGGCAGGATCTGCTGGGCGCCCATTGGCCGGGCTGGCGCGACTGGTACCTGGCACGCGGCGGCACCACCGCCGAGACCAGCCGCGAGGCGCAGCGCGCCCTGCGCCGCCACATGCCGGAGATGACCCGACTGGTGGACACCCTGTCAGAAGCCCTGCCTGACGACCCGGTGCTGGGCGAATTCCTCACCTTCTGGTGCCCGCCGCGCTACCTGGTGAGCTGCACCCAGGCCGCCACCACCGACCTGTCCGGCCCGCTCCTGATGCGCAACTACGACCTCGACCCGGCACTGAGCGAGGCGACGATGCTGCGCTCGAACTGGCGCGGCAAGGTGGTGATGGGCATGGTCGAAGGCCTCTCGGGCCTGTCGGACGGCATGAACGAGGATGGCCTCGCCGTTTCGCTCAGCTTCGGCGGGCGGGTGGTGACCGGCCGCGGCTTCGGCATCCCATTGCTCATTCGCTATGTGCTAGAGACCTGTACCGATGTGCAGGACGGGCTCGAGGCGCTGCGGGCGGTACCCTGCCACATGTCCTACAACGTCACCCTGACCGATCGTCAGGGCCAGGCGGCGACGGTCTTTCTCAGCCCCGACCGCCCGGCGATGGTGCAGTTCACCCCCTGGGCCACCAACCACCAGCTGGGCGTGGAATGGCCGCGCCACGGCCGGATCTCGGCGACGCTGGAACGCGCCCAGGCGCTGAGCCGCATGTTCGCCCAGGGCTATCCCGACGAGGCCACGCTGCAGGCCAGCTTCCTCACCCCGCCGTTCTTCTCGGCCAATTACCGCGCCGGCTATGGCACCGTCTTCTCGGTGGCCTATCGTCCCGCGCTGGGCACGGCGCGGCTGTTCTGGGGCGACGGCAGCAGCCACCTCTGGCAGATCGACAGCTTTGCCCCCGCCACGCTCGCCGTGGGATATTCCGATTTCGGCAGCCGCATGACCGCGGCGCCGACCCTCCTGACAGACCTTCAAAGGACGGCCTGATGACCAGATTTGCCATCGCAGGCATCCAGATGCATGTGACCACCCAGAACAACGTCGCCGAGATGCGCAAGCGCCTGGCACTGCTGATGCACCTCTACCCCTGGGTCGAGATGGTGTGCTTCTCCGAACTGGCGCCGCATGGCCCGGCCCTGCCCAGCGCCCAGGCCGCCGGTGGCGACCTCGACATCGCCTTTGCCGAGATGGCACGCCAGCACAAGGTCTGGCTGCTGCCGGGCTCCTACTTCGAACGGCGCAACGGCCGCATCTACAATGCCGCCCCGGTGTTCAACCCGGCCGGCGAAGAAGTGGCACGCTACGACAAGATGTTCCCCTTCACGCCCTACGAGGAAGGCGTGACCCCCGGCACGGAACCTTGCGTCTTCGATGTGCCCGGCGTCGGCCGTCTGGGCCTGTCGATCTGCTACGACATCTGGTTCCCCGAGCTGACCCGGACACTGGCCTCGATGGGCGCCGAGGTGCTGATCAACCCGGTCAACGCCGCCTTCGTCGACCGCCACGCCGATCTCGCCTGCGCCCAGGCGGCGGCGGCGATGTTCCAGATGTATGTCTTTCACATCAACGGCTTGCTGGCCGGCGGCAACGGCTATTCCCAGGTCATCGACCCGGCCGGCCGTCTGCTGCACAAGGGCAACGTGCAGGAAGAGATGATCCCGCTCGAGGTCGATTTCGCCGAAGTCCGCCGCCAGCGCGAACGCGGCATCCTCAACATGGGCCAGCCGCTCAAGAGCTTCCGCGACAGCCAGGTCCGCTTCCCGATCTACGAGGAAGGCTACCGCTCGGACTACCTCGACAGCCTCGGCCCCCTGCAAAAGGCCCATCGCCTGCGCTGACAACCGCACTCGCGTCCCCGCCAAAGGATCGCGCCACAACACCCATCAGCACCCCGCTCCCCCCTTCCTCTTGCCGAAAATACCCTCGGGGGGTCTGGGGGGCTGGCCCCCCAGTTCAAACTGGGGGTCTGGGGGGCTGGCCCCCCAGCCGGTCGACGTGCGCAGGCACGGCGAAAACACAGGCACCACCTCAGTTCTCGCCACAGCGATAAATCGCAATCTCCCTCTCGAGAAACAGCGGCTTGTTGGGATCGAACGCCGCCGCCACCTCGCAGCGCGCATGCAGGTCGTTGAAAAACGCCCGCATCAACTCCGAATCGACCTCGGAGCGCATGAACTCCGGGTCCTTGACCACGAAGGTCTCGAACCCCTGGGCCCGCCAGTGGTCCAGCTGCCATTCCTCGCGCTGCGGCGGCCAGGCGTGGGCCTGGGCCTGGAAGTCCGGGTCGTCCTCGTCCACCCCTTCCAGACCATAGAGAACCGTCGGCATGCCGATGTAGAACACCGCCCCCGGCGCCTCGTCGGTGATCAGCCGTTCTTCGGCCATCTCCGGCAGTGGCGTGTCGTATTTCTCGGCCAGGTGCTGCCAGCGGGCGATCTCCATCTGCTGCGCCGCACGGGCCTGCGGCAGATGGGTCACCGCCATGGTCATGATCTTCTCGTCGGCCAGGTGCTCGGCGATATAGGCGTCGGTCTCCTGCCACATCGGCGGCGCCAGCGCCTCGGTCACCGCGATGCCGGCGCCCACCAGAGACAGCCCCAGGCCCAGCGCCAGCGTGCCGCCCGCCGCCCGGCCCCACCAGCCCGGCGCGGCAACCAACCCGGCCAGGGCCAGGCCTGACAACAGGGTGAAGCCCGCGAAACTGGCGATCCACAGGTGCTCCGGCTGGCGTGGCCCGGCAAGGAAGCCCAGCGCCAGCGTGCCCAGCGCCAGCGATCCCCAGATCACCAAAAGCGCCGGCTTGCGCCGCAGGCGGCAGGCCGGCAGCGCCAGCAGCAGCGGCGTCAGCAGCGCCAGAACGGCAAAGACCGGGGTCATGCCCCAGGTCAGCGTCAGGGCCCGCTGTGCGAGGGTGGCAAGGCCGGGCCAGATTCCATCACCGGTGCGCAGCGACATCACCGTCTGGATCTTCTGGAATGCGAGGAAGTTCTGGAAATCCAGCAGGATGCCGATGTTCAGCAGTGGCCAGAGCAGCAATACGGTCAGCAGCGCCCGGCCCATGCTGCGCGCCATCGCGCCCAGCCCCTCGGCCGCCAGCAGCAGCCCCGCCATGCCAAAGGCCAGCGGCAGCAGCACGAAGACCCCCGATTGCTTGAAGCTCACCACCAGCACAGCGAAGATGCCCAGCCAGATGTCCCAGCGCCCCGGCCGCCCGGCGTCGAGCCGCGCCAACAGCGCCCAGAACACCGCCACGGTGGCCGTGGCCAGCGCCACGTCGCCCTTGGCGATATGCGACATGAAGACCCCGAGCGGAAAGACCACGCCCAGCGCCCCCAACGCCAACGACTGCCAGAGCCCCAGCCCCACCCGCCGCGCGATGGCAAAGAACAGCGGTGCGATCAGCGCGCCGATCACCGCCGTCACGTAGCGCGCCGTCAGGTAGAAGACCGTCGGATCGGTGAAATACTGCGCCCGGAACTCCCCCGGCGAACCCCACCAGCCCTGCGGCAGCCCCAGCGCGAAGAGCCCGCCAAAGGCCACCCCGTTGATGTAATTGTAGAGCGGTGGATAGAAGTGCTGCCCCGGCACGATCTGCCCCGCCAGCGCCCGCGCGGCATCGTTGATCCGCTCGTCTCCGTGGAAGTAGCCATAGTCCGCGCCCAGCGCCCGCAGCGCGAAAGCCAGAAGAAAAAGCACGAAAACCGCCAGAAGGCGTGTCACAAAATCGGTTTTGCCAGACATGGGTTAACTTTTTACAGTCTAGACTGCCTCGTGCCAGAAAATCCGCACAATTCGGCGTCATTGTCAGCTGACATTGCAGTAAGGCCGCAGCGAGGAGAGATTGTTGCGAGATTTGGAAACGGGTTTGGCCGAGGATTTGACGCAGACCGATACAGGGCTTTCGTTGCCGCTATACGTCGATCTCGACGGGACGCTGGTGCGCACCGACGTGGCGCAGGAGCTGTTGATCGCGGCGCTGGTCCGGCCGCGCAACTGGGCGCCGGTGCTGGCCGCCTGGAAAGCGCATGGCGCGAGCGGCATCAAGCGCGCGGTCTGGGACCGCGACGGGTTTCACCCGGCGCTGCTGCCCTATGACGAGACGGTGCTCGACTATCTGAGGGACGCGCGGGCGCAGGGCCGCCGCATCGTGCTGGCCACCGCCGCCGATCGGCAAGTGGCCGAGGCGATTGCCGTGCATCTGGGCCTGTTCGACGCGGTGCTGGCCTCCGACCCCGGTCACAATCTCAAGGGTGCGGCCAAGCTGGCCGCGATCGAGGCCGACAGCCACGGGCCTTTCGAGTACCTGGGCGACAGCGCCGCCGACATCCCGGTGTGGCGGGCGGCGCATCGGGCGGGCTTCATCCGCCCCGACAGCGCCGCGCAGGCCGAGATGCAGGCCACGGGCGACCGGGTCTCATTGGTCACCGATCCGGCGCCGCCGGCCTGGCGCGGGCTGTGGAAGGCGATGCGGCCGCACCAATG
The DNA here is from genome assembly GCF_048263515.1 of Marinovum sp. NCBI lineage: Bacteria > Pseudomonadati > Pseudomonadota > Alphaproteobacteria > Rhodobacterales > Roseobacteraceae > Marinovum > Marinovum sp. The sequence goes on along the minus strand of NZ_JBLXEC010000002.1, from coordinate 354,524 downwards.
GGCCAAGAACACCCTGGTCTTCCTGCCGCTGTTCTTTGCCCATCTCTATACCGAGGCCGGGGCGCTGGCGCTGGCGGCTCTGGCCTTTCTGGCGATGTCGCTGATGGCCTCCGGCGTCTATCTGGTCAACGACCTGATCGACATTCCCGCCGACCGCCGCCACCGCAGCAAGCGCTTCCGCCCCTTTGCCGCCGGGCTGGTGCGGCCGGTGCACGGGGTGATCGCCGCAGGCACGCTGATGGTGTCAGCGCTGCTGCTGGGCTTTGGCGCGGTGGGCCTGCCCTTCGGCGTGGTGCTGCTGATCTACTTTGTCCTGACCACGGCTTATTCCTTTGCGCTCAAGCAGTATTCGACGGTCGATGTCATCGTGCTGTCGCTGCTCTATACCGTGCGCATCCTTGCCGGGGCGGCGGCCTGTTCGGTCATGCTCAGCCCCTGGCTTCTGACCTTCTCGCTCTTCTTCTTCGTCAGCCTCGCCTACATGAAACGATATATCGAGCTCGACTCGGTCGAGGATGACGACAAGCTGCCGCATCGCAATTACTGGGGGGCCGAGCTGGCGAGCATGCAGATCTTTGGCATCGCCAATGCGGCGGTGAGCCTGCTGACGCTGGCGCAGTACATCAACAGCCCCACCGCGAAAGAGACCTATGGCGCCGATGACATCCTCTGGCTGGCGGTGCCGATGCTGATGTTCTGGATCTACCGCACCTGGATGTGGGCGATCCGTGGCAAGGTGGGCGACGATCCGGTGGTCTTTGCCCTGACCGACCGGATCAGCCAGATCACCCTGCTGGCGGTGGTGACGATGTTCGTGGCCGCGCGCTACCTCGATTTCGTGGGGTTCATCCAGTGACGCCGGCGGGCTTTGCCCTGATCTTCGTCAGTGTCGCCCTGTCGGCGCTGGGCCAGACCTGTTTCAAGACCGGCGTCGGACGCGTGAGCTTTGCCGAAGGCGCCGGCGTGGTGCACAAGAGCCTGGCGATGCTGCTGTCGCCCTGGGTGCTGGGCGGGCTGGCGTTCTATGGCGTTGGCACGCTGCTCTGGCTCTTTGCGCTGAAGCGGATGGACCTGTCGCTGGCCTATCCCTTCGTGGCGATGAGCTTTGTCATGGTGGCGGGATCCGGCGTGCTGTTTCTGGGCGAGACCCTGACGCTGACCCGGGTGCTTGGCATGGCGCTGATCATCTCGGGCCTGCTGGTGATGGCGTTCGGGCGGTAGGTGGGACTGGTCGCGAGAGCCCAGAGTTCGATCCACAGCCCGGCGCGGAAGCAAGGCACCCACAGCGCATCCTAGGTCCAACGCCCCGGCGCGGAATCAAGGCCGCAAGGCCGCCGCGCCATCGTCATGCCAAAGGCATGCCTCCGGCATGACCCGCCCCCCGGGGCGGCGATTTGTTTGAGGTAGGGGCGCCGCTCCGATCTCTTCCGGATCTGGCTGCCATAAAACGCGTCCGAACCAGGCGCGGATCGCCACCCCGCGGCTCGGCGATGGCGCGGCTTGCGCGACCATCGCATGCGTGCACCCGGACTTGCTTGCTGATTTCCCCAAGCCCAGCCCTCGCTCTACACCCCGGCGCGGGCTGAAGGCCGCCGCGCCATCGTCATGCCAAAGGCATGCCTCCGGCATGTCCCGCCCCCCCCGGGGCGGCGATGGCGCGGCTTGCGCGAAACCGTCAGAGGTCCGCATGTCTGCCCAACATTTAGGCACATCGCACAACGAACGCCCCCAAACCCCGCGCGCCCCATTTACAACGGCGCACCAAGCGCCGCATCTGCCCTCATGCCCCGCCCGCTTTCGATCATCATCGTCGAACCCGACCGCGACCGCGCGCTGCTCATCGTCGACAGCCTGCGCGCTGCCGGCGATTTCGAGATTCAGGTCATCGCCGAGCCCACCAGCCTCGCCCGGCAAATCCAGGCGCGGCAACCCGATGTGGTGCTGATCGACATCGAGAATCCCTCGCGCGACATGCTCGAGGAACTGGCGCTGGCCTCGGGCCCTCAGGACCGCGCGGTGGCGATGTTCGTCGACCGCTCGGCCGAGGGGCTCTCGGCCGCCGCCATCGAGGCCGGCGTCTCGGCCTATGTGGTCGACGGGCTGCAGCCCGGGCGGATCAAGCCGGTGCTCGACGCCGCCATCACCCGCTTTCGCATGTTCCAGCGGATGCGCACCGAACTGGCCGAGATGAAACGCGCGCTCGAGGACCGCAAGGTGATCGACCGCGCCAAGGGCATGCTTATGAAGGCCCGCGGGGTCAGCGAGGACGAGGCCTACGCGCTCTTGCGCAAGGCCGCGATGGACCAGGGCAAGCGAGTGGCCGATGTGGCCCAGGCGCTGGTCACGGCAGCGGGGCTCCTGGGATGAGCCTGACACCGCTGACCGTCGGTTTCATCCCGCTGGTGGATGCCGCGCCGCTGATCATCGCTCAGGAGATGGGCTTTGCCGCCGAGGAAGGCATCAGCCTGCAGCTGCGCCGCGCGCCCTCGTGGTCGGCCCTGCGCGATCTGCTCAGTTTCGGCATGGTCGACGCCGCACATATGCTCTCGCCCGTGCCGGTGGCCACGGCGCTGGGGCTTGGCGGCGCCGGCGCGCCGCTCTCGGCGGTCTCGGTACTTTCGGTTAACGGCAATGTTATCGGCGTCAGTCGCGCGCTCGCCGACCGGCTGCGCGACGCCGGCCATGACTTCGGCTTCACCAACGCCCGCGCTGCCGGTCTGGCGCTGATCGCGGCGGCGGGCGACGGGCTGCGGATCGGCGTTCCCTTCCCCTTCTCGATGCACGCCGAGCTGGTCTACTACTGGCTCTCGGCGCTGGGCCTGCCGGCGCCGCAGTCGGTCTTCGTGCGCACCGTGCCGCCGCCACTGATGGGCGATGCGATCCGCGCCGGCGAGATCGACGCCTTCTGCGTCGGCGAGCCCTGGGGCAGCCAGGCGGTCGAGGACGGCATGGGTGCGCTTTTGCTGCCCGGCTCGGCGATCTGGGGCTTTGCGCCGGAAAAGGTGCTGGCGATGCGCACCGACTGGGCCGAGGCGGAAGAGATGCTGCGCGGCCGGCTGATCCGCGCGGTCTGGCGTGCCGGGCGCTGGCTGGGCGATCCGGCCTCGCGCAGCCTGACCGCCGAGATCCTCGCCCGCCCCGATTATCTCGACCTGCCGGCGTACATCCTCGACCGGGCGCTGTCAGGCCGGCTGGTGGTCTCGCCGCGGGGCGAAGAGCGCGACGTGCCGGATTTTCTGGCCTTTCACCGCTCGGCCGCGAGCTTTCCCTGGCGCAGCCAGGCGGAATGGATCGGGCTGCAACTGGCGGCGCGCACCGGGCTTGACCGCAGCACCGCCAAATCCGCTGCCGCCGGGGTCTTTCGCACTGACCTGCACCGCCAGGCCCTGGCCGGTCTCTCGGCCAGCTTGCCCACCGCCTCGTCGCGGATCGAGGGCGGCGTGACCGAGCCGACGGCAGCCCCGGCCGAAACTGGCCGGCTGATTCTCGGCCCAGACCGGTTCTTCGACGGCCGCATTTTTGACCCCGACCGGGCCTGACGCCCATTTCTTGTGCAGCCGCAGCGAAGATCACGCTGCATTGCAGAAAAATCACGGTCCGCCCCGCCCTTTCCTTTGCGCAGCCACAACCTGAACAGGCATAAAGGGCCCACCGGCGGGCAATGGCGTCCGCTGCTGGAATTCTCCCGAACGTCCGGGACCCGAAGAGCAAAGCCGCTCGACCCTTCGCCCACCAGCGAAGTGCGTCAGCGGCTTTTTTGTTTGCCCGACCCTCTCCTCCCGGGCCTCAGTAAAGGACAGACTTTCATGAAGACCCTCCTCCTCGGCCTTGCCGCCTCGACCGCCCTTGCCACCCCCGGCTTCGCGCAGATGCTCGACCTGGAAAAGGACGAGCTGACCTTCGGTTTCATCAAGCTCACCGACATGGCGCCGCTCGCCGTGGCCTATGAACAGGGTTATTTCCTCGACGAGGGACTGTTTGTCACGCTCGAGGCCCAAGCCAACTGGAAGGTTCTGCTCGACGGCGTGATCGGCGGACAGCTCGACGGCGCGCATATGCTGGCTGGCCAGCCGCTGGCGGCAACCATCGGCTTCGGCACCGAAGCGCATATCATCACCCCCTTCTCGATGGACCTGAACGGAAACGGCATCACCGTGTCGAACGAGATCTGGGAGCAGATGAAGCCGAACATCCCGGCCGATGCCGAGGGCAAGCCGATCCACCCGATCTCGGCCGAGGCGCTGGCGCCGGTGGTCGAGAAGTACAAGGACGACGGCAAGCCCTTCAACATGGGCATGGTCTTCCCGGTCTCGACTCACAACTACGAGTTGCGCTACTGGCTCGCTGCCGGCGGCTTGCACCCGGGCTACTACAGCCAGGACAACATCACCGGCCAGATCGGCGCCGACGTGCTGCTCTCGGTCACGCCGCCGCCGCAGATGCCCGCCACCTTGGAGGCCGGCACGATCTATGGCTATTCGGTCGGCGAGCCCTGGAACCAGCAGGCCGTGGTGAAGGGCATCGGCGTGCCGGTGATCACCGACTACGAGCTGTGGAAGAACAACCCGGAGAAGGTCTTTGGCATCACCGCCGAGTTTGCCGAGGAGTACCCCAACACCACGCTGGCAGTGACCAAGGCGCTGATCCGCGCGGCGCAATGGCTGGACGAAAACGACAACGCCAACCGCATGGAAGCGGTCGAGATGCTGAGCCGTCCGGAATATGTCGGTGCCGATGCCGAGGTGATTGCCGCCTCGATGACCGGCACCTTCGAATATGAAAAGGGCGACACCCGCGAAGTCCCCGATTTCAACGTCTTCTTCCGCTACAACGCCACCTACCCCTTCTACTCCGACGCGGTCTGGTACCTGACCCAGATGCGCCGCTGGGGCCAGATCGCCGAGCCCAAGTCGGACAGCTGGTACGACGAGGTCGCCAAGTCGGTCTACAAGCCGGAAATCTACCTCGAAGCCGCCCGCATGCTGGTCGACGAGGGTCTGGCCAACGAGGCCGACTTCCCCTGGGACAGCGACGGCTACAAGGCGCCGACACCGGCCGAGGATATCATCGACGGCATCGCCTATGACGGTCGGGCGCCCAACGCCTATCTCGACAGCCTGCCGATCGGCCTGAAAGGCGCGCAGACGGTCGTCGGCACCGACGTCAAAGGCTGACCCGCCCCGCCGCTCCTCGGCTCCTGCCAGAGCCTCCTCGCGAGGAAAGCCCGCACGGGCTTGAGGAGCGGCCCCAGCTGCCACCGGATTTCAAGGAAGCCCCCCATGACAACCGTCGATCCCGAATTTTCCGCCGCCGAGGCCCGCGAGGCCCGTCGCGCCCGTCTCTTCACCCGCATCAACGCCGCCGACAAATGGTTCCAGGTGCTGGGCCTCAGCTGGGCCACACCGGTGCTCAAGGCCGCCGCCGGCGACAACCCCAAGGCGCAGTTCAAGGAAATCTGGCGCCTGTTGGCGGTGCCGCTGATCGCCATCATCGCCTTCCTGATGCTCTGGTCTACACTGGCACCCAAGGTGCAGACCTCGCTCGGCGCTGTGCCCGGCCCGGCGGAAGTCTGGGTCGAGGCGGTCACCCTGCATGAAGACGCCCAGGCCAAGGCGGCCAAGCGCGAGAAGTTCGAGACGATGGTCGCGGCGCGCAACGACAAGCTCGTCGAGGCCGGCCGCGGTGACGAGGTCAAGGACATCGCCTATACCGGCGCGCCGTCCTACTACCAGCAGATCTGGACCTCGATCAAAACCGTCTTCTTCGGTTTCCTGATCGCCACCGCCGTCGCCGTGCCGCTGGGCATCGCCGCCGGCCTGTCACCCACCGCCAATGCCGCGATCAACCCGCTGGTGCAGATCTTCAAGCCGGTCTCGCCGCTGGCCTGGCTGCCGATCGTCACGATGATCGTCTCGGCGGTCTATGCCACCAACGACGGCATGTTCTCCAAGTCGTTCTTGATCTCGGCGATCACCGTGACGCTCTGTTCGCTCTGGCCGACGCTGATCAACACGGCGCTGGGTGTGGCGAGCATCGACAAGGACCTGGTGAACGTCTCCAAGGTCCTGAAGATGAACACCTATACCAAGATCACCAAGCTGGTGCTGCCCTCGGCCTTGCCGCTGATCTTTACCGGTCTCCGCCTGTCGCTGGGTGTCGGCTGGATGGTCCTGATCGCCGCCGAAATGCTGGCGCAGAACCCCGGTCTCGGCAAGTTCGTCTGGGACGAATTCCAGAACGGCAGCTCTTCGAGCCTCGCCAAGATCATGGTCGCCGTGCTGACCATCGGCGTGATCGGCTTCCTGCTCGACCGGGTGATGTTCGCACTGCAATCGCTTTTCACCTTCTCGAACAACCGCTGACAGCCGCCCTGGCCGCAACGCGGTAGCGCAGAAAGGACATGCAGATGAGCATCCTCAAATTCGACAATGTCTCCAAGAGCTTCGGTGAAGGCACGGCCGCCACCCCGGTTCTCAAGAACATCGATCTGGACGTGCGGGAGGGCGAGTTCCTCGTTCTCCTGGGCTTCTCCGGCACTGGCAAGACGACGCTGATCAACCTGATGGCCGGTCTGGAACAGCCGACCAAGGGGGCAGTCACCTTCAAGGGCAAGCGGATCACCGGCCCCGGCCCGGAACGTGGCGTGATCTTCCAGAGCTACTCGCTGATGCCCTGGCTCACCGTGGCGGGCAATGTGGGCCTCGCGGTTGACACGATCTTCCCCGGCATGGCCAAGGCCGAAAAAGCCGAGAAGGTCGCCAAATACGTCGACATGGTGGGGCTCTCCCACGCCACGCATCGTCGCCCGGCGGAACTGTCCGGCGGCATGCGCCAGCGGGTCAACGTCGCCCGCGCGCTGGCGATGAACCCGGAGGTGCTGCTGCTCGACGAGCCGCTCTCGGCGCTGGATGCGCTCACCCGCGCCAACCTGGCGGACGAGATCGAGGCGATCTGGGAGGCCGACAAGAAGACCTGCGTGCTGATCACCAACGACGTCGACGAGGCGATCATGCTGGCCGACCGGATCATCGCGCTGAACCCCGATGGCACCCTGGGCGAGGAATTTGCGGTCGAGATCCCCCGCCCCCGCGACCGGGCCGAGATGAACCACCACGACGGCTTCAAGGCCCTGCGCGCCAAGGTCACCACCTACCTGATGGACGTGGGCATCGAGGCCAAGGTCGAAGGCTCGCGCATCCTGCCGGACGTGACGCCGATCCATTCGGTGCCGAAGGCCGTCAAGGACGCGCAGGAAGGCATGATCGACGAGCGCTTCCTCGACTTCTCGCAGCTGCACAAGATCTACCCCACCCCGAAAGGCCCGCTCACCGTGGTCGAGAACTTCGACCTCAAGGTGAACCGGGGTGAGTTCATCTCGCTGATCGGCCACTCCGGCTGCGGCAAGTCCACTGTGCTGACCATGGCCGCCGGGCTCAATTCGATCTCCAAGGGCGCGATCCGGCTCGATGGCTACCACGTTCAGGGCGCCGATCCCGAACGCGCGGTGGTGTTCCAGTCGCCGAACCTCTTCCCCTGGCTGACCGCGCGCGAGAACTGCGCCATCGGCGTCGACAAGGTCTACCCCAAGGCCAGCCAGGCCGAACGGCAGGACGTGGTGGAATATTACCTCGAACGCGTGGGTCTGGCCGATGCCATGGACCGCTCGGCCGCCGACATGTCGAACGGCATGAAGCAGCGCGTCGGCATCGCCCGCGCCTTTGCGCTCAGCCCCAAGCTGCTGTTGCTGGATGAGCCCTTCGGCATGCTCGACAGCCTCACCCGCTGGGAGCTGCAGGAGGTGCTGATGGAGGTCTGGTCGCGCACCAAGGTGACCGCGATCTGCGTCACCCATGACGTCGACGAGGCGATCCTGCTGGCCGACCGCGTGGTGATGATGACCAACGGCCCGCAGGCCACCATCGGCCGCATCGTCGACGTCGACCTGCCCCGCCCGCGCACCCGCAAGGCGCTGCTGGAACACCCCGATTACTACGCCTATCGCGAGCAGGTGCTGAGCTTCCTCGAAGAATACGAACACGGCGCCAAGCCCAAGGCCGCCGCCCGCGCCGCGACTCCGGACGAGAAGGAAGCCGCATGATGGAAGCGATGATCGACAAGGACACGCGCACCTTCATCGAGGTGACCGAGGTCTGGGTGCCCGAAGGCGACAGGCTGACCCTCGCCGGAGGAAACTACGGCGACCTGGTGGACTTCAAGGCCGCCTCCGGCCAGACCAGTTTCATCAAGGGCGAAGGCCTGCCCGGCAAGGCCTGGGCCGAGGAGCGACCGGTGGTCTTCAAGTCGCTGGAGCCTGCCTCCTTCAAACGCGCCGAGGCCGCCAGGGCCGCCGGTCTGACCAGCGCCGTCGCGGTGCCGCTGTTTGACGGCAAGGTGCTGAAATCGGTGCTCGTCGTGCTCTGCGGCGACGGCGAGGACCGGATCGGCGCGCTCGAGGTCTGGAAAGGTGCCGACAGCCTGCTGACGCTGGATGACGGCTATTACGGCGCGGCGAAACACTTCGAGTTCGTCTCGAAGCACACCCAGTTCCCCCGTGGCCAGGGCCTGCCCGGCGCAGTCTGGGCGGCCAACACGCCGATCCTGATGCGCGATCTCGGTGCCTCCTACGGCTTTGTCCGGGCCGAAAGCGCCGGCAAGGCGGGGCTGACCACCGGTCTCGGCCTGCCGGTCCCGGTGCCCTCTGGCGAGACCTTCATCCTGACCCTGCTCTCGGCGCGGGGCACACCGATCGCCCGGCGGTTCGAGATCTGGGACGCCCGCGCTGCCCGGGTGGGCAAGGCCAATGACGCGGTGCTGATCGACGGCATCTGCGCCAGCGAAGGCCGGCTCTGGGCCGGCGAGGCAGAAGAGCCGCGCCGCGCCACCGCCTGGCAGGGGCTGATCGGACGCGCGCTGGGCACCGGCCTGCCGGTGGTCGAGCAGGCGGTGCCCGGCATTGCCGCGGGCTACGAGAATTTCGTTGCCCTGCCGATCCATTCCAAGGGCGAGCTGTCTCACATCGTCGCCTGGTATTCTTGAAAGGAAACGACATGCAGAAACTGGTCGTTATCGGCGCGGGCATGGCCTCGGGACGGGTGCTGGAGCATCTGGCCGACGCAGCCCCCGACGCCTATGAAGTCACCCTGTTCAACGCCGAACCGCGCGGCAACTACAACCGCATCATGCTGTCGCCTGTGCTGTCGGGCGAAAAGAGCTATGCCGAGATCGTCACCCATGATGACGCCTGGTATGCCGAGCACAAGGTCACCTGCCGTTTTGGCGAGGCCGTGGTGGGCATCGACCGCGAGCGCAAGGTGGTGATCGGCGAAAACGGCGAAGTGCCCTATGACAAGCTGATCATCGGCACCGGCTCCGCCCCCTTCATCATCCCGGTGCCCGGCAAGGACCTGCCCGGCGTCATCACCTACCGCGATCTCGACGACACCAATGCGATGATCGAAGCCTCCGCCAAGGGCGGCAGCGCGGTGGTGATCGGCGGTGGTCTGCTGGGTCTGGAAGCGGCCGCCGGCCTCGCCCAGCGTGGCATGGACGTGACCGTGTTGCACCTGATGGGTCACCTGATGGAGCGTCAGCTTGACGAAGCCGCAGGCTATCTGCTGCGCAAGGACCTCGAAGGCCGCGGCATCACCGTCAAGACCCAAGCCTCAACCAAGGCCATTCTGGGTGAGGACAAGGCCGAGGCCGTGCTGCTGGAAAGCGGAGAGACCCTGCCGGCCGATCTGGTGGTCATGGCCGTGGGCATCCGTCCCGAGACCCGGCTGGCCAATGATGCGCACCTCGAGGTGGGTCGCGGCATCGACGTCAACGCCCAGCTGCAGACCTCTGATCCCGACATCTATGCCGTCGGCGAATGCGTGGAATTCGACGGTCAGCTCTTCGGCCTCGTCGCCCCGCTTTACGACCAGGCCAAGATCCTCGCCGCCGCGCTGCTCGGCGAAGACGGCGCTTTCGTCCCCAAGGAGCTTTCGACCAAGCTCAAGGTCACCGGCTGCGATCTGTTTTCCGCTGGCGATTTCGCCGAAGGCGAAGGCCGCGAGGACATCGTCTTCCGCGACCCGGCGCGCGGCGTCTACAAGCGTCTCGTCATCGAGGGCAACAAGCTGATCGGCGCGGTGATGTACGGCGATACCGCCGACGGCAACTGGTTCTTCGGCCTGATCAAGGACGGTACCGACATCGAAGAGATGCGCGACACGCTGATCTTTGGCCCCTCCTACCAGGGAGGTGCCGCCGCGGACCCTCTGTCAGCCGTTGCAGCATTGCCGCTTGATGCGGAGATCTGTGGCTGTAACGGCATCTGCAAGGGCACCATCGTTCAGGCCATCGAAGGCGGGGCCACAGACCTCGGCGCGATCAAGGCCACCACCAAGGCCAGCGCCTCCTGCGGCACCTGCACCGGGCTGGTGGAACAGGTCCTGCAAGTCACGCTGGGCGACGATTTCCAGATGCCGACCGCGCAACCGATCTGCGGCTGCACCGACCTCAGCCACGAGGACGTGCGCCGGCTGATCAAGTCGCAAGAACTGAAAAGCCAGGCCGCCGTCTGGCAGGAGCTGGGCTGGACCACGCCCAACGGCTGCCATGTCTGCCGCCCGGCGGTGAACTACTACCTGCTGGCCGACTGGCCGCTGGAGTACCAGGACGACCCGCAAAGCCGGTTCATCAACGAGCGCAAGCACGCCAACATCCAGAAGGACGGCACCTTCTCGGTCGTCCCCCGCATGTTCGGCGGCATGACCACGCCGAACGAACTGCGCGCCATCGCCGATGCGGCCGAGAAGTACAACGTGCCCACGGTTCACGTCACCGGCGGGCAACGCATCGACCTCTTGGGCGTCAAGGGCGAGGACCTGCCGGCGATCTGGGCCGATCTCAACGCTGCCGGCATGGTCTCGGGCCACGCCTATGCCAAGGGCCTGCGCACGGTGAAGACCTGCGTCGGCAAGGATCACTGTCGTTTCGGCACGCAGGACTCGACCGGCCTCGGCATCCAGCTCGAGAAGAAGCTCTGGGGCTCCTGGACACCGCACAAGGTCAAGCTGGCGGTTTCGGGCTGTCCGCGGAACTGCGCCGAAGCGACCTGCAAGGACATCGGCGTGGTCTGCGTCGACAGCGGCTATCAGATCGGCGTTGCCGGGGCTGCCGGCATGGACGTGAAGGAAACCGAGCGTCTGGCAGACGTGGCCACCGAGCAGGAGGCGATCGACCTCGCCACCGCCTTCATGCAGCTCTACCGCGAGAACGCCAAGTACCTTGACCGGCCCTACAAATGGGTCGCCAAGGTCGGGCTCGACTGGGTCAAGGAACGGGTGGTCGACGATCTCGCCGAACGGGCCGCCCTGATCGAACGCTTCGAGCTGTCGCAGACGATCTATCGCAAGGACCCCTGGGCCGAAGAGGCCAGCGCGCGGCCCGAGCAATATGCCCCCCTTGCCGATCTTACCCTGGAGGCCGCGGAATGACCTGGCTTGATATCGGAGACATCAACGACATCCCCCTGCGCGGCGCGCGGGTGCTCAAGACCAAGATCGGCTGCGTGGCGCTGTTCCGCACCGCGCCGGATGAGGTCTTTGCCACCTCGGACCGCTGCCCGCACAAGGGCGGACCGCTGAACCACGGCATCGTGCACGGCCAGTCGGTCACCTGCCCGCTGCACAACTGGGTGTTCGACCTCAACACCGGCGAGGCCCAGGGCGCCGACGAGGGCCGCATCGCCACCTACCCGGTGCGCGTCGAGGCCGGTCGCATCCTGATCGACGCCACCCGGCTGGCACAGCGGAGCGCGGCGTGATGGCCGCCGCAGGCGAGACACGCTCGACCTGCCCCTATTGCGGGGTGGGCTGCGGCGTGCTGCTGCGCCCCGACGGCACCGGGGGGCTCGAGGTCCGGGGCGACCCGGACCACCCGGCCAATCGCGGCAAGCTCTGCTCCAAGGGGACGGCGCTCGGGGACACCGTCGGCCACGCCGGCCGCCTGCTGGCACCGAGGATCAGCGGCCAGGAGGTCAGCTGGAACAGCGCGCTTGATCTGGTGGCCAAGAAGTTCTCGGACACCATCGCGCGGCACGGCCCGGATTCGGTGGCCTTCTACGTCTCGGGCCAGCTTCTGACCGAGGATTACTACGTCGCCAACAAGCTGATGAAAGGCTTCATCGGCTCGGCCAATATCGACACCAACTCGCGGCTCTGCATGGCCTCGACCGTGGCCGGCCACAAGCGCGCCTTCGGCAGTGACACCGTGCCCGGCACCTACGAGGACCTCGACGAGGCCGATCTGGTGGTGCTGGTGGGGTCGAACCTCGCCTGGTGCCACCCGGTGCTCTACCAGCGGCTGCTGGCCGCGCGGGCAAAGCGCGGCACGAAAATCGTCGTCATCGACCCGCGCCGCACCGCCAGCTGCGACGGCGCCGACATGCATCTGGCGCTGCAATCGGGCAGCGACGTTGCGCTCTTCAACCGGCTGCTGGTCGAGATCTACGAGGGCGGTGCCTTTGACAAGGACTACCTACGCCACGTCGACGGCTTCGACGCTGCGCTCGAAGCGGCCTATGCCGATGACGCCGCGGTCACCGGGCTGAGCGAGGCCGAGAGCGCCGCCTTCTGCAAGCTCTGGCTGCGGCACGACAAGGTCGTCACCGTGTTTTCTCAAGGTGTGAACCAGTCGAGCGCCGGCGCCGACAAGGTCAACGCCATCCTCAATTGTCACCTCGCCACCGGCCGCATCGGCACGCCGGGCTGCGGGCCGTTTTCGGTCACCGGCCAGCCCAATGCCATGGGCGGGCGCGAGGTCGGCGGTCTGGCCAACATGCTGGCCTGTCACCTCGACATCGAGAACCCCAGCCACCGCACCGCCGTGCGCGAATTCTGGCAGGCCCCGGCCATGCCCGAACGTCAGGGCCTCAAGGCCGTCGACATGTTCCAGGCGGTGGGCGACGGGCGGATCAAGGCGCTCTGGATCATCCACACCAACCCCGCCGTCACCCTGCCCGACGCCAATGCGGTGCGCGATGCCATTGCCGGCTGCGAGTTCACCGTGGTCTCGGACATCACCGCCGAGACCGATACCGCGCGGCTGGCCGACGTGCTGCTGCCCGCCGCCGCCTGGGGCGAGAAAAGCGGCACCGTCACCAATTCCGACCGCACCATCAGCCGCCAGCGCAGCGTTCTGCCGGCGCCGGGACAGGCCCGCGCCGACTGGGACATCCTCGCCGACGTCGGCCGTCGCATGGGCTGGCACGCCGCTTTCGATTATCAAAGCCCGGCCGAGATCTTTCGTGAATATGCCGCGCTGTCGGGCATTGCCGGCTACTTCGGCCGCGATTTCGACATCTCGGCCCTGCGCGATCTGGAAGACCCGGATTACGACCGCCTCGCCCCCAGCCGCTGGCCGCTGACCGAGGCCCGGCAGGGTGGCCGCTTCTTTGCCGATGGCGCTTTCTTCCACGAGGGCGGCCGGGCCAAGATGCTGCCCCTGCGCCACCGCCCGCCAGAGGCCAAACGCGCGCCGCGCTATCCCTTCCGGCTCAACACCGGGCGCATTCGTGACCAGTGGCACACGATGACCCGCACCGCGTTGTCGCCGCGACTCTCGGCGCATCTGGCCGAGCCTTTCCTCGACATCCATCCCGCCGATGCCGCCGGGCTCGGCCTGCGCCCGGCCGATCTGGTCGAGGTCGAGAGCCCGCAAGGCAGTGCCATCCTGCGCGCCCGGATCAGCACCGACGTGCAGCGCGGCGATGTCTTTGCGCCGATCCACTGGACCGGCGAGACCGCGCCCTCGGCCCGGATCGATGCGCTGGTGGCGCCGGTGGTCGACCCGGTTTCGGGCCAGCCCGAAAGCAAGGCCGGCGTGGTCGCGGTCACCCGGCTCGAGGCCGCCTGGTACGGCTTTGCCGTCTCCTCGACGGACCTCGCGCCAGACTGCGCCTATTGGGCCCGCGCCCGCACGCCCTCGGGCTTTCGCGCCGAACTGGCCGGCACCGCGCCGATTGATGATTGGGAGGCCGAGGCCCGCCGGCTCTTCGGGCTGGAGACAGCCGAGGTGCAATCGGTGATCGACAGCGCCCGCGGCATCGCGCGCCTCGCCTTCTACGACCGGGGTCAGTTGATCGCCGCGCTCTTCGTCGCGCCGGAACCGGTGGCGGTGCTGCGCGACTACCTGGTGACCCTGCCCGGCTCCGAGGCGCCGCAGGCAATCATCGGCGCCCCGCCCGCCGACCAGCCGGACCCCGGACCGGTGCTCTGCTCGTGCTTCTCGGTCGGGGTGAACACCATCCTGACTGCGATCGAGACCCAGGGGCTGATGAGCGTCGAGGCGATCGGCGCGGCGCTTGGCGCCGGCACCAACTGCGGCTCCTGCCGGCCCGAGTTGGCCGATCTGCTGGCGCGCTGTGTCACGCCGGAGGCCGCAGAATGAGCCTTGCACCTTATGTCCGCATCCTCGGCCGCGGGCCGGGCCGGTCGCGCTCGCTGACGCTGGACGAGGCGCAGGAGGCGATGACGCTGATGCTGCGCGGTGACGCCGCGCCCGAGGCCGTAGGCGCGCTGCTGATGCTGCTGCGGATGAAAGGCGAGACGCCGGAAGAAATCGCCGGCTTCGCCCGCGCCGCTTGCGCCGCCCTGCCGGCGCTGCCCCGCTCCGATCTCGACTGGCCGTCTTACGCCGCCGGGCGCACCCGCGGCTTGCCGTGGTTCCTGCTCTCGGCCCGGCTGGTGGCGCGGGCCGGGCATTCGGTGCTGATGCACGGCTTCAACGGCAGTGACGGTGCGGTGCGTGCTGGCCTGGCCCCGGCAGAGATTGCCACGGTCACCGATCCTGCTGAATGCGAGCAAATTCTCGGCACCCACGGCATCGCCTATATGCCACTGGAAACCCTCTCGCCGCAGCTCTTTGCCCTGCTCAGGCTGCGCGACGTGCTGAGCCTGCGCTCCTGCGTCAACACTGTCTGCCGGATGTTCAACCCCGGCGGCGCGGCGGCCTCGGTTCAGGGGGTGTTTCACCCGTCCTATCGCGGCTTGCAGACCGAGGCAGCGCAGCATCTCGGGCTGAAACGCCAAACCGTCATCAAGGGCGGCGGCGGCGAGTTCGAGCGCCACGTCGGCAAGGAGATCGCCACCTTTGGGCTGCGCAATGGCGCGAGTTGGCAGGGCGTGGCCCCGGCGCTCTGCGACGAGACCCGGCGGCTGGACGATGGCGATACCGACCCGGCGCATCTCGCCGCGCTCTGGGCCGGCGAGCGCGACGATGCCTTTGCCACCGCCATCGTCACAGGCACCGCAGCGCTGGCGCTGGAGACCCTGGGCCATTCGCGCGCCGAAGACCTCGCACATTCGCTCTGGACCGGGCGCCACCGCGCCCGCGCCGCCTGACACACCCCGGCCCGACAGGAGACCGACATGAAAAGCTTTCCCATGTTCATCCGCACCACCGGCCGCCGGGTGGTGATCTGCGGCGGCGGCGAACAGGCGGCGCAGAAGGCGCGGCTGATGCTCAAGACCGACGCGACGCTGGTGCTGGCCGCGCCAGAGCTTGACGCCGAACTGGCCGCTCTGGTGGGTGAAGGCCGCGCCATGCAGCACGCAGGCCCGATCACCCCGGCGCTGTTCGAGGGCGCGGCGATGGGCTTTGTCGCCACCGGCTGCCCGGGCCTCGACGCGGCGCTGCATGCGCTGGCCAAGGCCGGCGGCTGCCCGGTCAACGTCGTCGACCGGCCTGATCTCTGCGACCTGACAACGCCCTCGCTGGTCGACCGCGACCCGGTGGTGGTGGCGATCGGGACCGAAGGCACCGCGCCGGTGCTGGCGCGGCAGATCAAGACGCAAGTGGAAGAGATGCTGACGCCCAACCTCGGCGGTCTGGCCGCTCTGGCCGGCCGGATGCGCAGCGCCGTGGCGCAGCGCGTGGCCCCGGCGCAAAGGCGCGCCTTCTGGGCCTGGGTCTTCGCCGATGCGCCGCGCCGGGCCTGGACCCGCGGCGCCGAGCGTGAGGCGGCGCAGGCACTGAAAACCGCGATCTCGCAGGGCCGCGCACCGGGGGCCGAGACCACCGGCTCCATCGCCTTGGTCGGCGCCGGCCCCGGTGCGCGCGACCTGCTGACCCTGCGCGCGGTGCAGCGGTTGCAGGAGGCGGATGTGATCTTCTATGACCGGCTGGTCGATACCGAGATTCTCGAGTTGGCGCGGCGCGATGCCGAGCGGGTCTATGTCGGCAAGGTGGTGGGCGCCCATGCCTGGCCGCAGAACCGGATCAACGCGGTGATCGTGGCGGCGGCGCTGAAAGGGCAGCGGGTGGTGCGGCTGAAAAGCGGCGATCCCGGCATTTTCGGCCGGGCGACCGAAGAGCTCGAGGCAGCCTCTGACGCGGGCATCCCGGTCGAGATCGTGCCAGGCATCACCGCCGCCTGCGCCGCGGCGGCCAGTGCCGGGCGGTCGCTGACCTCGCGCGGGGTGTCCGACACGCTGGTGCTGACCACCGGCACCTGCCGCGACGACGACCCCCTGCCCGACTGCGCCCGCCACGCCCAACCGGGCACGACGCTGGCGCTTTACATGGCGGTGCGGCAATCGGCGCGGATCGTCGACGGCTTGCTGGCGCGGGGCTTGCCCGGCGCGGCTGATGTGACCGTGGCGGTCGAGGTCTCGAAGCCCGGCGAACGACAGCTGCGCTGCCGCCTAGACGGGCTGACGGACTGCCTGGAGGCGCATGCGGTGACGGGGGTGGCGGTGCTGCTGATCACCTGGCCGAAGGCAGTGGAGATGCCGGTGGCGCTGTCGGCGTGAGGAGCTGAGCGCTTGCGGACTTTCGACGTGAGAGGTCCCGGATCAAGTCCGGGACGTGTGGAGCTTTCCGACAAGCCTTGGACTATCCCACCAAGGCGCGGAACAAGGCCGAAGGCCGCCGCGCCATCGCCGGGCCGCCCACTCGGCACGGCGATTGGGTGACGTGGGCGCAGCGCTCATTCAAAGCGCGCAAGTGGCGGGGATAAAGCGAGCAGACCAACCGGTGCATCGCCGCACCGCGGCCCGCCGATGGCACGGCTTGGGGTCGGCGGTGAAGGGTGAGGTCCCGGATCAAGTCCGGGACGTGAGGCGCTTTCGGACAAGCCTTGGACTATCCCTCCAAGGCGCGGAACAAGGCCGCAGGCTGCCGCGCCATCGCCGGGCCGCCCCATCGGCACGGCGATTGGGTGACGTAAAAGCATCGTTTATTCAAAGCGCGCCAGTGGCGGGGATAAAGTGAGCAGAACGATCGATGCATCGCCGTACCGCGGCCCGGCGACGGCGCGGCTCGGGGTATAGGGCGGGCGCAGGAGAGGTCCCGGATCGAGTCCGGGACGCGAACTCCTGGCCTTGCCGCATCGCGAGAGGTCCCGGATCACGTCCGGGACGTCACCTGCCTCACCCCGGCATCGTCTGGGCCAGGCGTTGCAGCAGGCTGTCGCGGGTGATCACGCCCAGCGCCTCGCCGTCGTCGGTGACGGTGATCCGCGAGACGTTGTCGGAGAACATCTGCACTAGGTCGTTGATCGGCGTCCCGGGCGCGACCTGGGGGCCGTCGCCGCTGCCGGGCTCCATCATGTCGCGGGCGCAGAGCACACCCAGCGGGTTCATGTGGGCCACGAACTCGGCGACATACTCGGTGGCAGGGTTCGAGAAGATCTCGCGCGGAGTGCCGCATTGCACGATCCGCCCGCCCTCCATGATGGCGATGCGGTCGCCGATCTTGAAGGCCTCGTCGAGATCGTGGCTGACAAAGATGATCGTGCGGCCAAGGCGTTGCTGCAGGTCCAGCAGTTCGTCCTGCAAACGGGTGCGGATCAGCGGATCGAGCGCGCTGAAGGGCTCGTCCATCAACAAGACCGGCGCCTTGGTGGCAAAGGCCCGCGCCAGGCCCACGCGCTGCTGCATCCCGCCCGAGAGCTCGCCGACCTTGCGGTCGGCCCAGTCCGCCAGCCCCACCAGCGCCAGCTCTTCCTCGGCCTGGGCATTGCGGTCGGTGCGGCTCATGCCGCCCAGCTCGAGCCCCAGCACCACGTTGTCGCGCACCGTGCGCCAGGGCAGCAGGCCGAACTGCTGGAACACCATGGCCACATGCCTGAGCCGCAGGTCGCGCAGGGTCTGGCGGTCGGCATGTGTGACATCGACCATCTCCTCGCCGCAGCGCAGCCGGACCTGGCCCCGCGCCACCGGGTTCAACCCGTTGACCGCGCGCAGCAGCGTCGACTTGCCCGAGCCCGAGAGGCCCATAAGCACGAGGATCTCGCCCTCCTTCACGTCGATGCGGCAGTTGTGCACGCCCAGCACCTGGCCGGTCTGCTGCTGGATCTCGGCGCGGTCCCTGCCCTTGTCCATCAGGGGCAGCGCCTCTTCGGGATGATTGCCGAAGACGATGGAGACATTGTCGAACTCGACGGCGTTTTTCCTTGGTTCGGTCATTTGCGATCCACCCTCAGCATCCGGTCCAGCATGATGGCCACGACAACGATGACGAAGCCCGATTCAAACCCCAGCGAGGTGTTCACCTGATTGAGCGCGCGCACCACCGGCACGCCCAGCCCGTCGGCCCCGACCAGTGCCGCGATCACCACCATCGACAGCGACAACATGATCGTCTGGTTCAGCCCGGCCATGATCTGCGGAAAGGCATAAGGCAGCTCGACCTTGACCAGCTTCTGCCAGCCGGTGGCGCCAAAGGCATCCGCCGCCTCGAGCAGCGCATCGGGGGTCGAGGTCACGCCCAGATGCGTCAACCGGATCGGCGCCGGCACGACGAAGATCACGGTGGCGATCAGGCCGGGCACCATGCCGATGCCGAAAAACACAATCGCCGGAATGAGATAGACAAAGGTCGGCAGGGTCTGCATCAGGTCCAGAACCGGCCGCATCCAGGCATAGAGCCTGGGCCTGTGCGCCACGGCGATGCCTATGGGCACGCCCACCCCCATGCAGACCACGCAGGCCGACAGCACCAGCGTCAGGCTCTCGGTGGTCTCTTCCCAGTAGCCCTGATTGAGGATGAAGAGAAAGCCCAGGACGATGAAGAGCGTGATCTTCCAGCTGCGGTGCAACACCCAGGTCAGCGCCGCGAAGCAGGCAATGATCAGCAGCGGATGCGGCGTCTGCAGCACCCAGAGGATGCCCTCGATCATCGCGTCCATGGCATCCGACAGCGCGTCGAAGAACCACGCGCCGTAGGTCTGCATCAGGTCGAAGACCCAGGCCGCCGATTTGCCGACGGGGATCTTGTTTTCGGTCAGCCAGTCCATCTGTCGCTCTCCCGGTTGCCGAATGTTCTGTGTGCTGTCACTGTTTCCTCCAACCCGCAGGGAGTTTTCCGATGGAACTTGTTTTCTACACCAACCCGATGTCGCGCGGCCGCATTGCCCGCTGGATGCTCGAGGAGGTGGGCGCGCCCTATGAAACAAAGGTGCTGGCCTACGGCCCCGAGATGAAGTCGCCGGCCTTTCTGGCGCTTAACCCGATGGGCAAGGTGCCGACCATCGTGCATGACGGCCAGGTGGTGACCGAGGCGGCGGCGATCTGCGCCTATCTCGCCATGGCCTTTCCCGAGGCGGGACTTGCGCCGGAACCGGGCGAACACGCCGATTTCTTCCGCTGGATGTTCTTGGCGGCGGGGCCTGGAGAGGCCGCGATCACCAATGCCGCCTTCGGCTTCGAGCTGCCCGACACGCCAGAGGCGCGCGGCCGGGCGGGCTATGGCAGTCTCGACATGGTGGCCGATGCGCTGGCGGCGATGCTGGCCGACGGGCGGCCGCATGTCTGCGGCACGCGCTTCACCGCGGCCGATGTCTATGTCGGCGCGCAGATCCAGTTCGGGCTGCAGTTCGGCACCCTGCCGGAACGCCCCGGCTTTGCCGATTACGCCAAGCGGCTGGGCAGCCGCCCCGCGGCCATGCGCGCGGTCGAGCTCGACAACGCGCTGATGCCCAGGGACGGCTGAGCCGCAGGCCTGCGGCCCCTGCCGGGTGGCAGGGGCTGTCTGTTGCCAGACGGTCAGGATCACTCCAACGCGGCCTTTACCGCGGCCATGGCGTCGCCGCCGTCCTTGGTGGTCACGCCGTCGAGCCAGCCGTCGAGCACGCCCATGTTGGCCGAGAGCCAGGTCCTGGCGGCCTCAGAGGGCTCTTCGCCATCGTCGAGGATCGCCGCCATGATCTCGTTCTCCATCGCCAGGGTGAACTCGAGGTTCTGAAGCAGCTTGCCGACGTTGGGGCATTGCTCGACATAACCGGCCGAGGTATTGGTGTGCACGGTGGCACCGCCGAGGTTCGGGCCGAAGTAATCGTCGCCACCGGTGAGATAGGACATCTCGTAGTTGGCGTTCATCGGGTGCGGTTCCCAGCCGAGAAAGACCACCGGCTCGCCGCGACGGTCGGCGCGGGCGACCTGCGCCAGCATGCCCTGCTCCGAGCTTTCGACCACTTCGAAGCCTTCGAGGCCAAAGGCGTTTTCCTCGATCATCGACAGGATCAGGCGGTTGCCGTCATTGCCCGGCTCGATGCCGTAGATCTCGCCATCCAGCGCATCCTTGTGCGTGGCGATGTCGGCAAAGTCCTTGATGCCCAGATCGGCCGCGGTCTTGTTCACCGCAAGGGTGTATTTGGCGCCTTCGAGGTTGGTGCGCACGGTGTCGACGGTGCCGGCCTCACGGTAGGGCGCGATGTCGGCTTCCATGGTGGGCATCCAGTTGCCGAGGAAGACGTCGATGTCGCCATTGGCAAGCGAGGTATAGGTCACCGGCACCGAGAGCACCTTGATGTCGGTCTCGTAGCCCAGCGCCTCGAGCACGGTGGTGGTGGCCGCCGTGGTGGCGGTGATGTCGGTCCAGCCGACATCGGCAAAACGCACTTCGTCGCAATTGGCAAAGGCAGGTGCCGCAAGGCCAAGGGCCAGCGCAGAGGCCGTGATCGCTAGTTTCATGTGGTTCGTCTCCCTGATTATTGTTGACTGACCAGTCAATCAACACCATAGTTTTTTATTGACTGACCAGTCAATCAATAACATATGACTGCCAGACTTCAATGCGGAGGGTCTCATGCCCAAGGTCGGAATGGAACCGATCCGTCGAGAAGCGCTGATACGGGCGACTATTGCCGAGATCGGCGCCAAAGGCACCCTCGACATCACCGTTTCGGCCATTGCGCGCCGGGCCGGCGTGTCGCCGGCGCTGGCGCATCACTATTTTGGCGGCAAGGAACAGCTCTTTCTGTCGACCATGCGGCATATCCTCAGCGTCTACGGCGCCGACGTGCGCACCGCCCTGCGCGGCGCCGCCTCCCCCGAGGCGCGGCTCGAGGCAATTGTCATGGCAGGCTTTGCCCCCGGCCATTTCCACCGCGAGGTGGTCTCGGCCTGGATGAACTTCTACGCGCTGGCGCTGTCGTCCGACGACGCCGCGCGCCTCTTGTCGATCTACCAGCGGCGGCTGCGCTGCAACCTGCGCCACGCGCTGCGCCCGCTGGTCACCGATCCCAGCGCCGCCGCCGAGCGGATCGCGGCGGTGATCGACGGGCTTTACCTGCGCGAGGGCCTTGCCCCGCGCGAGACCGAACAACGCCATGCCGCCGATCTGGCCATGGCCCACATCCAGTTGGAACTGAAAGGAGCCGCGCAATGACCCTGCCCGCCCCCCAGCCCAAGGCCAGCCATTTCGTCGGCGGCTATTACATCGAAGACGCCGCCGGTGACGAGATCGCGGTGATCTATCCCTATACCGGCGAGCAGATCGCCACCGTGCATGCCGCCACAGACAGCATCATCGAACAGGCCATCGCCGCCGCCGTCCACGCGCAGAAGGACTGGGCCGCGCGCTCGGGCACCGAGCGCGGCCGCGTGCTGCGCCGTGCCGCCGACATCATGCGCGCCCGCAACCACGAGCTCAGCCAGCTCGAGACGCTCGACACCGGCAAGCCCTACCAGGAGACCTCGGTGGTCGACGCGACCTCCGGTGCCGACGCGCTGGAGTATTTCGGCGGGCTGGCCGCCAGCCTGACCGGCGAGCACATCCAGCTGGGCGAGGACTGGGCCTATACCATCCGCGAGCCGCTGGGCGTCTGCGCCGGCATCGGCGCCTGGAACTACCCCACGCAGATCGCCTGCTGGAAGGCCGCCCCGGCGCTGGCCTGCGGCAATGCCATGGTGTTCAAACCCTCCGAGACCACGACGCTCTGCGCGTTGAAAGTGGCCGAGATCCTCGTCGAGGCCGGCGCGCCCGCCGGGCTCTTCAACGTCATCCAGGGGCAGGGCGACGTCGGCGCGCGGCTGATTTCCGATCCGCGCATCGCCAAGGTCTCGCTCACCGGGTCGGTTCCCACGGGCCGCAAGGTCTATGCCGCCGCTGCCGAAGGCATAAAGAACGTGACGATGGAGCTGGGCGGCAAGTCGCCGCTCTTGATCTTCGACGACGCCAACCTCGAAGATGCGGTGTCGGGCGCAATCCTCGGCAACTTCTACTCCTCCGGCCAGGTCTGTTCCAACGGCACGCGGGTCTTCGTTCAAGCCGGCATCTACGACGCCTTTGTCGCCCGCATGGCCGAGCGTCTGCAGGGCGTGAAGACCGGCGATCCGCTGGACCCGCAAGTCAACTTCGGCCCGCTGGTCAGCGCCGATCAGCGCGACAAGGTTTTGGGATATATCGAGAAAGGCAAATCCGAGGGCGCCCGCCTCGTGGCCGGCGGCACCGCGATGGAGGGCCCCGGCTTCTGGGTGGCACCGACGCTCTTTGCCGATGTCACCGACGAAATGACCATTGCCCGCGAAGAGATCTTCGGCCCGGTCCTCTCGGTGCTGAAATTCGACGACGAGGCCGAGGCCGTGGCGCGCGGCAATGCCACCGAATTCGGCCTCTCCGCCGGGGTCTTCACTTCCGACATCACCCGCGCCCACCGGGTGATCCGCCAGCTCGAGGCAGGCAGCTGCTTCATCAATTCCTACAATGACGCCCCGGTCGAGGTGCCTTTTGGTGGCTCCAAGATGTCGGGCGTCGGACGTGAGAACGCCAAGGCTGCCATCGAGCATTACTCGCAGCTCAAGTCGGTCTATGTGCGCATGTCCCAGATCGAGGCGCCTTTCTGAGATGCAGGCTGATTACGTCATCGTCGGCGCCGGCTCGGCCGGCTGCGCGCTGGCCCACCGGCTGACCGAGGCCGGGCACCGCGTGATCGTCATCGAACATGGCGGCACCGACAAGGGGCCGTTCATTCAGATGCCCGGCGCGCTGTCCTACCCGATGAACATGAAGCGCTATGACTGGGGCTACCAGACCGAGCCAGAGCCGCATCTGGGCGGGCGGCGGCTGGCCTGCCCGCGTGGCAAGGTGATCGGCGGGTCGTCGTCGATCAACGGCATGGTCTATGTGCGCGGCCATGCCGAGGATTACGACCACTGGGCCGAGTCCGGCGCCAGCGGCTGGTCGGCGGCCGACGTAATGCCCTATTTCCGCCGGATGGAGAACTGGCACCCCAACGGCCACGGCGGCGACCCAGCGCGGCGCGGCAGCGACGGGCCTTTGCACGTCAGCCGCGGCAGCCGGTCCAACCCGCTGGTCAAGGCCTTCGTCGAGGCTGGCCGCCAGGCCGGATACGAGACCACCGAGGATTACAACGGCGCCAAGCAGGAAGGCTTCGGCCCGATGGACAGCACCATTCACGGCGGCGAACGCTGGTCGGCGGCGCGCGCCTATCTCGCGCCTGCCCGCGCCACCGGGCTCTGTACCGTTGTACGCGGGCTGGCCACCCGGGTGATCCTCAGGGACGGTCGCGCCACCGGTGTCGAGCTTCTGCGTCACGGCGGTTACGACACCGTGCATGCTTCGCGCGAGGTGATCCTCGCCGCCTCGTCGATCAACTCGCCCAAGCTGCTGATGCTGTCGGGCATCGGCCCCGGCGCACATCTCGCGCAGCATGGCATCGACGTCGTGGCCGACCGCCCCGGCGTCGGCCAGAACCTGCAGGATCATCTCGAGCTCTACGTGCAGATGGCCGCCTCGCAGCCGGTATCGCTGTTCAAGTACTGGAACCTCTTCGGCAAGGCCTGGGTCGGGCTGCAATGGCTGGCCACGCGCGGCGGGCCCGGGGCCTCGAACCAGTTCGAAAGCGCCGCCTTCATCCGCTCGCGCGCCGGGGTGCGCTATCCCGACATCCAGTACCACTTCCTGCCGATCGCCGTGCGCTATGACGGCAAGGCCGCGGCCGAGGGCCATGGCTTCCAGGCCCATGTCGGCCCGATGCGCTCGCCCTCGCGCGGCGCGGTGAGCCTGCGGTCGCGCGATCCCCGCGCGGCGCCGAAGATCCTTTTCAACTACATGTCCCACGCCAAGGACTGGGAGGATTTCCGCACCTGCATCCGCCTGACCCGCGAGATTTTCGCGCAGGAGGCCTTCGTCCCCTTCGCCGGTCACGAGATCCAGCCCGGCGCCGACCTGCAGAGCGACGACGAACTCGACGGCTTCATCCGCGAACATGTGGAGAGCGCCTATCACCCCTGCGGCACCTGCCGGATGGGAGCGGCCGACGATCCCGCGGCGGTGGTCGATCCGGAGTGCCGGGTGATCGGCGTCGAGGGTCTGCGGGTGGCGGACAGCTCGGTCTTTCCGCGGATCACCAACGGCAACCTCAATGCGCCCTCGATCATGGTCGGCGAAAAGGCCGCCGATCACATCCTCGGCCGCACCCCCCTGCCCCGCGACAACGCCGAACCCTGGATCCATCCCGACTGGCAAACCTCCCAGCGGTGATCCCTGGTCCACCGCCGTCCCGGACCTGCTCCGGGACCTCGCCGTCAGCCAAGAGGCCCCGGATCAAGTCCGGGGCGCGGGGGGATGGTTTCGGGCGCGCGCGTCTGCCTCGGAGCCCCACCGATCCCTATCCTTTGGGCAATCTCGCCGTCCCCGCCCCTCAGCGCAACGCCGTCCCGGACTTGATCCGGGACCTCACCATCAACCGAGAGGCCCCGGATCAAGTCCGGGGCGCGAGAGGATGATGTCGAGGTCGCGCAGCTGCCTCGGAGTATTGACAGTCCAAGTCGGCTAAACACGAACTCGCCCTTCCCTGACATTGCGCACAACGCCGTCCCGGACCCCGCTCCGGGACCTCACCCTCAACCAAAAGTCTCCGGATCAAGTCCCGAGCGCGTGATCGCCACAACCCCGCTCCCGGACCACGCCGAACCCGCCCGTCAGCCGCACGCTCGCCCGTCCAGCCACCCCGGCAAATGCCCGATATCCGGCAGAACCACATCCGCATAAGGCGCCAGGGCCGCCGCTTGCGCCGGCCCCGTCAGCACGCCCACCGTCGCCATTCCCGCCGCGCGCCCGGCGATCAGGTCATGGGTGCTGTCGCCCACCATCACCACCCGCTCGGGCAGGACCTCCACCGCGCTGGCAAAGGCCAAAAGCGGCGCGGCGTCGGGTTTCATGCCGTAGCCGCTGTCGAAACCGGCGATGAAATCGAACCGGTCGAGGATGTCCACCGCCTGAAGATGCGCGCGCGCCGAGGTCTCGGTGTCATTGGTCGCCACGCCCAGTTTCAGGCCGCGTCCCGCCAGCGCGTCGAGCAAGGGCCCCAAAGGCACCGCCGGGGCCAAAGGCGCGCGGCGGGCGGCGGCGTCGAGAAAGGCCTCGACCTCCTCGACCGAGCGCCCCGGCAGCACCCTCGCGAAGCATTCCGCCGCCTCGCGCGCGGTGCCGGCGATCACCGGGCTGTCGGGCTCGAAGCTGCGGCGCGCCAGGTCATAGCGTGCGGACGCTGCCATCTCCTGCGCCAGCGCCGCGTCGCCGCCCGACAGCACCTTGATCACCCCGGCGGCCCAGCCGTCCCAGGTGGCGCTGAAATCGAACAGCGTGCCGTCCTTGTCAAAGAGCACCGCGGCGATCGGCGCGCTCATGTCCAGTGCACCTGCTCGCCACCGGGCAGCGCCGCGCGGGCCAGCATCACCCGGTCGTAGGCCAGGCCTTGGGTGTCACAGAAGCGGATCACCCAGGCGTCGTCCATCATGATGAAATCCAGCACCGAGCCCAGGAATTCGGGCTCGCTGGCGCGGGCGCGCAGCTCGGCCTCGCTGAGGCCGGTCGATCCGAGAAACACCCCGACAAGGTCCTCCTCGCCCACCAGCCAGGCCAGGGCCTGCAGGCCCAGAGTTTCGGCAGTTTCCCGCGTATACGCCATGTGCGCGCTCCAATTTCGCTTCGGGTTAAAGGATTTCTTAACCCTTTCGGCAAGATAGTTAAGGCAAGATTATCCAAGTTCCGAGGATCCCCTGTTGGCACGGCAAATCCTGCTTGTCGATGCGGTTGCAACCAATCGCATCGTGCTCAAAGTGAAACTCGCGGCCGCCTATTACGAGGTTGAACAGGCCGTGAGCGCCGAAGAGGCGCTGGCACAGGTGCGCCGCAAGACCCCGGCGGTGATCCTGATCGGCGGGCTGAATGATGCCGCGCCGGCCGAGCTTTGCCGGCAATTGCGCGAGATCCCGGCCACCGCCCATTGCGTGATCGTGGTGATGCTGTCCGAGGATGGCACCGAGGCCCGGCTTGCCGCGCTCGAGGCCGGGGCGACCAGCATTCTCGACCAGCCCTGTTGCGATGCGCTCTTGCTGGCGCGGCTGCGCGCGCTCTTGCGCGGTCACGAGACCGAGCTGGAGCTGAGGATGCGCGAGGGCACCCACCGTGCGCTCGGCCTGTCGGAGCCTGCGGCGCGGTTCGATCTGCCGGCGCGGGTCGGGGTCATTGCCGAGGACCGGCGCGCCTTGACTTCGCGGCTGCCCGAACTGCGGGCGCTGCTGCCGCATCCGCTCGATCTGCTGGCCCCGCGAGAGGTCTTTCACCCGCGCTCGGCGCCAGGCACCCGCGCGCCGCTGGGGCCGGATGTGCTGGTGATGGCGCTCGATGCCACGAAGTCGGAGGCCGAGATGCAGATCCTGCCGGATCTGCGCGCCCGCACCGCCACGCGCTATGCCGGGGTGCTGGTTCTGGCGCCGGAGGGCGCCGGGCCTCTGGCCGCCGCGGTGCTCGATCTGGGCGCCGACGACGTGGCACCGGCCAATATCTCGGCGCAGGAAATTGCCCTGCGCGTCGACCGGCTGGTGGCACGCAAACGCATGGCCGACCGATTGCGGAGCACGGTGCGTGAAGGGCTGCGCGCCGCCGTCACCGATCCGCTGACCGGGCTGTTCAACCGCCGCTACGCCCTGCCGCACATCAGCCGTATCGCCGAGCGGGCCTGCCGGTTGGGCCGGCCCTTCGCGGTGATGGTTGCCGATCTCGATCACTTCAAGCGGGTCAATGACACCTATGGCCATGCCGCCGGTGACGCCGTGCTTTCGGAACTGGCGCGGCGGCTGCGCGACAACCTGCGCGCGGTAGACCTGGTGGCGCGGATCGGCGGTGAGGAGTTCCTGGTGGTGCTGCCCGATGCCGCCGACGAGCGCGCCGACCGGACGGCGCACAGGCTCTGCGCGGCGGTGTCCGAGGCACCCTTTACCATTCCCGGCCGGGCCGAGCCGCTGCGGATCACAATCTCGATCGGCGTGATGATCGCGCGGCCCGGCAGCGCCGATCCCGGCACCGCCCTGCGACCTGAGGCGCTGCTGCGCTGTGCCGATGCCGCGCTCTACAGGGCCAAGGCGCATGGCCGCAACCAGGTGGAACTGCGCCGCCCGGCGGCCTGAGCGGACTGGGTCACTGGCGGGTTTGACCGGGGACCAAGGACCGTGGTCACAGTCGGCTCCTGCTTGGACCGGCCGCCTGACCGCGCCTACTTCTGGCGATTCTTGTCACGCTCCAGCGCCTCGGCCACGCGGTCGGCAAAGGCGGCGCGCTCCTCGGCGCTCATGCCGGCGACGTAGGACACCAGCACATCCTGGCCACGCTGCTGGCGCGCGGCGGCGCGGGCGTTCTGGCGCTCGAGCACCGCGGCAAAGGCCTCGGCATCAAAGGGCTCGGCCCGCAGCACCGCCAGCGCCTCGGCGTATTCGGCCCTTGCCCTCGCGCGCAGCTCGGACCGCGGACCTTCCTTGCGCATC
Source organism: Marinovum sp. (assembly GCF_048263515.1). NCBI lineage: Bacteria > Pseudomonadati > Pseudomonadota > Alphaproteobacteria > Rhodobacterales > Roseobacteraceae > Marinovum > Marinovum sp. The sequence goes on along the minus strand of NZ_JBLXEC010000002.1, from coordinate 326,469 downwards.
TCGGCAAAGAGTTGCTTGCCGATTGCCTGCCGGTCGGCGCGGGTCAGCGCCTGGGTGTAGGGCGCCACCGCGTCGCGCGGACTGCGCGGCGGCGGTTTGCCGGGGCCGCCGTTCCACAGGAAACCGGCCACCACCCCGACAATCGCCAGGTTCATCGCCAGCGACAGGAAGAGCACGATCCGCAGCCCCGGCGAGATCCGCCGTGTCTGAATGTCATCCGCCATGGTCAGCTTTCTCCCACCATGAAGTCGAAGCCCGAGATCGGGTCATAAAGCGCCGTCTCGTCGCCGTAGTAGATCGAGGCCGTGTCGCTGAGGCTTTCGGGCGGGCTGATGCCGATCCAGAGACCGCAGACCGAGGCCGCCGCCAGCCCGGCAAAGGCCGGCCAGCCGCCCAGCGCCGCGCCCAGCTGCGCCAGCAGGCCGGGGCGTTTCGCAGCCGCCCGCTCTGGCAGCGCGGCGGGGGCAAAGCCGGCCTGCACGCTCTCGGCATCCGCCAGCACCCGCGCCAGCAGCTCTGGCGGCACCTCGGGGTCGCGGCCCTTGCGGGCCTGCCGCTCGGTGTCCAGCAGCGCATCGAGGAAGGCGTCATCGCCCATGTTGTCAGACCTCGTCATCGGTGTACCCCAGTTCTGCCTTGCGGCCCTCCAGCGCGCGGGCCAGGGCCCGCTTGCCTCGCGCGGTGAGGCTTTCGACGGCCTCGACGCTGATCTCAAGTATGGCGGCGATCTCGGGGTTGCCCAACCCCTCGAAATGCCTCAGTTCCACCGCCCGGCGCTGCCGCTCGGGCAGCGCGGCCAGGGCGTCGGCCAAGGCGGCACGGCGCGCCGCGGCCTGCATCTGCGCCGGCGCATCGCCGGCCTCGTCCACCGGGTCGCCAGCATCTTCCAGCGGTGCGATCCGCCGCCGCCGGCGCAGCCGGTCGGTGGCGAGGTTCGCCACCACCCGCCAGAGCCAGGTCGAGACCTGCGCCTCGCCCTGCCGCCAGTCCGGGGCGATCTTCCACAGGCGCATCAGCGCCTCCTGGGTCACGTCCTCGGCCTCGGCGCCGTCGCCCAGCATGCGGAAAGCCTGGGCATAGGCCCGCGGCGTCAGCCGCAACGTCAGCGCACGCGCCGCCGGCCCGTCGCCATTGGCGTAGAGCACCAGCAGGGCTTCGTCACTGATCTCGTCCGTTGCGTCGAGCGCCATGTCCATGTACCGCGGCCTAAATCCTTTTGTCGCGCTTGGGAACCGGCTGATCGCGCCTGCCCCCTGGCGGCATCCCTGCTGTGGTTCTGTCGCCTCCCCCCGCGCAGGGCAGGGAGAGGCAGGAAACGGGAGAGAGCAAAGGGATGAGAGCCCTCTCCCGTGTGCGGTATCAGTTCTCGGCAGGGGCCGCGCCACGACGGTTGGCCAGGCGTTCCTTGGCGCTGTCGAACTCGGCCTTCGACACGGCGCCGTCACCATCGGTGTCGATCAGCGCGAACATCCGGTCGAAGCGGTCATCGCCACGGCCCTGGCGGGTGTCGTCGCCGCGCTTGCCGCCGCGGTCCTTGCCGGCATGCTCCTTGTCGCCGCGGGCCTTGCCGTCACGGGCGTGGTCCTTGCCCATCTTGCCGCCCTTGCGCATGCCGTCCTTGCCGGCCTCCATTTCGGCGGCGCTGATGGTGCCATTGCCGTCGGTGTCGAGACGTTCGACCATGCGGGCAAAGCGGGCCTCGCGGCGGGCATCGGCGCCGGCCTTCAGCTCGTCAGCGCTCAACTCGCCGTCACCATTGGTGTCGACCATGTTGAAATGCGCCTTGCGGACATCCTGCATCTCTTCGCGGGTCAGGCTGCCGTCGCCGTTCTGGTCGAAGTGCTCGAACTGCAGGGCAGCGCCGCCGCCCATGCCGCCCATGCCACCCTTGGCCAGGGCGCTGGTTGCGGGAAGGCTGAGGGCGATGGCGGCCACCAGGGCGGTGCCGACGAGAGTGTTGCGTGTCTTGCTCATGTTAGGTCCTTTCGGTTTCCTGCTTGAGATGCGGTGGTCGTTTCCGCCGCGATCTGAACCTCAAACGGGCCAGCTCCGGGCTTCCGTCGCCCGTCCCGAATTTTTCTCGGTCACGGCTGCGTGAGCACTCGCGCGACATCCCGACGCAAGGGCGCTTTGTCGGATGTTTTTTCCCTGCGAAGCCCCATACTCTCAGTGGGGTTAGCGAGGTGGTGACGATGAAAAACTATCAGTTCTCCGACCACGATGTGGTCGAAGCAGTGGATGTGCGGCCGATGAAAACGGCCAAGGCCGGCGAGCGTGAGCTCTATCCCGCCCTCTGGAAGGGCTGGCGGCGCAAATGCCCGAATTGCGGCAGCGGTCCGATGCTGTCGGGCTATCTCAAGGTGCGGGATGCCTGCCCGGTCTGCCGGCAGGAGCTGCACCATCACCGCGCCGATGACGGCCCGGCCTATCTGACCATCCTGATCGTCGGTCACCTGCTGGCGCCGATGCTTCTTTGGGTCTTTACCACATGGCGGCCCGAGCCGCTGGTGCTCTTCACCATATTTGGCGTTGGCACGATTGCGCTCTCGCTATATCTTCTTCCGAGGCTCAAGGGTGTGATCGTGGCATTTCAATGGGCGCGCCGGATGCACGGTTTCGGAAAACCGGACGCGCCGCGCCCCTGACGGGGGTAGGATGAGCAGCATCGACAAGACCAAGGTACGTGACGCGGCGACGGTGATCGTCGTGCGGGACAGGGCGACCCGGCCACGCATCCTGATGGGACAGCGCGGTGCGGCGGCGGCCTTCATGCCCAACAAGTTCGTCTTTCCCGGCGGCGCGGTGGATGCCGACGACGCGCGCGTACCGCTGGCCCGTCCGATGCCCCTGCCCTGCGCCGAGCGGCTGCGCGAGGATTGCGCCGAGGATCGCAGCCACGCGATTGCCGCCGCCGCGATTCGCGAGCTCTGGGAAGAGACCGGCCAGCTTCTGGGCCAGCGCGGTCACTGGCCCGGGGCGGTGCCCGACGACTGGCAGGGCTTTGCCAATCTCGGGCTGCTGCCCGACGCCGCGCCGCTGCAATTCGTCTTTCGCGCCATCACCCCGCCGGGCCGGCCCCGGCGGTTCGACGCGCGCTTCTTCCTTATCGACGCGGCCGAGCTGGCCTCGGACCCGGATGATTTCTCGGCCGCCTGCGACGAGCTCAGCCACCTGCACTGGGTGGCGCTCGACGAGGTGCGCGCGCTCGACCTGCCCTTCATCACCGAGGTGGTGCTGGCCGAGGTGGCCGCGCGGGTCGAGGACCCGGCGCCGCCGGCCTCGGTGCCTTTTTTCCGCAACGATGACGAAGAGAGCCTGTTTCTCAGGCTGCGCGGCGCGCCCCTGACGGATTGAGATCATTCTGGCGGCCCCAGGTCACCTTGGCCCAGAACCGTTCGTAGAGCACGTAGTTCACGAAGCCGATGAGCGAATTTACCAGCGCCATGGTGCCGCCCACGGCCATGGACCCGGTGAAAAGCAGCCCCACGAGGCTCATCACCACCAATCCCATGAAAATCCAGATCAATCCTTTGACGATCGTGCGTTCGCGCGTTTCCAAGGTTGCCTCCATGTCATTGAGATGCCCCCGGGATACGCCTGTCGCGCCTGTTGCGACATTCGGAATACAGTTAACAAAATCCCGCAAACGTGATTATTATCACCACATGATGGCAAAAACCGACAAGCGTGTGCGAGCCGAGACCTTTCGCAGCCGCGTGGCCGAGGCGATGGCCGAGGCCGGCACCAACCAGAGCGCGCTGGCCCGCGATATCGGCGTCGACCGCTCGACCGTCTCGCAGCTTCTGTCAGGCAGCGGCGCGCGGTTGCCCAATGGACAGGTGGTGGCGGAATGCGCCCGCGCGCTGGGGGTGTCGTCGGACTGGCTGCTGGGCCTGTCGGACCGGCCGGAGAGCGCGGCGCGCATTGTCGCCGCCGCCTTTCGCATCACCGCCGCGCCGCGTGCGCTGGTCGACCAGCAGATCTTCACCTGGCATCTCGAGGCCGACGGCTACAAGATCCGCTACGTGCCCCCCGCCCTGCCCGACATGCTCAAGACCCGCGAGGTGCTTGACTGGGAGTACACGCCGCACCTCGGCCGCTCGGCCGAACAGGCGATCAATGCGTCGGAGGAACGGCTGAACTGGATGCGTTCATCGGCCTCGGACTACGAGATCTGCCTGCCGCTCTATGAGCTGGCGAGCTTTGCCGAGGGCAGCGGCTATTACGCCGGCCTGCCCCGCGATGCGCGGCAAAGCCAGCTCGAGCGGCTGCAATCGCTGGCCGAACAGCTCTATCCGCGGATGCGCCTCTGTCTCTACGACGCCCGGCGGCTTTATTCCGCGCCCCTGACGATCTTTGGCCCGCTGCAGGCGGTGATCTATCTTGGCAGTCACTACCTGGCCTTTCGCGATACCGAGCGGGTGCGCGTCATGACCCGGCATTTCGACAATCTGGTGCGCGAGGCGACCGTGCCCGCCCGCGATCTTGGCGATCATGTCGAGACCCTGCTGCAGGGGATGTGAGCCTAGCCCTTGGGCGCATGCACGCCCGGCGTTACCGCCCGGCGTTTGAGCTGCGCCTCGCGCAGGGTGAGAAAGACCACCGAGCCGAGGATCACCCCGCCGCCCAGCACCACCACCGGATCGACCGGTTCGCCGAACATCACCGCACCGAGGCTCACCGCCCAGATCAGCTGCAGAAAGGTCACCGGCTGGGTCAGCGTCAGCGGCGCCGCGCGAAAGGCCAGCGTCATGGCGAAATGCCCGCCGGTGGCGAAACAGGCGACGCCGAAACAGACCGCAAGCACCCAGAGATCGGGGGTGACCCAGACCGCAAAGGCAAAGGGCGCGAGCCCCAAAGTGACCGTGACCGAGAGCATCAGGACCACCAGCGTGGCCGAAACCTCGTCCGCCACGATCTTGGCCAGCAGGTAGGAGCAGGCAAACAGCACCGCCGTCGCCAGCATCGCGAGATGGCCGGGGTTCACCTCGCGGAAGCCCGGCCGCAGGATGATCACCGCGCCGAGCAGCGCCGCACAGACCGCGAGGATCCGCCGCATCGCCAGCTTTTCCCCCAGAAACAGCGCCGCGCCGAGGGTGACATAGACCGGCGAGAGGTAGTTCATCGCCGTGACCTCGGCCATCGGGATGCGCGTCATGGCGTAGAACCACAGGATCACGCCGACCGAATGCACCACCCCGCGCGCGCCGAACAGCCGCCAGTGCCGCGCCGACATCTCGGTTGCCAGCAGCGTCCGCCCCATCGGCAGGAAGAAGACCAGCCCCAGCACATAGCGCAGAAAGGCCGCCTCTGCCGCCGGCACCGCATTGTCGAGGTATTTCACCAGCGCCGTCACCGCCACGAAGCACAGCCCCGTGACCAGCATCCAGAAAACCCCGCGCAGGAGGAAAGGTTGGGCTTGGCTCATCCGCGCATCAAGCCGCGAAGGGGGACGATGTGCAAGGCCCGCCGCGTTATCCCAGAATGAGTTTTGCCGCAATCGCCCACATCGTCAGCCCGACCACCACGTCGAGGATCTGCCAGGCCCGGGCCGAGGTGAACAGCGGCCTGAGCAGCCGCGCGCCGAAGCCCAGCGAAAAGAAAAAGACGAAGGAGGCGCTCATCGCCCCCAAGGCAAAGGCCAGACGGTTGTAATATTGCGCCGAGATCGAGCCCAGAAGGACCACGGTATCCAGGTAGACATGCGGGTTGAGCCAGGTCAGCGCGAGGCAGGTCAGCACCGCCGCGCGCAGGTCCTGCGTACTGTCGCCCTTGTCGGCCAGCGCCTCGCCGCCGGCAAATGCCGCGCGGAAGTTGCGCAGCCCGTACCAGATCAGGAAAGCCGCCCCGCCCCAGCGCATCACCGTCTCGAACAGCGGCACAGCCTCGGCCAGGGCGCCGAAGCCCGCCACGCCGGCGGCGATCAGCAGCGCATCGCTGAGCGCACAGGTCAGCACCACCGGCAGCACGTGCAGCCCCTTGAGCCCCTGACGCAGCACAAAGGCATTCTGCGCCCCGATGGCGAGAATCAGGGAAAACCCGAGTGCAAATCCTGCCAGTACCGCCTGCATGTCCGCCCTGCCCTTGTTTTACGTGCATCTTCTGGCGTGCACGACCGGCGAAGTCCAGCCGAGGCGCGCTGCGCTATATTCCGATTTTTTTTGTCGGATATACCTTGCAGCCCCACGGCGGATCAATTACCGATGCTTTTAGTAAGATACTAACCCATGGAGATACAGATGCGGCACACCGCAGTCACCTCGATCCTTGCCCTGACCCTTGGCGCCGGTGCAGCCTTTGCCGAAGGCGAGCTCAACCTCTATTCCTCGCGTCACTATGACACCGACGAACGGCTCTATTCCGATTTCGAGGCGGAGACCGGCATCACCATCAACCGCATCGAAGGCAATGCCGACGAGCTGATCGCGCGGATGGAAGCCGAGGGCGCGAACTCGCCCGCCGACGTTCTGCTGACCGTCGACACCTCGCGTCTGGCCCGGGCCAAGGACGCCGGCGTGCTGCAGTCGATCGACAGCGACGTGCTTGAGGCGCGTGTGCCCGCCTATCTCCAGGATGCCGACAACCAGTGGTTCGGCTTCTCGCAGCGCTCGCGGATCATCTTCTACGACAAGGCCGACGTTGAAAACCCGCCGGCGACCTATGCCGATCTTGCCAAGCCGGAGTACGAGGGCATGGTCTGCATCCGTTCCTCGACCAACGCCTACATGCAGACCCTGCTGGCCGCCATCGTCGAGCACGAGGGCGAAGAGGCCGCGCGCGACTGGGCGCAGGCGGTGAAGAACAACTTTGCCCGCGATCCCCAGGGCGGCGATTCCGACCAGCTGCGCGGCATTGCCTCGGGTGAATGCGAGATCGCGGTCTCCAACACCTATTACTTCGCCCGCGCCGTGCGCACCGAGGTCAGCGGCATCAGCGAGAACCTCGACAGCTTCGGCTGGGTCTTCCCCGACCAGAACGGCAATGGCGCCCACATGAACCTGTCCGGCGGCGGTGTCGCGGTGAACGCGCCGAACCGCGAGAACGCGATCAAGTTCCTCGAGTATCTGACCTCCGACCAGGCGCAGCAGTATTTCTCGGCCGGCAACGATGAATACCCGGCAGTGCCCGGCGTGGCGATCAGCCCCTCGGTGGCCTCGCTCGGCTTCTTCAAGCCCGACAGCGTCGACCTGAGCGCCGTGGCGGGCCAGATTCCGACCGCTCAGAAGATCTTCAACGAGGTCGGCTGGGAGTAATCTCCGCCTCTTCGGATGAGGAAAGCCTCGCCTGTTTCTCAGGCGGGGTTTTTTGTTTGTGGGTTGTAGGCGCAAGCCGGGCCAGCGCCTGCCCGCGGGGTGGCGCTGCTGCGCCAGTTCTGCAGCGCTTTATCCCGGCCAGGTCAGGAAGACCTCGGAACACTCGCTTGCGTCGGCCAAAGCGGCAGCCCGGGGGGGGCGGGCCGCCGCTGGCCCGGCGCCTTTGGCGCAGTTCGGGCCGCGAGGTGCCAAGCCGGGCCAGCGCTTGCCCGCGGGGTGGCGCTGCCGCACCAGTTCGACGGCGCTTTATCCCGGTCAAGTCCGCAATAGATCAGATCGACACGCCTACGCCCGCCAAAGCGCCAGCCCGGTGGGGCGGGCAGGCGCTGGCCCGGCGGCCTGCGGCCTTGATTCCGGGCCCTCGGAAGACCAACGAAAGGCGCTATTCCCGCCCCACCCGACGGCACAGCAGGATCACCGGCAGCACCCCCACCGCCACGATCACCAGGCTCGGCACGGCCGCGCCCTCCAGCCGTTCGTCAGAGGCCAGCCGGTGCGCCTGCACCGCCAGCGTGTCATAATTGAAAGGCCGCAGAATCAGCGTCGCCGGCAATTCCTTCATCACGTCGACAAAGACGATCAGCAAGGCGGTCAGCAGCGAGGGCGTCAGGATCGGCAGATGGATGCGCCGCAACGTCCCGTAGCTGGACTGCCCCAGCACCCGCGAGGCCGCGTCGAGGTTGGGGTTGATCGCGCTCTGCCCGCCCTCGTAGGCGCCGATGGCCGCGGCCATAAAGCGGATCATGTAGGCAAAGACCAGCACCCAGATCGAGCCGGTGAACAACAGCCCTGTCGACACTCCGAACCATTCGCGCATCACCGCGTCGAGCGCATTGTCGAAGGCGGCAAACGGCACCATCAGCCCCACCGCGATCACCCCGCCCGGCACCGCATAGCCCAGCCGGCCCGCATGGATAGCCCAGCGCGCCCCGGGGCTGCGCGAGGCGCGGTGGAAATAGCCCAGCACGATCGCCGCGGTCAGGGTGCAGAGCGCCGCCGTGCCCGCCAGCACCAGCGAGTTCTGGATGAAACCGACGTAGCGCCGGCTCAGCAGGTCCTGCCCCGAGCCCTGCCCCATGATTACCAAGGCCACGATCGGGATCACCGCGCCAAAGAGCACCGGAATGGCGCAGAGCGCCCAAGCCGCGGCCTCTGACCAGCCGCTCAGACGCAGCCGCGTCAGCCGCTCGACCCGCTGGCCGGTGTGATACTTGGCCTCCCCGCGCGAACGCCGCTCGAGCACCGCCAGGGTCAGCGCAAAGGCCAGCAGCCCCAGCGACAGCTGCGCCGCCGCCGCCCGGTCGGCCATGGAAAACCAGCTGGTGTAGATGCCGGTCGCAAAGGTCGGCACGCCGAAATAGGACACCGTGCCATAATCGGCGATGGTCTCCATCGTGGCCAAGAGCACCCCCGCCGCAATTGCCGGCCGCGCCATCGGCAGGGTCACCTGCAGGAAGGCCTGAAGCGGCGTCTTGCCCAGAGCGCGGGCGGCGTGAAAGGTGCTGGCGCTCTGCCCCAGAAAGGCCGCCCGCGCCAGCAGGTAGACATAGGGATAGAGCACCAGCACCAGCATCGCCGCGGCGCCGCCGAGGCTGCGGATCTCGGGGAACCAGTAGTCGCGCGGGCCCCAGCCCATCACCGTGCGCAGCGTGCTCTGCACGATGCCGGGATGATCCAGCAGATGAGTGTAGGCATAGGCCAGCACATAGGCCGGAAAGGCCAACGGCAGCACCAGCATGATCTCGAAGATCCGCCGGCCGCGAAATTCGGTCATGGTGACGAAACAGGCCGCGCCGGTGCCGATGGCGAGCGTGCCCGCCGCGACGCAGGCGACGAGGATCAGCGTGTTGCCGGCATAGCGCGGCAGCACTGTCTCCAGCAGATGGCCCAGAGTCTCGACCCCGCCGGTCAGCCCGGCCAGCGTCACCGCGACAATCGGCAGAAGGCAGAGCATTGCCACGCCAAAGGCCGCGGCGCGCAAGAGGCGCAGCGGTTCGGCCTGGCGGCGCCGGCGGGCGGGGATCAGGGTGCTATCTGTCGGCATCCGAGCTTTTTTGTCAGGTGTTCGACCCGGACGCAAGAGCCACTCAGGGCGCGCGGTCCGCAGGCTTGTCGGGGGCGGCCACGGTATAAGCGCAGCTGTCGGGCTTGAGGTCGATCAGCGGCGTGCCATCCAGACAGTCGAGGCCGCGCACGATCACCTCGGCGCCCTCGATGCCGACGATGGCCACCTTGGACAGGCCGATCGGATTGGGCCGCACCGGCGAGCGCAGCGAAAACACGCCGCGCACCACGCCGTCGGAGCGCGGGCTCTGCAGCACCAGATCGCGACGGCTCTCGTGCAGCCAGTAGAGCACATCGGCAAAGGCATAGCGGTCGAGCCCGGCCAGCCCGGCCGACCAGGGCGCATTCAGCACCAGCCGACATTCCGGCCCGTCGAGCCGCCCCTGCCGCGGGCAGAGGTCGCGGCTGGTGAAAGGCGTGCGAATGACGCCGATGAAGCGCAACGCCGCATCGATGGGCGCGCCGGCCGCCACCGCCACTTCGTTCTCGCGCAGGTCTTCAGTCATGCCGCCTCCTGTCTGACAGCGGCAGCCTAGCGCGAGGCAGGCGGCAGCGACAAGCGACGGCTCAACGCAGGGTCACATTGCCGCGCGAGGTCTCCGGCGCGGCGGCAAAGGCGGCGCTGCGCAGGGGCAGTTCGTAGAAGGTGTGGCAGGCGCGACCGCGGTTCTTGGAGGCATAGAGCGCGATATCGGCATCCTCCTGCAGCACCGCCACATCCAGAGTGTCGTAATCCTCGCTCATGGTGATGCCGATGCTGGCCGAGATTCGGCAGCTGTCCTCGCCAAAGGGGATCGGCCGTTCGAGGCGGGAAATCAGCCGGTCGGAGATATCCGCCAGCCGCCTCCGGTTCATCTTGCCGGCAAAGAGCAGGGTAAATTCGTCGCCGCCGACGCGGGCTACGGTATCCTCGTTGCGGGTCTCTTCGACAAGGATGCGCGCCACCTCTTGCAAAACATGGTCGCCCGCGGCATGGCCCAGGCTGTCGTTGACCGCCTTGAAGAAATCGAGGTCCAAATGCATCAGCGCGAACCGCCCCGGCCCGGCGGCGGCGCGAGAGAGCACGTGATCCATGGCGCGGCGGTTCTTCAGCCCGGTGAGCGTGTCGGTAAAGGCCTGTTCCTCGGCGGCGATCTTGGCCCCTTCGAGCTTCTGGTTGAGCTTGCGCGAGGCCTCCATCGCGGCGGATTTCGCCTCGACCAGGTAGAGCATCTCGATGGTCAGGTCGGTGGCGGCGAAATCCCCGCCGGTCAGGGCAAACTCCCGCACCGCATCGACCACCGAGATGCCGAAGGAGAGGTTGACCACCATGCTGCCCGGCAGGCCCGGTGCCGGCATCAGCACCCCCTTCAGGCCAATCTGCGAACCGCTGCGAAAGCGCAGGCGCAGCCGCGCGCCGGCGTGCTGGCGCAGGTCGCCGGCGTGGCGCACGCTGCGCGGGCGGCGCATCTCGAAGACCTCGAGAAATCGCTGGCCGACAAGTACCTCGTCAGGCCGCAGCTTGGCCAGTGTCGGGCCGGCATGGGCGATATGTCCGGTCGGGTCGAGCACCAGATGCATCGGGCAGAGAACGTCGAGCATTTTCAGACAGGTCTCCATCAGACGCCCCCTGCCCGGGCCAGCCCCAGTTCGAAGCTGCGACCCTCGGCAAAGGCGGCCTCGATCAGGGTGATCTCGATCACCTCGGCCCCGCGCGACAGCCCCTTGTGTTCGAGAAATACCAGCGCCCCGTAATCGTCGGCCATGGCGCGCAGTACGCCTACCAGCGCGTGGCCGATGCCCAGCGGCTCGCCGGCGCAGAGCAGGTTGAACTGGTTGCCGCCGTAGTCGCGCAGCTCCAGCGCCGGCAGCACCAGATCCTCGACCGCGAGCCGCGCGCGGTCGGGCAGATCGTCGAGCGAATGCAGGAAGTCGACAAAGGTCTCGCCGCCAAAGCGCAAGAGCCGGCGCGGCGCCTCGACCGCCGGGTTCGAGATCAGGTAGGTGCCGACATCCTCGAGCACGGTCTCGCGGTCCTTGCCCTGCGCCGCCGCCATCTCGTCGATCATCTGGTGGGTCAGCGCGGTGCTGTAATGCAGCATCGGCTCGAAATCGGTGAAATCCAGCTCGAGCCGGCGCACCAGGTCGCCCCAGGCGGGGGCGCCATAGGTATCGCGGTAAAAACACTGGATCGCCCGATTGATCAGACCATGCATTGCCAAGCCTCCGTTTGCGGGCAGCATGGCGGCAAGAGCGTTAAGGTTTTCCCAACAGATAAAATGCGAGGAATTAACCGCGCCGGCGCGGGCCCGCGGCGGTCACTCCTGCCCGGGGTCGAGCACCTTGCCCAACTGGGCGAAAAGCTTGGCGAAATTCATCGGCTTGCCGATCAGCGGCACGCCTTCGAATTCCTCGGGCAACTGGCTGGCGCTGTAGCCCGAAACGGCGATGAAGGGGATGCCGAGGCTGCGCAGCTCCTTGGCCAGCGGCACCGAGGTTTCGCGGCCGAGATTGACGTCAAGCACCGCGGCAGCGCAGCGCGACTGGCTGAGCAGCGTGCGCGCCTGGGCCACGGAATTGGCCGGGCCCAGCACCTTGTACCCGGCGCGGTCCAGCCCCTCGGCGATGTCGAGCGCGATCAGCGGCTCGTCATCGACCACCAGCACCGTGTTGTCGGGCTTGGTATCGACCGAGCCCTCGGTGCCGCTGAGCGGCGGGCGCGGCGGAAAGGGATCCTCGATCACCCCGCCCGCCGGGCAGGCCAGCCGCCAGATCAGGCCGGTTTTGGCATAGATCGTCTCGACCTCGCCATTGAGCGAGCTGCGCACCAGGTGGCCGGTCATCGTCGCGCCAAAGCCGCGACGCTCTGGCGTGGCCACGTCGGGGCCGCCGGATTCGCGCCATTCGAGCGAGAACTTCTCCTCAGGCCCGCGCGCGGCCACCGCCCAGCACAGCCGCACCTCGCCTTCGGGCGTCGAGAGCGCGCCGAATTTCGCCGCATTGGTCGCCAGTTCGTGCAGCGCGAGGCCAATGGTCTGGGCCGCCGCCGCCGTCACCTCGAGCTCGGGGCCTTCGAGATGGATACGCTTGCCGATCAGGTCCTCGAAATGACTGAGTTGCGCGCGCACCAGCGCGCCCATCGGCACTTGCCGCCAGCCGCTGTCGACCAGCACGTCCTGCCCCGCTGACAGCCCCTGGATGCGCTGGGTGAAGCGTTCGACGAAATCCTCGGGGCTGGTGGCGGCGGTCTGGCGGGCAATCGACAGCACCAGCGACAGCATGTTCTTGGCGCGGTGATTGACCTCGCGCATGAGCATCTTGATCTGCTCTTCGAAGCGCTGCCGCTCGGTCAGGTCGTAGAAGTGGCAGACCACCCCGTCGCGCCCGTCCGGCAGGGTCAGCCGCTCGATCTTCCAGTCATAGGCCTCGCGTTCCGCGGTGTCGGCGCGGCGCTCGATGGTGTTGAGCGCATGATAGGGCTCGCCGGTCTCGAGGGTGTGGCGGAAGCGATCGATGGCCTCGGTGGCAAAGGGTTCCGGCCAGACCACCCGCAGCGCCTCGGCCAGGTCGCAGCCGATCAGCGGCCTGACATTGGAAAAGACCTTCTGCGCGCCGTCGCTGACCTGGTGCAGGCAGAAATCGGCGTCGACGGTGAAGAAGCCGAAGGGCGAGCGCTCGATCAGGTTGCGCAGGGTGTCGCGGGCGTTGACCAGGCTGCTTTCGGCCGCCTTGCGCTCGGTGATGTCGAACCCCGAGGGCACCAGTGCCACGATCTTGCCGGTGCTGTCGCGCATCGGCTTGAGCATGAAGTCGATGTTCATCCGGCCGTCGCCAGCCACCCGCGACACGGCATCGTACCGCACCGTCTCGCCCGCGGCGGCGCGCTGCACTGCATCCTGCAGGCGGGCGGCCTCTTCGGGGTCGTGGGTCCACCAGGGACACTCCCAGAACTTCCGGCCGATCACCTCGTCGCGGGTCACCCCGCCGGCCTCGAGCGCCGGGGCGTTGGCCTCGAGCAGGGTGCCGTCGGGTGCGAGCAGGCCGACAAAGCCCACCGTCAGGTCGATGACGCTGCGCAGCGTGTCGACGTCGGCCGCGAAATCGCGCCGCGGTGGCACGCCGGAAGTGTCGGAGGAAGTGAGGTGGTCCAAGCGGAAAGCCTTTGTCTGTGAGAGCCGCACTGCCCGTCTCCGCAGAGGGCAGTGCTTCACGCTTTCAACTTAGGTGGCAAAGGGCCGGTGGCAAAGATTTTTCGCAAATTCTCAGGGGCGCAGGTTTTTTCGTCAGCGCCTTGTGGCTCATCCCAGCAGGCGCAGCAGCTCCTGCGAGGGCGTTCCGGTCACCGGCAGCCCCTCGCGGCGCTGGAAGGCCTCGATGGCGGCACGGGTCTTGTCGCCAAGGATGCCATCCGCCCCGCCGGTGTCGAAACCGCGCGTGGTGAGCCGCTGTTGCAGGCGGATGCGGTCGTCCTTGGTCAGACCGTACTGATCCGGCGGAAAGCTTGCGCGCAGGGGGCCGGCGCCGGCGATGCGGTCGGCCAGGTGGCCCACGCCCAAGGCATAGGCGTCGGAGTTGTTGTAGCGCTTGATGACGTTGAAGTTCGGGGTGACGGCAAAGACCGGCCCGCCCGGCTCCGGCTGCAGGCTGCGGCCAGAGGGCGCGCCGGGCCCGGCCTCGCCGCCCCAGCGCAGCCCGCGCTGCCAGCCGTGGCGCGAGAGGTAGGCGGCGGTGGAAGCAAGCGCATCGGAGGGATCGTCGGCCCAGATGTCGCGCCGCCCGTCGCCGGTGAAATCCACCGCGTATTCCTGAAAGGTGGTGGGGATGAACTGGGTGTGGCCCATCGCCCCCGCCCAGCTGCCGGTCATCCGTGCCGGGGTGATGTCGCCACGCTGCAGGATGCGCAGCGCCGCCAGCAGCTGAGCCTCGAAGAAGTCACCGCGGCGGCCGTCATAGGCCAGCGTCGAGGTGGCCGAGATCACCGGGATTTCGCCCTGCCGCTCGCCATAGAAGCTCTCGAGCCCCCAGATCGCGGTGACGATATTCCGGTCGACGCCATAGCGCGCCTCGACGGCTTCCAGAACGCCGGCATGGCGGCGCGCGGCGGCGCGGCCCTTGGCAATGCGCTCGTCGGAGGCGGCAATCGACAGGTAATCCTCGAGCGTGCGCTTGAACTCGGTCTGGTTGCGGTCGCGGGTCACCACGCCGGGCAGATAGCCCGCGCCGCGAAAGGCCGCGTCGAGCGTGGCCTGTGAAATGCCGCGCCCGGCGGCGCGGCTGCGGAAACTGGCGACCCAGGCGTCATAGCCCGCGTTGGGCACCGGGCGCAGGTCCGGCGTCAGCCCCGTGGCGCGTCCGCCGCCGACCGTGGCCGCGCCACCGCCGCAGCCCGCCAGAAACGCCGCTGCCAGCCCCGCGCCGAAGGTCCGTCTGGAAATGCTCATCTGCCCTGCCCTGATGCCTGCTCGTGTTGATTTGCGCCAGAGCTTAAACGAAGACCGCGCCGGTGCAATCACTGCACCGGCGCGGCAAGGTCGATCGGCGGGTTTCAGCAGGCAGCCCCGAAGGGCGGCCGGAGCGCCGAGCTCAGAGCTGGTCCATCACCTCGTCCGAGGCTTCGAAATTGGCGGTGACGCGCTGCACGTCGTCGTCGTCTTCCAGCGCGTCGATCAGCTTCATCAGCTTCTGCATGCCGTCGAGATCGAGCTCGGTGGTGGTGGTCGGCTTCCAGATCAGCTTGGTGGATTCGGATTCGCCCAGTTCCGCCTCGAGCGCGTTCGACACCTCGTTCAGATCGGTGTCGGCGCAAAAGATCACATGGCCGTCCTCGGAGCTTTCGACATCCTCGGCACCGGCCTCGATCGCGGCCATCATCACCGTGTCGGCATCGCCCACGTCGGCCGGGTAGACGATCTCGCCTTTGCGGTCGAACATGAAGCCGACCGAGCCGGTCTCGCCCAGGTTGCCGCCGGCCTTGGTAAAGGTCGAGCGCACGTTGGACGCGGTGCGGTTGCGGTTGTCGGTCATCGCCTCGACGATGACGGCAACGCCGCCGGGGCCATAGCCCTCGTAGCGGATTTCCTCGTAGTCGTCGCCCTCGCCGGCCTGCGACTTCTTGATCGCGCGGTCGATCACGTCCTTGGGCACGGATTGCGACTTGGCTTCCTTGACCGCCAGCCGCAGGCGCGGGTTCTTGTCGGGGTCAGGGTCGCCCATCTTGGCGGCGACGGTGATCTCTTTCGAAAGCTTGGAAAACAGTTTCGAGCGGGCTGCGTCCTGACGGCCCTTGCGGTGCTGGATGTTTGCCCATTTGGAATGGCCGGCCATGGCTGCCTCTTCATCATGTCTGCGGATCAGGCGCTTCTATAAGCCAGCGGACATGCCTTTCGCAAGCCGGTTGCACCGCCCTCGCGAACAGGGTCAAGTGGCCTGAACGGAGGCGGCCTGATGACCACGGACCAGATCATTCTCTTCTCGCTCTTCGGGGCGGTCTTCGGCTTCCTGCTCTGGGGCCGGTTCCGCTATGACATCGTGGCCTTCACCGCCCTGCTGCTGGGGGTGGTGCTGGGCGTGGTGCCGACCAAGGACGCCTTCTCGGGCTTTGGCCACCCGGCGACGCTGATCGTGGCGCTGGTGCTGGTGGTTTCGGCCGGTTTGGTGCGGTCAGGCGCGGTGATGCTGATCACCCGCACGCTGGTCGACAGCGGCCGGGCGCTCGGCACGCATATCGCCATCATGGGCGGCGTCGGCGCGGTGCTGTCGGGCTTCATGAACAACGTCGCCGCTTTGGCACTGCTCATGCCGGTGGATATCCAGACGGCACGCAAGGCGGAAAGATCGCCCGCCAAGTCGCTGATGCCGCTCAGTTTTGCCACGATCCTCGGGGGCATGGTCACGCTGATCGGCACGCCGCCCAACATCATCATCGCCTCGATCCGCGGCGAAACCTTCGGCACGCCCTTCAGGATGTTCGACTTTGCCCCGGTGGGCGGCATCGCGGCGCTGGCGGGGCTGGCCTTCGTGGCGCTGGTGGGCTGGCGGCTGATCCCGCAGCGCGAGGATGCGCTGTCGAAGGCGCGCGAGCTCGACCCTTACATTGCTGAACTGACGGTGCCGGCCGAGAACAAGGCCATCGGCCAGCGGGTGCGTGACCTGACCGAGGCCGCCGACAAGGCCGATGTCGCGATCCTCGGGCTGATCCGCGACGGCCGGCGGCGCTATGGCTCGGTGCTCAACACCATGATCGAGGAAGGCGACGCGCTGGTGCTCGAGGCCACGCCAGAGGCGCTGGACGAGTTTCGCACCACCCTCGGCCTCGCCTTTTCCGACGAGCGCCGCGAAGAGCTGCTCAAGGCCGAGACCGAGGGTCTGTCGCTGGTCGAGGTGGTGGTGCCGGACACCTCGCCGCTCAATGGCAGGACGGTGCAGGCGATGGGGCTGGCGTGGCGGCACCGCACGGTGCTGATGGGCATCTCGCGCAAGGGTCGGCGGATCACCCAGCAGATGCGCAAGACGGTGATCGAACCGGGCGACATCCTGCTGCTGCTGGCGCCGCGCGAGACCGCCACATCGGTGGTCGACTGGCTGGGGGTTCTGCCGCTTGCCGACCGCGGCCTGGCGGTGACCCAGGACAGCAAGACCTGGGCCGCCATCGGGCTTTTTGCCGGGGCGGTGGCGGCGGCGAGCTTTGGCCTGATCTACCTGCCGGTGGCGCTGGGGCTGGTGGTGGTGGCCTATGTGCTGCTGAAGATCATCCCGCTGACCGAGCTTTACGACCACATCGAATGGCCGGTGGTGGTGCTGCTGGGCTCGATGATCCCGCTGGGCGCGGCGCTCGAGACCTCGGGCGGCACCGAGCTGATCGCCAGCGCGCTGGTGGGGTTGACCGAGGGCTGGCCGGTCTGGGCGGTGCTGACGGTGCTGATGGTGGTGACGATGACCCTGTCGGATGTGCTGAACAACACCGCCACGGCGATCGTCGCGGCCCCTGTGGGCATCCAGATGGCGCAATCGCTGAATGTCTCGCCCGATCCGTTCCTGATGACGGTGGCGGTGGCGGCCTCGGCGGCGTTCCTGACGCCGATCGGTCACAAGAACAACACGCTGATCCTGGGCCCCGGAGGGTATCGCTTCGGGGACTATTGGCGCATGGGGCTGCCGCTGGAAATCCTGGTGATCGCGGTCTCGGTGCCGGCGATTCTGGTATTCTGGCCGCTGTGATCCGAGGGGTTGGTGCTTTTGGCGGACCCCCGGGGGTTTTACCCCCGGACCCCCAGCGGTATTTGAAAAGAGAAGAAGACAGGGGCACGGCTTGATGGGCCCCGTGGAGCGAGGGTTCTTGATGGCGCAATTTCTGATCCTGCAGCTGAGGCCGGAGGCGGATGCTTCTGACGGGGAATATGCTGCCATCCTCGACAAGGCGGGGCTGAGCCCGGACCGATGTCACCGCATCCGGCTGGATTGCGAAGCCTTGCCGAAGGGTCTGGACCCGAGAGATTTCGCCGGGGTGATCGTCGGAGGCGGGCCGGGCTGCGTGTCGGATGCACCTGAGGCGAAGTCCGAGGTCGAGGCGCGGATCGAGCGGGCGGTGCTGTCACTGATGCCTGCGATCACCGGCAGCGACCATCCCTTCATGGGCTGCTGCTACGGCATCGGCATCCTTGGCGCGCATCTGGGCGCCGAGGTGTCGAAGGCGCGTTATGGCGAGCCGGTGGGGCCGACGCTTTGCCGCGTGACCGAAGACGGGGCGCGCGATCCGCTGCTCGAGGGGCTGCCGGGGGAATTCGAGGCCTTTGTCGGCCACAAGGAGGCGCTGCAGGTGCTGCCCGAGGGCTGTGCGCATCTGCTGGCCTCGGACCCCTGCCCCTTTCAGATGGTGCGTTACGGGCGGAACGTCTATGCGACGCAGTTCCACCCCGAGGCCGATGGCGCGGTCTTCGAGGCGCGCATCCACACCTACCGCGGGCATGGCTATTTCCCGCCCGAGACCGCCGACGAGTTGATCGCTGCCTGTCATGCGGCGGAGGTGACGCAGCCGGAAATCCTCTTGCGGCGCTTTGTCGAACGTTACGGCTGAAGCGGCCAGATGAAGGGGATGGCGAGGCTGGCCAGAACCGCGATGGCGAGGTTCATCGGGATGCCGACGCGCATGAAGTCGGTGAACTTGTAGCCGCCGGGACCGTAGACCAGCGTGTTGGTCTGATAGCCGATCGGCGTGGCAAAGGCGCAAGACGCCGCGATCATCACCGCCACCACCAGCGGCCGCGGATCGAGGCCCAAGGCCTGGGCCAGGCCGATGGCGATGGGTGCCATGATCACCGCCACGGCGTTGTTCGAGACGATCTCGGTGAAGATCGTGGTCAGCAGGAAGACGCAGAACACCACGAGGGGCGGCGGCAGGAGCGCCAGCCCGGGCGCCAGCGCATTGACGGTCAGCGCCACCGCGCCGGAGTGCTGCAGCGCCGCCCCCACCGCCAGCATCGAGAAGATCAGCGCCAGCAGCCGGCCGTCGACAAAGGAGAACGCCTCGTCGGCATCGATGCAGCGGGTCAGCAACACCAGCGCCAGCGCCATCACCGCCAGCGCCAGGATCGGTGCCACGCCCAGCGCCGCCAGCACCACGATGCCCATGAGCGCGCCGATGGCAATCGGCGCATGGCCGCGGCGGAAGCCGCGCGCCGAGGGCTGCGAGACATCGACCAGGTCCATGTCGACCGCCAGCCGCTGGATGTCGGCCGGTGCGCCTTCGAGCAGAAGGGTGTCGCCGACGCGCACGACGATCTGGTCGAGCTGGCGGCCGATGTTCTGTGCCCGGCGGTGCACCGCCAGCGGGTAGACGCCGTAGCGCCGGCGCAGGCGCAGGTCGCCCAGCGAGCGGCCGATCATCTTGCAGCCCGGCGAGATCAGCACCTCGACGGTGGTGGTCTCCACCGCCGAGACCTGGTCGACGCGCTTGAGCTCCTTGTTGCGCTGCAGCGACATCAGCTCGGTCATCTGGGTGCGCAGCACCACGCGGTCGCCGACCTCGAGCTTGACGCCCTGCAGGTTGCGCCGCAGCGACATGTCACCGCGGATCACGTCGATCAGCCGCACGCCTTCGCGCTTGAAGAGTTGTACGCCCAGCACCTCGCGGCCCACCAGGTTCGACTCGGGCGGGATCACCGCCTCGGTGAAGAACTTCATCTTGGAGCGGTCGGCCGAGAGCATGTTGGCCAGCGAATCGCGGTCGGGCAGCAGCCGCGGACCCAGCACGGTGAGAAAGGCGAGACCGGTGGCACAGACCACGAGGCCGACGGGCAGGATCTCGAAGATGCCGAAGGGCTCCATCCCCTGGGCGCGGGCGACACCGTCGACCAGCAGGTTGGTCGAGGTGCCGATCAGGGTGAGCGAGCCACCCATGATCGCGGCATAGCTCAGCGGGATCAACAGCTTGGAGGCCTTCATGCCCAGCGTCTGGCTAAGCCGCACCACCACCGGAATCATCACCACCACGACGGGGGTGTTGTTCATGATCGCCGAGGCCGACATCACCATCAGGATGGTGCCCGCCACGGCGCGTTTCGGCGCGACCTCCGCGCTGCGCTCGGCGGCGCGGGTCAGCACATCGAGCGCGCCGGTGCGCACCAGCGCCCCCATCACCAGGAACATTGCCGCGATGGTCCAGGGCGCGGGGTTCGACAACACCTCGAGCGCCTGGTCGTAGGGCAGCACGCCGGTGGCCAGCAGGCAGGCGACGCCGCCGATGGCCACCACCTCGGTGGGATAGGTCTCGCGCACGAAAAGCAGGAACATCACCGCGACGACCAACATCGCCGTCACCGCCTGTCCGGTCTGAGACAAGCCCAGGAATGTGTCCATGATCGTCCCTTTGCTGCGCCTGCTACTGCGCCTGTCGGCCAGTGTTACCGCCTGGAGCGACGGCGGCAAGGGCCGGTTGCGGCCGGCGTGTCACGCCGGCCCCGATTGCTGCAGCCGCCCGCCCTGGCGCACCATGTGGGCGGCAACCGCCGCGCCGGTGCGGTCGTCGGTCTCGACCATGAAGCCGCAGAGCGTTGCTTCCTCATTGGCGGGCTTGAAGCGCGCCTTGGGCATGCCGGTGACAAAGCGGCGCATCGGCTCGGCCTTCTCCATGCCGATGACCGAGTTGTAATCGCCGCACATGCCGGCATCGGACAGAAAGGCGGTGCCACCCGGCAGGATCTGGGCGTCGCCGGTCGGCACATGGGTATGGGTGCCCACCACCACGCTGGCGCGGCCGTCGCAGAAATGGCCCATGCCCATCTTTTCGCTGGTCGCCTCGCAATGCACGTCGATCAGGCTGGCAGCGACCTGGCCGCCGCGCGGATGTTTGCGCAGCACGCCGTCGACCGCCGAGAAGGGATCGTCGAAGGGGCGTTTCATGAAGACCTGGCCCAGCACCTGCGCCACCAGGATGCGGCGGCCACGGCCGGCATCGAAGATCGCGGCGCCCCTGCCCGGGGCGTCCTTGGCAAAGTTCAGTGGCCGCAGGATGCGCGGCTCGGTGTCGATGAACTGCAGCATCTCGCGCTGGTCGAAGGCGTGGTCGCCCAGCGTGATGCAATCGGCCCCGGCCTCGAGCAGGAGTTTCGCGTGTTCGGCGCTGAGCCCGGCGCCGTTGCTGGCGTTCTCGCCGTTGATCACGACGAAATCGAGCTTCCAGTCGGCCCTGAGGCCCTTGAGCCGCTCGCTCACCGCAGTCCGGCCGGCGCGGCCCATCACATCGCCTAGAAAGAGTATTCGCATGGCAAGGGGCCTAAATCGGCGCCGCCGCCGCCACAAGACGCAAATGCGCCGCAGAGGGGAAATTGGTTGGGGAATAGCGCTGCCAAGGTCACAGAGCACAAGCCGCGCGTTGCCGGCGCGCGCGGTGGCGATCCATCCGGAGTTCGGTAGCGCTTTATCCCAGCCAAATCCGGAGAACCTCGGAGCGAAGCACATACGTCAGCCAAATCGCCAGCGCGTGGGGGCGCGCCGGCGATGCGCGGCGGCCTGCGGCCTTGATTCCGCGCCGGAGCGTTGATCTGGCGGGGGAAGAGAGACGGTTGGCGTCAGAAATCGTGAACACATTGCGCAGGCCGCGCCATGCAAAGACATCGACGCCGGCTCCAACGAGCCCCTACCCCAACCGCTCGAACGTCGTATCGAACGCCCCGGTCAGCGAATTGGCTATCGTCGACGACCCCACCGCCGCCTCGAAAACCGCCTGCAACCCGGCCTCCGGCGCCCCGCCCAGCCGTGCGCGCACATGGGCGCGCACCACCCGTGGCGGCTTGCCGGCCAGTTCGACCTCGGCCTCGACGCCACGCACCTCGACGGCCACCTGAGCCGTCTCGGCCGCATAGTGCAGATCGTTCCAGAAACACCCGCCCAACGCAGCCGCCAGAAGCTCGGCGCCATTGCTGCCCAGCCCCTGCCCCCTGGCGACGCCCAATGGCCGATCGGCCACCAGAACACGGCCTCCCTGGGTCAGGCCAAGGCCCGCTGCCGTGCCCGGGATCGGGCTGAAAACCGTGGAGACATGCCGCGACATCCGACCCTCCCTCGACTGCGCGCCTGTCTCACTCTGCGGCGCGCCGGGGGCCTGCGTCAATCTTTGGCTGCGGGGGTGATCACCTCGGCCTCGGTCACGATCACGTCAAGCGGCTGGTCGGTCGGCTCGAGCGGCAGCTCTGGGTCCTCCTGGGCGCCATAGGCAAAGCCCACCGCCAAGGTGGGCCGCTTGGCGCGCAGCATCTCGAGCGTGCGGTCATAGAAGCCGCCGCCATAGCCCAAGCGTCCGCCACTACGCGAAAACGCCACCAGCGGCACGATCAGGATCTCCGGCTCGATGAATTCCAGCACCGCCGGCACGCTTGCGCCGAAAGGCCCGTCGACCATGGCGCAGCCCGGCTCCCAAAGGGCGAATTTCAGCGGCTTGCCCTTGGCCTCGATCACCGGCACGCAGACCGGTCCATGCGCCGCGGCCTCTTCCATCGCCGGCAGCGGATCGATCTCGGAGCGCATCGCCATGTAGCCCGACAGCGCCACGCCGCGATGCCCGGCCAGCAGCGACGACAGATGCCCCGCGCGCCCCGGCCCGGCCGCCAGATGCGCGGCCTCACGCCGGGCAAAGGCGGCCGCTCTTGCAGCGCGTTTGGCGTCCTCCAGCGTACTCACAGCAACACCACCACCGCCAGCCCGAGAAAGGCAAAGAAGCCCACCACATCCGTGACCGTGGTCACAAACGCACCAGAGGCCAGCGCCGGATCGACCCCCACACGGTCCAGCGCCACCGGAATCACCGTGCCGGCCAGCCCGGCCACCACGAGGTTGATCACCATGGCCGCGGCAATCACGTAGCCCAGCGCCGGCGAGCCGAACCAGAGCACGCCGACGATCCCCATCACCACGGCAAAGATCACGCCGTTGATCAGCCCGACCAGCACCTCGCGCCGGATCACCCGCCAGACGTTGGCCCCGGTCAGGTCGCGGGTGGCGATGGCGCGCACCGCCACGGTCAGCGATTGCGTGCCGGCATTGCCGCCCATCGAGGCCACGATCGGCATCAGCACCGCCAGCGCCACCAGTTGCGCGATCGCCGCCTCGAACTGCGCGATCACCAGCGAGGCCAGAACCGCGGTCACCAGGTTCACCGCCAGCCAGGGAAGCCGCTGCTTGGTGGTTTCGATCACCCGGTCCGACAGCGAGCCTTCGCCGACACCGGCCAGCCGCATGATGTCTTCCTCGTGCTCCTCGTCGAGCACCGCCATGGCGTCGTCGATGGTGATCACACCGACCAACCGGCCCTCGTCATCCACCACCGGGGCGGAGATCAGGTGATACTGGTTGAAGGCATAGGCCACGTCGCCTTCGTATTGCGTCGCCGGAATGACCTGAAAGACCTCTTCCACCAGATCGGTCAGCGGCACCTCGCGGCGCGAGCCCATCAGCCGGCCAAGGGTGACATTGCCCACCGGATGCATCCGCGGATCAACCAGGGTGATGTGATAGAACTGCTCTGGCAGCTCCTCGCTCGAGCGCAGGAAATCGATGGCGTCGCCTACCCGCCAGTGTTCCGGCGCCGCCACCACCTCGCGCTGCATCAGGCGGCCGGCGGAATATTCGGGATAGGACAGCGACTGCTGGACGGCGACCCGCTCGCTGTCTTCCAGCGCGTCGAGAATCGCCTCCTGCTGCACCTCTTCCAGGTCTTCGATCAGGTCGACCACATCGTCGCTGTCGAGCTCGCGGACCGCGTCGGCCAGGACTTGCGGGTTCAGGACCGAGATCACCTCTTCGCGGATGCCCTCGTCGAGCTCCGACAGGATGTCACCGTCGAATTCCTTGTCATACAGCCGGATCAGCCGCGCCCGGTCGTAGGAATTGACCTGCTCCAGAAGGTCGGCGATGTCGGCGGCATGCAGCGGATCCATCGCCGCAACCAGCGCCTCGCGATCCTCGGTCTCGACCGCGTGCAGGATCGCCATCACCGCCTTGCGATCCAGCGCATAGGCGTCTTCCGTGTCGCCCTCGACCACGGGCTGCTCTTCGATCTGCTCGCTCATCACGGGTCCTTCTTGGCGCATCGGACGATTTGCGCGGACCATACGATAGAGTATGGGAAAGCAACAGTGGCGCCGGTGCAATTCGCCGGCGCAAATCCCGGCCGGACCGGATCCGCCGGCGCGCCACGGAAAGGACAGCCATGCACCTGCTTACCGGACAGACCCTGAGCTTTCACGCCGATCCCTTTGCGGTGCCTTTCGGCGAAGCCTGCACCCTGCGCCGCCAGGGCGGCGTGCTGATCGAGGCGGGCCGCATCCTCGCGGTGGACGAAGCCGATACCCTGCGCGCCGCCCACCCCGAGGCAGAGGTCGTTTCCTACGGCGAAGACCTGATCTGCGCCGGATATGTCGACGCCCATGTGCATTATCCGCAGACCGCGATCATCGCCAGCTGGGGGCTCAGGCTGATCGACTGGCTCAACACCTATACCTTCCCGGAAGAGGCGCGCTTTTCCGATCTCGCCTATGCGGCGCAGATCGCCCGCCGCTACCTCGACCTGACGGCGGCGCATGGCACCACAACCATGGCCAGCTTCTGCACCATCCACCCCGAGAGCGTCGAGGCGCTCTTCACCGAGGCGCAGGCGCGTGGCCAATGCGTGATCGCCGGCAAGACCTGCATGGACCGCAACGCCCCCGACACCCTGCGCGACAGCGCGCAATCGGCCTATGACGACAGCAAGGCCCTGATCGCGCGCTGGCACGGCCGGGACCGGTTGCACTATGCGATCACCCCGCGCTTCACCCCCACCTCGACGCCAGACCAACTGGCGGCCCTGGGCGCGCTCTGGGGCGAACACCCCGATTGCCTGATGCAGACCCACCTCAGCGAACAGACCGACGAGATCGCCTGGGTCCGCGCCCTCCAGCCCGAGGCGCGCGACTACCTCGACACCTACGAGGCGCATGGCCTCTTGGGCGCCCGCGGTCTCTATGGCCACGCCATCCACCTCACCCCGCGTGAGATCGAGCGGCTGGCCGAAACCGGCGCGGCGTTGGTCCACTGCCCGACGTCCAACACCTTCATCGGCTCGGGCCTGTTCGCCACCGCCGCGATAAAGACCCGCGGCCTGAGCGTCGGCCTCGCCACCGACACCGGCGGCGGCTCCAGCTTCTCGATGCTGCGCACCATGGCCGCCGCCTACGAGATCGGCCAGCTCACCGGCACGACCCTGCACGCCGCCCAACTCATCTGGCTGGCCACCCAAGGCTCGGCCCGCGCCCTGCACCTCGACCACGAGATCGGCAATCTCGCCCCGGGCATGGCGGCCGACATCACCGTGCTCGACCTCGCCTCGACACCCGCCATCGCCCAGCGCCAGGCCGAGGCCGAAGACCTCTGGGAGGCGCTTTTCCCGACGATCATGATGGGCGACGACCGCGCGATCCGCGCCACATGGATCAACGGGGCACGCGTGGCCGGCACGGCCTAGCTCCGGTCCCGGGTTACCAGCGGCGCGCTGGCGGCTGGCGTCGTGTGGCGTATTTGAGAAAGAGAAGAAGCAGCAGGGTCTTCTTCTCTTTGAAAAATACGCCACACCAACACCCGTCAAAGGCGCTGCGTCACGGTCAGCGCGTCACCTGGGCCACGGGGCGAAAATCAGCGCGCGGAAGCGCTCATTTTGAAGGGCTCAACAGCCGTGGCGGGCGAGGACCATGACCCAGGTGTTGCCCGGCCCCCGCGCCACGCCGAGCTCGGCCATGGCGGCGCTCAGCATGTTGCGGCGGTGCCCGGGTGAGCCCTGCCAGCCGGCCAGCACAGCGTCGAGGCTGCGCTGGCCTTGGGCGATGTTTTCGGCCACCGCGCACCAGCTGTAGCCGGCGCGGCGCACCCGGTCGCCGACAGAGGCGCCGTCGACGCCCCGGTGCGAGAAGTAACCGCGCTGCGCCATGTCGTCGGCATGGGCCTGGGCCACCGCCTCGAGCACCGGGGACCAGCGCAGCGGGGCGCGGCCGGACTGTCGGCGCAGGTGATTGACCTTGGCGAGCGCGGGTTCTTCGCCGGCGCTCAGGGGGTGGGCGCAGAAGGCCAGTCCGGCGGTGATGAGGGCGCGCCGGTTCATGTCATCAGCCGATCTGCCAGGGCGGATTGTCGCCGCAGTGCCGCGCCAAGGTCGAAGGACACCACCGCGCCAGACCGCACCACGGGGCGGCCTTCGACGAAGAGGTCGCGCACACGGCTCGGGCCGGCGAGCAGCAGCGCGGCCATGTCCCAGCTGCCCGACGCCTCGACGCCGGACATGTCCCAGACCGCGACGTCGGCGCGTTTGCCGAGGGCGACCTGGCCGCAGTCGGACCGGCCCAGCACCTCGGCGCCGCCGCGGGTGGCGATGCGCAGCGCCTCGCGGGCCGACATGGCATCGGCGCCGCGCGAGACCCGTTGCAATAGCATGGCCTGGCGCGCCTCCAGCGCCAGGTTGCCGCTGTCGTTCGAGGCCGAGCCGTCGACGCCGAACCCGACCTTCACCCCCGCATCGCGCATCGCCCGGACCGGCGCGATGCCAGAGCCGAGGCGACAGTTCGAGCAGGGGCAATGCGCCACGCCGGTGCGGGTTCTGGCAAAGAGATCAATCTCTTCCCCGTCGAGCTTCACGCAATGGGCGTGCCAGACGTCGTCGCCGGTCCAGCCCAGGTCCTCGGCATATTGCCCCGGGCGACAGCCGAACTTCTCCAGTGAATAGGCGATGTCCTCGTCGTTCTCGGCCAGGTGGGTGTGCAGCATCACGCCCTTGTCGCGCGCCAGCAGCGCGGTGTCGCGCATCAGCTCGCGGCTCACCGAAAACGGCGAACAGGGCGCCAGGCCGACGCGCACCATGGCGCCCTCTGACGGGTCGTGGAAGGCATCGACGACGCGTTGCATGTCGTCGAGGATCGCGCGTTCCTGCTCGACAAGGCTGTCGGGTGGAAGCCCCCCGGCGCTTTCGCCGATCGACATGGCGCCGCGGGTGGGATGAAAGCGCAGGCCCACCTCGCGCGCGGCGGCGATGGTGTCGTCAAGCCGCGCGCCGTTGGGATAGAGGTAGAGGTGATCGGATGACATCGTACAGCCCGAGAGCGCCAGTTCCGCGACTCCCACCTGCGCCGAGACGAACATCTCTTCCGGGCCGAAGCGCGCCCAGATCGGGTAGAGCGTCTTGAGCCAGCCGAAGAGCAGCGCATCCTGGCCGCCGGGCACCGCGCGGGTCAGGGTCTGGTAGAGGTGGTGATGGGTGTTCACCAGCCCGGGCGTGACCAGGCAGCCTTGGCAGTCGATGATCTCGCCGGTGCTGGCCAGCCCGGTGCCGATCTCGGTGATCACGCCGTCGCGCAGGCGGATGTCGCAGTTGCCCAGCTCGCGGCTGTCGTCGTCCATGGTCAGGACGAGGCCCGCCCGTTGCAGCAGAATTTCGGTCATGAGAAACCTCAGAGAAAGCGCCCATTTCTGAGGTGAAGCCCGCCGCGCCGGTAACGGGCAAAGTTCGCGCGGCGTTGCCGCAAGCTAGCAAGGCCGCGCGCGCAGATCAAGCCTGGCTCAGCCGCGCCATCGCTGCCGCGTGCAGCGCCGCGCTGCCGGCGGCCAGCACCTGACCGCCGTTGTGCACCGGCCTGCCCTGCCAGTCGGTGACCTTGCCGCCGGCGGCCTCGATCACCGCGATCGGCGCCTGTATGTCATAGGCGTTGAGCCCGGCCTCGATCACCAGGTCCACCTGCCCCGCCGCCAGCAGCGCATAGGCGTAGCAGTCCATGCCGTAGCGGGTCAGCTTGACCTCGGCCGCGACGCGGTCAAAGGCCGCGCGTTCGTCGGGTGTGCCGACCTCGGGGAAGGTGGTGAAGAGCAGCGCGTCCGAGAGCTGGTCGATGCGCCGGGTGGCAAGGTCGCGCGCGCCCTGCGGCCCGTCCATCCGCGCAACACCGCCGCCGCCGCGAAAACGCTCGCCGATGTAGGGCTGGTCGATCATGCCGAGGATCGGGCCGTCGGCATCGGAGAGGGCGATCAGCACGCCCCAGGTCGGCGTGCCGCTGATGAAGCCGCGGGTGCCGTCGATCGGATCGAGCACCCAGGTCAGCCCGCTGCTGCCGGCGCTGTGGCCGAATTCCTCGCCGAGGATGCCGTCTTCGGGGCGCCGCCGGGCCAGCACGTCGCGCATCGCCTGTTCGGCGGCGCGGTCGGCCAGGGTCACCGGGTCGAAGCCGCCGGCTTCCTTGTTCTCGGTGCCGAGGGCCGCGCCCCTGAAAAACGGCAAAATGGCCGCACGCGCCGCGTCGGCCATCTCATCGGCCACCTGCCAGAGGTGGCGCATCTCATTGTCTTGCATCGCTCTCTTCCGCCCTTCGACGCGGCGCCGGGCGCCGCAACTCGGGGTGGTTATGCGACGTCACTCAGCACGCGGGCAAGCTCGAACAGCCGCCGACGCTGGTTTTCCGGGATGGCGTAGTAGGATCGCACAAGGTCGAGCGCTTCCTTGTCCCCCAGCAGATCGGCAGGCACGTTGCTTTCGGCCGAGTGTGCCGCTTCGCTGTCGCCGGCCTCGATGCCTTCGAAGAAGAAACTGACCGGAACGTCCAGCGCATCGGCAATATCCCAAAGACGGGAGGCGCTGACGCGGTTGGCACCGGTTTCGTACTTTTGAATCTGCTGGAATTTGATGCCGACATGTTCAGCCAGTTGCTGCTGGGTCATCCCGACCAGCCAGCGACGGTGCCTGACACGTTTGCCAACATGAACATCCACGGGGTGTGGCATACTATTCATCCTTCACTTCGCGCGGCGCACCGCACGACTCGTGCAGGACAGCGCATTCTTTTGCTGTAACGAGGCCGGGAATCCCCCCGGCTCGACGATTTCGACTGTGCACCCCTGCAGCGTCACGAAGAATATGGGAGGTGATGAAGAAAGCAAGGAAAAAGAACGCGTTTAGAGTTTACGGTTAACATACAGAACACGTGGAGCGGTACCAAAACACCGCTCAGGGCCTCCCAAAGGCGCGACATGTCACGCCCTTTACATTGCTCCAGATGCGGGAAACTGTAAAGGCTCAGGGCAATCGTCAAGGGAAATCTGACACAAATGCGTGCATTCCACATCGCCTCTTCCGGTGCGCCGGCCGCGCTTGTCGAGATCGACATGCCGGAGCCGAAACCCGGCGAAATCCGCGTCAGGATCGCGGCCTGCGGGCTTAACTTCGCGGATTTGCTCATGGAAAAGGGCACCTACCAGGATACGCCCGAGGCGCCCTTCACCCTCGGGATGGAGGTGGCGGGCATCATCGACGCGCTCGGAGCGGGGGTCGAGGGCTTTGCGCCTGGCGACCGGGTGGCGGTGTTCGGCGGTCATGGCGGGCTGGCCGAGTTCGGCTGCTTCGAGGCCGCCCGTGCCGTTGCCATTCCGGAAACGATGAGTTTCACCGATGCGGCCGCCTTCCAGATCGCCTACGGCACCTCTCACCTCGCTCTGGACTACCGCGCGCGGCTGCAGAAGGGCGAAACGCTGCTGGTTCTGGGCGCGTCCGGTGGCGTCGGGCTGACCGCCGTCGAGATCGGCCGGATCATGGGCGCGACCGTCATTGCCTGCGCCCGCGGGGCGGACAAGCTCGAAGCCGCCCGCGCCGCCGGGGCGCATCACCTGCTCGACAGCGACACCTGCGACCTGCGCGCCGACGTCAAGGCGCTTGGCGGGGCGGATGTGGTCTATGACCCGGTGGGCGGCGAGCAGTTCAAGGCCGCCTTCCGCGCCTGCAACCCCGAAGCGCGGCTGCTGCCGATCGGCTTTGCCAGTGGCGAGGTGCCGCAGATCAAGTCGAACCACCTGCTGGTCAAGAACCTCTCGGTTCTCGGGCTCTACTGGGGCGGCTACCTCAAGTTCAAACCGCAAGTGGTTGCCGATTCGATGAAAACCCTGATGGAATGGCACCGCGACGGGCGCATCACCCCGCATGTCAGCCACGCCTTGCCGCTGGAAGAGGCCGGCCGGGCGATGCAGCTGCTGCGCGACCGCAAGTCCACCGGCAAGGTGGTGGTCACGATCTGACCGCTACCCGCGCCGTCACAGCGTGTCGTAGCCCTGTTCGATCATCTCGGCCAGCACGTCCACCGGCGTCTTGCCGTTGCGACGGTTACAGTAGAGGTTGATCTTGTAGCTGCCGAGGTCCGGCAGGTCGCAGCCCTGCGGCAGTTCCACCAGCACCTTGGGCGCGGTCCCCTCTAGCAAGGCGGTCACCGCCAGATCGGCGCTGACCGTAGCCTCGACGGTGCGGTCGCTGTCGGTCTCGACCGTCGAGATCCAGTCGATCCCCGCCGCATCCAGCCGGTCGACCACGCCGGGACGAAAGGCGCAGACCCGCGCCTGGGCGAGGTTGAGCGGCCGCTGCCGCCAGGCCTGCCC
Organism: Marinovum sp.; assembly: GCF_048263515.1. Taxonomy (NCBI): domain Bacteria; kingdom Pseudomonadati; phylum Pseudomonadota; class Alphaproteobacteria; order Rhodobacterales; family Roseobacteraceae; genus Marinovum; species Marinovum sp. The sequence continues at coordinate 296,191 of NZ_JBLXEC010000002.1, read as the reverse complement.
CCCCGGCGCGCCGATCCAGCGCAGGGCGATCTCGGTCAGCGTCTCGCCGCCGCTGTCGACCTCGCTTTCCGTGGTCAGGATCAGGTCGACCGCGCCGCGGGCGAAGTCATCCTTGAGCGCGCGGGTATTGCCGGTCACCAGGTTGACCCGCACCCGCGGCATCTCGACCGCGAAACGCTGCAGCACCCGCGGCACCACCGGGTAGACGATGTCATAAGGCACCCCGAGGGATATCTCGCCCGAGAACTCCTCGTGGGTGAGCCTGGCAAAGGCCTCGTCGTTGAGCTCGACCATGCGCCGCGCATAGCCCAGGAGCTGCTCGCCAGAGGCCGTCAGCCCGATCTGCCGCGCCGAGCGGTCGAGCAGCTCGAGGCCCAGCAGCTCTTCGAGCCGCTTGAGCTGCATCGAAACCGCCGATTGCGTCAGGTTGAGAAAGCCCGCCGCGCGGGTCACGCCGCCGGTCTGGGCCACGGCCACGAAGCTGCGCAGCACGGTCACGTCAAGATTGCGCATGATCATCAGACTCCGTGATGTGAGGGATCAAGAACATTCGTTTTCACTATGTGTCGCTCTGACCTATGTATCAAGAGACAAAATACGTCAGGCCCCAATCATCAAGAAAGCACGGAGAGCCCCATGGCACATATCCTTCACATCCCGCACAGCCGCCGCCGCGGCCTGTCCCTGCCCCGCCTCGCCGATCTGCTGGCGCTTCATCGTCAGCGCCGGGCGCTGGCCCGGCTCGACGCAAGCCGGCTCGACGATCTGGGGCTCAGCCGCGACGAGGCGCTGCGCGAGGCTGACAAACCGATTTGGGACGTTCCGGCACACTGGTCTCGCTGAGCGAGAGCCACAATCGGTGCAACAGCCGCAAAACACGTCGAATCCCCGCTTCAACGATCTTGAAAATCACGGCCGTTCCGCCAATATTCAGGGGGACGGCCCGCATTCGCGTGCCACCTGATCTTTTTCGGAGGACTTCGATGGCTGACTACAACACAATCCGGACGTCTGCGGCAGGCGCCCGCGCCGCCCAGATTGACGAGGGCCTGCGCGCTCACATGAACAAGGTCTACGGGACCATGTCGATCGGCATGCTGCTCACCTTCGCGGTGGCATGGGCCGTCGGCACAAGCCCGCAGCTGCTGGCCGTGTTCCGTGACCCCGCCACCCTGCAGCCGAACATCCTCGGCTGGATTATCATGTTCGCGCCGCTGATCATGGTCTTCGCCTTCGGCGCGATGATCAACAAGCTGTCCGCCGCCGGCGCGCAGCTGTTCTTCTTTGCCTTCGCGGCGGTGATGGGCCTCTCGCTCAGCTGGATCTTCGTGGCCTTCACCGGCTTCTCGATCGCCCAGGTCTTCCTGGTGACCTCGATCGCCTTTGCCGGTCTGAGCCTGTTCGGCTACACCACCAAGAAGGACATCTCGGGCTGGGGTTCGTTCCTGATCATGGGCGTGATCGGCCTGCTGGTGGCCTCGATCATCAACATCTTCCTGGGTTCGCCCGCGATCATGTTCGCGATCTCGATCCTCGGTGTGCTGATCTTCGCCGGCCTGACGGCTTATGACACGCAGAACATCAAGAACACCTATCTCGCCCACGCCCACAATGGCGATGCCGAGTGGATGGGCAAGGCGGCAATCATGGGTGCGCTGAACCTGTACCTCGACTTCATCAACATGTTCATGTTCCTGCTGCAGCTGATGGGCAATCGCGAGTAACGCGCGCCTGCCAGGACAGAGAAACAAGGGCCGGTCATCTGACCGGCCCTTTTGTTTTGGCGGGGGCTGGAGTGGCGTTGAGAGTGGCGCTGGGGAGAGACGCCAGTTGACACCCCGGACGGCCGCCCAGAGGCCCTGTCAGCCGGGCGCAGGCGGCGAGGACGCCCGCCAGGGCGGATGAGCCCCCGCAGAACGAAAAACGCCGCGCGGCCCATGGGGCGGCGCGGCGTCTTCAAGGTCCGTCAGGCAGATCGCTTACTTGATCTTGCCTTCCTTGTACTCGACGTGCTTGCGCACGACGGGGTCGTACTTGCGCTGCGTCATCTTCTCGGTCATCGTCCGCGCATTCTTCTTGGTCACGTAGAAGTGGCCGGTGCCCGCGGTCGAATTCAGGCGGATCTTGATGGTGGTCGGCTTCGCCATGTCTCGTCTCCTGCGTGGCGCGGGCCGGGGCCATCGCGCACTCGAAAATCTCTATGAAGGTCGCCTTCTACCCGGCTGCGGCCCTGAGTCAAGCGGTTTTCTCGCGCTTTCTGCGACAGGCCGCATTTCCCGGTGTCAAAGCGCCGATCGGGGGCTCTGCCCCCGGCCTGCGGCCTCCCCCGAGGGTATTTTCGGCAAGAGGAAGACAGGGGGTCGGTCCCCTGTCAGAGGATTGCGCGGAAGGCCTGTAAGCCGGATTCTGTTCCGGTCTTGCGACCGGTGATGACCATTCCTCTTGGCACAGGGTTACCCCTGCACCTCCAGCTGCCAACCCGGGCCTCTCGGGCTGAAGCATCCCTGCGCCGATATCCCCGAAAGGATCAACCGCGCGCGAGGCCCCTATTTGGCATTGCTCCCGGTGGGGCTTGCCTTGCGGAGACTGTTGCCAGCCTCCCGGTGGGCTCTTACTCCACCGTTTCACCTTTCCCCCGAACCGTTGCCGGCCGGGGTAGTCTGTTCTCTGTGGCGCTGATCCGTCGGGTTGCCCCGCCCGGGCGTTACCCGGCACCGTTGCTTCAGGGAGTCCGGACTTTCCTCGGGACGTCGCCGCCCCGCGGCCATCCAGCCTTCCGCGCTAGGCGCATCTAGGCGCTGGCGGTCCTGCGGTCAACGGGAAAGCGTGCGGCCAGTCCCGAGAGCAGCGCCATGTCCTCGGAAGAGAGAGGCTCAAGCGCCCAGGGGCGGAAGCGGGCGCGGAAGGCGTCGAGCAGGGTCTCGTCGGAGACCTCGGCGGTGTAGCCGGCCGTGGCGGCCAGTTGGCGGAAGCTGGAAGGCGCTGGGGCCTCTGGTGCAGGCTCCGGCCAGATGGCGAGGCCCCGCAGCGCCAGGCGGCGCCAGTCGAAGCGGCGGCCGGGGTCCTGCTTGCGGCCCGGGGCCATGTCGGAATGGCCGATGACACGCTCTGGCGCGATCTGCCAGCGCGCCAGAACCCGTGGCAGCAAAGCCTCGAGGCAGGCCATCTGCGGCTCGGAGAAGGGCTGTGCGCCGGTGTTGGTGATCTCTATGCCGATCGAGCGGGAATTGACGTCCGTCACCGCGCCCCAGCGCCCTGCCCCGGCATGCCAGGCGCGCTGGTCCTCGTCCACCATCTGGATCAGATCGCCGGTGGTCGAAATCAGGTAATGCGCCGAGACCTCGGCCTCGGGGTTGCAGAGCCAGTCACGCGCGGCGACGGTCTCGGCCATGGCGGTGTAATGCAGCACCACCATGTCGGGGCGCACCCCGCCGCGCCGCGCCCCGCAATTGGGCGAGGGATGCCAGAGCGCCTGCGGGTCGCGCAAGGATCAGCCGCCCCGCACCCGGCGGAAGGGCCGCGGATCCCAGGAACAGGCAAAGCCGTCGCCATCCGGATCCAGCGCCTTGCGGTCCTTCTCGGGCCCGCCATTGGCGAGGAAATCCTCCTGCGCCAGGTCCGGGCTGGCAAAGCTGGCACAATTGCGCTGGTGCTTGGCCTGGGAATTCAGCGACGAGCGCTTGTAGATCGCGGTGCCGACCGGGTTGTTTGTCTGCAGGGCGAAGGCCACGATATTGGGCCTGTCGCTGCCCTCGCGGGTCGGCAGATCGGTCACCGCCACCACGCGGTATTGCGACTGCGCCTCGCGCAGCCGGGCGGCATCGTCCTGGATGTCACGCTCGCCCGACACCGCCTGGAAATCCTGCTCGCGGCTGATGCCGGAGGCATCGGTCACCGCGGGCGGCGGGTTGTCGGGGCTGGCCTGCAGCGGCGCCACGCCGGAATTGATCGCTGCCGCCCGGCGCGACTCGTCATCCACCGGTTCGCCGTCGAGCGACATGGTGGTGACCGGCGCTGCACCTTCGAGCCTGAGGTCGCGTTCCAGCCGCGCCGTCCGCTCCTGGTCGACGCGGTCGAACCCCACACCGGCACCGCTGTCCGGCACGGCCGGAGCACAGGCCGACAGACCACCCAGCGCGCCCAGCGCCACACTCATCAGCAAAAAACGCATGCTTCGGGCCTCATACCTGCTCGTTCGCGGTGGCTTACCACCATTTCGCCGGCTTGGAAACAAAACCCGCCGCCTGCTCCAGCGCGTAGGCGCAATTCAGCAGGTCGCCCTCTTCCCAGGGCCGGCCGATCAGCTGCAGCCCCAGCGGCAGCCCCTGGGCATTGGTGCCGGCGGGCACCGAGATGCCGGGCAGTCCGGCGAGGTTCACGGTCACGGTGAAGACGTCGTTGAGGTACATCTGCACCGGGTCGGTGTCCTTCATCTCGCCCAGGCCGAAGGCCGCAGACGGGGTTGCCGGCGTCAGGATGGCGTCCACCCCTTGGGCAAAGGCCTCTTCGAAGTCGCGTTTGATCAGCGTCCGCACCTTGCGGGCGCGGTTGTAATAGGCGTCGTAGAACCCGGCCGAAAGCACATAGGTCCCGACCATGATCCGCCGCTGTACCTCGTGGCCGAAGCCTTCGGCGCGGGTCTTCTCGTACATCTCGGTGATGCCGTCGCCCTGCGCCAACTGCGCCCGGCGGCCATACCGCACGCCGTCATAGCGCGCGAGGTTGGAAGACGCCTCGGCGGGCGCGATCACGTAGTATGTGGGCAGCGCGTATTTGGTGTGCGGCAGCGAGATGTCGACGATCTCGGCCCCGGCATCGGCCAGCATGCGGCGGCCTTCGGCCCAGAGGGCCTCGATCTCGTCGGGCATGCCGTCCATGTGGTATTCGCGCGGAATGCCGATCTTCTTGCCCTTGATGTCGCCGGTCAGCATCGCCTCGAAGTTCGGCACCGCCAGGTCGGCCGAGGTGCTGTCCATCGGGTCGTGGCCGCACATCGCTTCCAGCATGATGGCGGCGTCGCGCACGTCCTTGGTCATCGGACCGGCCTGGTCGAGCGACGAGGCAAAGGCGACGATGCCCCAGCGCGAGCAGCGGCCATAGGTGGGCTTGATGCCGGTGATGCCGGTGAAGGCCGCCGGCTGGCGGATCGAGCCGCCGGTGTCGGTGCCGGTGGCGGCGAGGCAAAGGTCCGCCGCCACGGCGCTGGCCGAACCACCGGACGAGCCGCCGGGCGTCAGCTGCGCGTCGTCATTGCCGCGCTTCCACGGGTTGACCGCATTGCCATAGGTCGAGGTCTCGTTCGACGAGCCCATGGCAAATTCGTCCATGTTGAGCTTGCCCAGCATCACCGCGCCGGAGTCGAACAGCTGTCGGGTCACTGTGCTCTCATACTCGGGCTTGAAGCCGTCGAGGATCCTCGAAGCCGCCTGCGAGGCCACGCCCTTGGTGCAGAACAGGTCCTTGATGCCCAGCGGAATGCCACACATGTCGGGCGCGTCGCCGGCCTTGATCCGCGCATCTGCGGCGCGCGCCTGCTCCAGCGCGATCTCCGGCGTCTTGTGCACCACGGCGTTGAGCGCATCCGCGCCCTCGATCGCCGCGAGGCAGGCCTCGGTCAGTTCGACACTTGTGACATCGCCCTTGCGCAGCGCGTCGCGCGCCTCGGCGATCTTCATTCCATTCAGCTCAGACATCACTCAACCACCTTCGGCACTGCAAAGAAGCCTTCCCGCGCATCCGGCGCATTCGACAGGACCTTGTCCTGCTGGCCACCGTCCGTCACCCCGTCCTTGCGGCGCTTCAGCCGCATCGGCGTGACCGAGACCATCGGTTCGACCCCCTCGACGTCAACCTCACCCAGCTGCTCGATGAAGCCGAGGATATTGTTGAACTCCTGCGCCAGCGCCGGCAGGTCCTTCTCGTCCACGCGGATGCGGGCCAGTTTCGCCACCTTGGCGGCGGTGCCTTGATCGATCGACATCGGGTCGCTCCCAATCCATTCAGGTCTGGCAAGGGCTTTACCGCCCCGCCCCGCCGCCCGCAACCATATGCCGGTGGTAAACCACGATCATCCAGCCCAGCATCACCGCATTGAGCAGATGCCAGAGGAAATGCGTGCCGATCGGCCAGACATCACAGAGCGGCGCGTCCAGCGCCCGAAAGGTGATCGAGACCGCCAGCACCGCCGCCCCCAGCGCCAATCCGCCCGCCACCTCCGGCAGCCGTCTGCGCAGCGCCACGGCATAAAGCCCGATCAACAACGCCACCGCCACGTAAGCCGCCGACCCGCCAATCACTGGCACAGGCCCCAGGACCCACACCACCAGGGCCGCATAGGGAAAGAACACCCCCACCCCAAGCACCGAAGCCCAGACCGGCAGGCCCCAGAACTCCCGGTTGGCCAGGTAGACATAGACCAGCACGAAGACCGCAATCGGCAGCACATCCGCCACCCCGGCCCAGGCCTCGGCAAAGGTGTGAAACTGCCCCGACCCCAGACCGATCAACGCCAGCACGACACACAGCCCCCGCGCCCATCCTGTCACCCGCGGCCAGAGCCAGAGCGCCACCAGCACGAAGCCGAGGTTCGTCACCGCATTCAAAGGCTCCGCCCAGAGCCCCGACCCCACCCGCTCGCAATAGCCGTCCACCGCCTGTCGCCAATCCACCCCTGCCCCTTCCTCTTGCTGAAAATACCCTCGGGGAGCGCGAGGGGCTGGCCCCTCGCTCCCAGCCTCCGCCATCTGGACGACCGCCCCGATCATGCTAGGCTCTGCCCAAACCACAAGGGAGTTCACAGATGTTGCTCATTTGGCTTGGTCACGGGTCCTTCCGCCTCGAAAGCGGCGAGGCGCGGATTCTCATCGACCCCTGGCTCACCGGCAACCCGATGCTCGACGAGGACCGGCACGAAGAGGCCACCTCGGGCGCCACGCATATCCTGCTCACCCATTGCCATTCCGACCATGTGGTCGACGTGATGCCGCTGGCCCGCAGGCTCGAGATCCCGGTGATCGGCCAATACGACGTGATGAGCCACTGGGCCGAGACCGAGAGCATCGAGACCATCGGCTTCAACAAGGGCGGCACGGTCGAGGCCGCGGGCGTCAGGCTGACCATGGTGCCCGCCTCGCACAGCTCCACCTTCAGCTCCGACACCGGCCCTCGGGCCGCCGGCAGCGAGGTGGGCTACATGATCGAGGCCGAAGGCAAGGTGATCTACCTCTCAGGCGACACCACGATCATGGCCGACATGGAGTGGATGGGCGACTACCACAAGCCGCAGATCGGCATCCTCTCGGCCGGGGGCCATTTCACCATGGACATGAAGGCCGCCGCCTATGCCGCCAGGCGCTACTTCGACTTCAAGACCGTGATCCCCTGCCACTACAAGACCTTCCCGATCCTCGAACAATCGGCACAGGAGATGAAAGACGGTCTGCCCGGCGTGAAGGTCATCGAGCCGGAGCTGCTCGATCCGATCGAGCTTTGATGGCGGCGCATTTCTGATGGGGTATCGGTGGGTTGCAAACCCACCCTACGCCAAATGCGACGGGTGGGTTTTCAACCCGCCGCACCTGAACGGTCACACCCTCCCGCGTAGGGTGGGTTTTCAACCCACCGCCCCGCCGCACCTAACGGCCTCACCATACCCCGTAGGGTGGGTTTCGAACCCACCACCGCCGGGCCACACACATCCTCACAAGAACCCCGCCACCTCCTCCACCGGCGCGGCCGCCAGGGCCAGAGCCTCGCCCAGATCCACGCTCTTGTTGAACAAGGCCCGTCCCACCACAGCCCCCGCGACATTGCGCACGTATTTCAGCCGCGCCAGGTCGTCGAGCGTCCGCACCAGCCCGCTGGCAATCACCGGATGGCGCGATTGTGCCGCAAGGTCGGTGACCAGCGCCAGGGACGCCTCGGCGTCGCTCAGATCGCTGTCGATATCGGTCACCATGATCGCCGCCAGCGGATCGCCCTTGAAATGGTCGATGAAATCGCCGGGCGCAAAGGCCGAGGTCTCGCGCCAGCCATGGGTCATCACCCGGCCCTGATAGACATCGACCGCCAGCACGATCTGGTCGGGGTGATATTTCGCCGCCTCATGCACCAGGTCGGGCTGGTTCAGCGCCGCGGTGCCGATCACCACCCGGCCAACCCCCATGTCGAGCAGCTGTTCGATCCGCTCGCGCGAGCGCACGCCACCGCCGACCTGCAGCGGCGCCTCGGCCGCGAGGATCAGCTCCTGCAGCAGCGCGTCCTGCGGCGCCTGGCCGGCAACGGCGTCGAAATCGGTGACATGGATCCACTCGGCCCCGGCATGGGCAAAGCCGCGCACGCAGTCGCGCGGGTCGAGGTGCCAGATCTGTGGCTCCTCGAGCCGCCCGCGATACAGGCTGACCGGCTGGCCGTTCTGAAGTTCGATGGTCGGATAAAGCTGCATGACACCCCTCCTTGCCGCATGACTATAGCATTAGGCGGGGGATCGGGCGAACGCCGCGCGAAACGCGGCGCTCTTTCACTCGATTTCGACCTGCGGGTGCCGGGCTCAGCCGGCGCGGCGCAGCGCCATGCCCTGTTCGATGGTGGCATCGGCCACATGCGCCGGGCTGGTGTCCTGGCGCGCGGCGGCATCGAGGATGCCGCGCATGGTGGTCTCGAGTTGCGACAGGCGCTCGGCGACATAGCTCTCGCGCGCCTCGATCCGCAGGATCTCGGTCGCGACATTGATGATGCCGCCGCCGTTGGCGACGTAATCCGGCAGGTAGAGGATGCCGCGCGCCTGCAGCGCATCCGCCGCCGCGTCATTGGCCAGCTGGTTGTTGGCCGCGCCGCAGACCATCGCGGCCCTCAGCTCCGGCACGGTCTGGCCGTTGAGGATGCCGCCGATGGCGCAGGGCGCAAAGACATCGGCCGCGACCCGGTGGATCGCATCGGGTGCGGCGACCTCGGCGCCAAAGGCCACCCGCGCCTCCTCGACCCGCGCCGCCACGGTATCGGCGACGATCAGCTGCGCGCCGGCCTTGGCCAGCAGCTCGCAGAGGTACCAGCCGACATGGCCCAGCCCCTGCACCGCCACGCGCTTGCCCGACAGGTCGCTGCTGCCGAACTGCCGCGCCGCGCCGATCTTCAGCGCGTTGAACACGCCCTGCGCGGTGATCGGCGAGGGATCGCCGCTGGCAAAGGGGCCGTCGGCCAGGCCGGCGACGAATTTGGTCTCCGACGACAGCACCTTCAGATCGGCGGGCGTCATGCCCATGTCCTCGGCCGTCCAGTAGCGGCCCTGCAGCGCCTCGACCGCGCGGCCCATGGCGCGCAGAAGGGCCTCTGTCTTGTCGCTGCGGGGATCGCCGAGGATCACCGCCTTGCCTCCGCCCAGCGGCAGGCCGGCGGCGGCGTTCTTGTAGGTCATCCCGCGCGACAGGGCGAGCACATCGGCCAGCGCCTCGTCAAAGCCGGCATAGACCCGCATCCGCAGCCCGCCGGCGGCGGGGCCAGCCTGGGTGGAATGCACCGCGATCAGCCCCTCGAGGCCGCTGTCGCGGTCGGTCACGCGGTAGACCTCTTCATGGGTGGTGCAATCGATCCGGGTCAACATGGCTCTCTCCTCCTGTTTGAGCGAATCTTACCGCGGGCGTGGCGCAAAAACTCACCAAAGAGCATTGCCGTGCCGGGTGAAATTAGGGAAAATCTCCAAAACACCCGGGGGATTTGGGGAATGGATGCAACAGACGCCAGGATCGTGCAGGCCCTGCAACGCGACGGCCGCCAGCGGCTGGCCGATCTGTCGGAAAAGATCGGCCTGTCGGCAACGCCGCTGGCCCGCCGCATCGCCCGGCTGGAAGAGACCGGCGTGATCACCGGCTACTCCGCCCGGGTCGACCAGGAGAAGCTGGGGCTGCCGCTCAACATCTTCATCTTCGTCGAACTCGAGCAGCAGAGCCGCAAGGCGGTTTCGGCCTTCGAGGACGCGCTGCGGCGCTTCGACGAGGTGATGGAATGCTACCTGATGACCGGAACGCGCGACGTGATGCTGCGGGTGGTGGCGCGCGACCTCACGGCCTTTGACCGGTTCCTCGAGGACGGTCTGATGCAGGTGCCAGGCATCCGCAACATGCGCTCGAGCTTCGCCCTGCGGACGATGATCCGGCGGGATGTTCTGCCGATGTAAGGGGGTCGGCGGGCTGCGCTGCCCTGGAGGCCGATCCGGGGGCATGGGGTGAGCGGAGAGGTCCCGGATCAAGTCCGGGACGGCGTTGGGTGTGGGTGACGGCGTCTGCGCCTGTCGCGCCCGGCTTGGTCACAGGTTCCACCTGCCACCCAGAGCTCCGCGCCCCGGACCCCGATCCGGGGCCTCATGGGGTGAGCGGGGAGGTCCCGGATCAAGTCCGGGACGGCGTGGGGTGTGGGTGACGGCGGCAGTGACTGTCGCGCCCGGCTGGCTCACAGGTTTCACCTGCCACCCCGCGCGTCGCGCCCCGGACCCCGATCCGGAGCCTCATGGGGCGGGTGGAGAGATCCCGGATCAGGTCCGGAACGGCGTTGTGCATGGGTGACGGCGGCAGCCTCTTTCACCCCAAGCCTGCTCACAGGTGTCACCTGCCACCCCGCGCATCGCGTCCCGGACCCCGATCCGGGACCTAAGAGAGCAACCCTCCCGCGGACAACCCAAAGCGCCCCCCTCACCCGGTAATCTCGAACCCCGTCACATCGGGCAGCGGCGAAACGACCTCGACCGACACGTCGCGCACCGCGGCAGCGCCGGGGCCGGCCCACATCGCGTCGAGCATGTCGTCGACCTGTTCGGGTCGGCCGACAATCAGCGCAGTGACCGAGCCGTCGGGGTTGTTGCAGACCCAGCCGCGGAGCCCGAGGCTCTCTGCCAGGCCTTGGGTCCAGGCGCGAAAGGCCACGCCCTGCACGCGGCCCATCACCCGCGCCTGTCTTGCGATTTCCTGTGCCATATCCGGACCTTCGCTTGTCTTCGGCCCAGTGTGCCACCATTTGCGCCGCCGCGAAACCATTTCGGCGGCCGGGTGGCGGGGCTTTGCCCGTGGCCGGGGTTCGCCTCTGGGCGCGGATTGGATGCTCCACTGCAAGCGCGTCCTCGAATTTGCGCTCAACGGCAAGGCGCAGCAGCGATCCGGCCTCTGGCAGATGCTGCGCCAGCACCACCGGCCGCGTCTAGCCGCACCCGTACCGGACGCCGGCCTTCGCCCCCTCGGAGCACAGCCCCAGCCCCGAAGCCCCCTCAGCCGACACCCGCAACCGCACCCCGCAGGCCAACCACCGCCCTTGGCTGCGTAAAATCGCACGCTGGCTGATCGGCTGCCATTGACCGTTCATCAAATCCATTACATATCCCGGTCATGACAGACCTCGCCCATATCCGCAATTTCTCGATCGTCGCCCATATCGACCACGGGAAATCCACCCTCGCCGACCGGCTCATCCAATCCACCAACACGGTGGCCGAGCGGGACATGAAGGCTCAGCTGCTCGATTCCATGGATATCGAGCGCGAACGCGGCATCACGATCAAGGCGCAGACCGTGCGCATCGATTACATCGCCAAGAACGGCGAGGCCTATGTGCTCAACCTGATCGACACCCCCGGCCACGTCGACTTTGCCTACGAGGTTTCGCGCTCGATGCGGGCGGTCGAAGGCTCGCTTCTGGTGGTCGACTCGACCCAGGGCGTCGAGGCGCAGACTCTGGCCAATGTCTATCATGCGCTCGATGCCGACCACGAGATCGTGCCGGTGCTCAACAAGATCGACCTGCCGGCGGCGGATTGCGACCGGGTGGCCGAACAGATCGAGGATGTCATCGGCATCGACGCCTCCGAGGCCGTGCAGGTCTCGGCCAAGACAGGCATCGGCATCGCCGAAACGCTCGAGGCCATCGTCCACCGCCTGCCCGCCCCCAAGGGCCAGCGCGACGCGCCGCTCAAGGCGATGCTGGTGGACAGCTGGTACGACAGCTACCTCGGCGTCGTCGTGCTGGTGCGGATCATGGATGGCGTGCTCAAGAAGGGCGACAACATCAAGATGATGCAGACCGGCGCGAAATACGGCATCGACCGCATCGGCGTCTTCCGCCCGGCGATGACCGTGATCGACGAACTGGGACCGGGCGAGATCGGCTTCATCACCGCCTCGATCAAGCAGGTGCGCGACACCAAGGTCGGCGACACCATCACCCATGAGAAGAAGGGCGCCGACAAGCCCCTGCCCGGCTTTGCGCCGTCGCAGCCGGTGGTCTTCTGTGGCCTTTTCCCCGTCGACAGTGCCGAGTTCGAGGACCTGCGCGACGCGATCGAGAAACTGGCGCTGAACGACGCCTCCTTCAGCTACGAGATGGAGACCTCGGCGGCGCTGGGCTTCGGCTTCCGCTGCGGCTTCCTCGGGCTGTTGCACCTCGAGGTGATCCGCGACCGGATCGAGCGGGAATATGACATCGAGCTGATCACCACCGCGCCCTCGGTGATCTATCACATCTATTCCAAGGACGGCTCGATGATCGAGCTGCACAACCCCGCCGACATGCCCGACCCCTCGACCATCGACCACCTCGAGGAGCCGCGGATCAAGGCGACGATCCTTGTTCCCGACGAGTTCCTCGGCGACGTGCTCAAGCTCTGCCAGGACCGCCGCGGTATCCAGATGGACCTGACCTATGCCGGCAGCCGCGCCATGGTGGTCTATGACCTGCCGCTGAACGAGGTGGTCTTCGACTTCTACGACCGGCTGAAATCGGTGACCAAGGGCTATGCCTCCTTCGACTATCAGATGACCGAATACCGCGAGGACAACCTCGTGAAGATGCAGGTTCTGGTCAACGACGAGCCGGTGGACGCGCTCTCGACCATGGTGCACCGCGACCGCGCCGAGATGCGCGGCCGGGCGATGTGCGAGAAGCTCAAAGAGCTGATCCCGCGCCACATGTTCAAGATCCCGATCCAGGCGGCCATCGGCGGCAAGGTCATCGCCCGCGAGACCCTGTCCGCGCTGCGCAAGGACGTGACGGCGAAATGCTACGGCGGCGACGCGACGCGGAAGAAGAAGCTGCTCGAGAAGCAGAAGGCCGGCAAGAAGAAGATGCGGCAGTTCGGCAAGGTGGATATCCCGCAGGAAGCGTTTATTTCAGCGCTGAAGATGGATGGGTGATATTCCCTCGGCAGCATGCGGCCTCGTCGACATAGGTCATTCCCGAGCGGACGTAGCAATTATCTCGGTGACATTTTGCAATGGAAGATTATGGCCTTAACTTCTTTGAGCTCTTGCCTGACCCAGTCGAAATTTCTGATTGCGTTCTCGACGAATGCAGGCAATCAGGCGATTTTCGGCAAATACTCTTTGAGTATTACAAGAATGTATCCATGTTGTGCTGCATCTGCTCGCAAATTATCCCCGAGTCCCCAGGATGGTTAACTAGCACCGATAAGAAGAGATATGTACTTTTAGGCCTATTAACCCGCTGCACGAGGATCTTGGCTGCACACTTAGAGTTTTTTCAGGATGGGCGATACGGCGATGTCACGACAATATTGGATCGACCTCTCTTAGAAACATGCGTGAAGGTGCGGTGGATCTCCCAAGACCGAGGGGAACAGCGACTTCAAAGATATTTTGAGGACAGCCTGAAATCTGACCTTGAGTTGCTCGATAAAATCAAAAGCAACATCAAAGCTCGTGGAGGGCTTGAACTTCCAATTGAAAAGCGGATGCTACATAGCATTCGCAAGAATGCCGAATTTGCCGGCATAGGTATTGACGATAAAGAGATAAACTTGAAACGCGCCCCTTCCTTAGCTGATATGGTGCGAGATATCGGAGAAGACCGATTTATGTATACCATAGTCGGAAAGATTTCTTCTCACGCCGTCCATGGTAGCTTGGCTAACTTACTTTACCTATACCTCGATGCAGATCAGAAGATTGACGGTCGCTTCATTCCTGCCGTCGAGTTTCCAGCTGCCCACGTTAATCAATATGTTTTTAATTGCCTATTCGTACTAGATGCCTGCTTGGATTTTGTGAGTTTCAATTTTGAGGATGGCGATGAGATGGACTACTTCTCGGCTGTTCTAACGACTTACTCTAGCGAGATCTTGGAATTGTACCGAGAGATAGTAGGGGGTGATTTTGACCCTCCGGCTTCCTAGTTATATTGAACCAAATGCGTTTTTCGTTGCTGCATACTCTCACCGTATGCACAAATGCATACGCCTACACCCGCAATCGTGACCCCCACCCCCTCCCCCTCCATGCTACCCTCCCCCGCACACAACCTCGGGGGAGACACACCATGAAACACCTCATCACCGCCGCCGTTCTGGCGCTGCTGGCCGGTCCGGCCGCTGCGCATCAGTGCCCGGCCGACATGGCCGCCGTCGATGCGGCGCTCAAGACCGCGAGCCTCAGCGCTGCCGATCTCGCCCGCGTCAAGCAGCTCCGCGCCGAGGGCGAGCAGCTGCACCGGGCCGGCAGCCATGGCGCCTCGGTCCGGGCGCTGGCCGAGGCCAAGGCGCTTCTGGGGCTCTGAGCCTCGGGGGCCGGAGCCTCAAGGCCAAGGAGACAGATTTCTTCGGGACCTTGGCCGGGGATGCACTAGGATCCGGGACAGCAATCAACCGGAGGAACCCTCATGTCCCATGTCTATCCCGTCACCGAAGTCTACGGCTCGTCCACCGAGAGCATCGACGATGCGGTCAAACAGGCGGTGCGCACCGCCTCCAAGAGCCTGCGGCACGTCGAATGGTTCGAGGTCACCGACATCCGCGGCCATGTGGCCGACGGCGAGGTGGCGCATTTCCAGGTCGGCGTGAAGCTCGGCTTCCGGCTCGACCGCGAGGGCGATTAAGGGATCGAGCGTTCGACCACGCGGCCTGCGGATTGCAGGTCGCGGCCCGCGCCCTTGACGGTTTCGCAGCCTGCCAGCGCCAGCAGGGTGACCGCGGCAATTACCAGGTTTCGCATGTTCCGGCCTCGTTTGTTCTTGCCCGAGAGGCCTTAGCGCGGCGGGGCGCGGTTGGAAAGTGGGCTTAACGGCCTATGGCGCGATGTCGCGCAAGAGCCCCCTGGCGCAGCGCTCGATCAGGCTGAGCGCACCTTCGTAATCGCCGGTGAAATAGGGATCGGGGACGTGATCCTCGGGGCCTTCGGCGTAGTCGGTAAAGAGCCGCACCGGGGTCCCGGCGCCGCCGCGCAGCTCCTCGATATTGGCAAGGTTCTCGGCATCCATCGCCACGATCAGGTCGAAGGCGTCGAAATCCGCAGGCGAGATCTGCCGGGCGCGCAAGGGGCTCAGGTCATAGCCCCGCGCCCGCGCCGCCGCCTGCATCGGCGGATGCGGCGGGTTGCCCACGTGCCAGTCGCCGGTGCCGGCGCTGTCGAGCGACAGGTCGGCGTCGCCGGCCAGCGCCCGGGTCACCCCTTCGGCGGCGGGCGAGCGGCAGATGTTGCCGAGACAGACGAAGAGGATGCGGGTGGTCATATGCGCGCGCCTTTGCCAATATCGCACAGGGTGTAGCCTGCCCCGCGGATCGGGGCAATCTTGACAGCACAGCGGGGCCACATGGGCAGGATCGTCATTCTCACCGGCGCCGGCATCTCGGCCGAAAGCGGGCTGGGCACCTTTCGCGACGAAGGCGGGCTTTGGGCGCAGCACCGGATCGAGGATGTCGCCACGCCGGAGGGCTATGCCCGCAACCCGGCGCTGGTGCATCGCTTCTACAACGCCCGCCGCATTCAGGCCGCCGCCGCCGCGCCCAATGCCGCGCATCTGGCGCTGGCGCGGCTAGAGGCCGAGCACAGCGACGTGGTGACCATCGTCACCCAGAATGTCGATGACCTGCACCGCCGCGCCGGATCGCACCACGTGTTGCAGATGCACGGGCGGCTGGCGGGGGCGCTCTGCGACATCTGCGGCCACCGCTGGGAGGCACCGCCGGAAATGGACGAAGAGACCCCCTGCCCGGCCTGTCACCGGGCCGCCGCGCGGCCCGATGTGGTCTGGTTCGGCGAGGTGCCGCATTACATGGACGAGATCGCCGCCCTGCTGGCCGAAGCGCGGTTGTTCGCCGCCATCGGCACCTCGGGCCAGGTCTACCCGGCGGCGGCCTTTGTCGAAGAGGCCCGCGCCGCCGGGGCCGAGACGGTGGAAATGAGCCTGGAGCCCACCGCCGTCTCGCACCTGTTCGACGACTGCCTTGTCGGCCCGGCGACGGAGACCGTGCCACGCTGGGTGGAGGGGATGCTGGGCTAGTTGCCCTTGCCGTCGTGGGCGTGTGCGTCGTGGTCCATGTTGTCGTGGTCCATGTCACCGTGGTCCGTGGCCGCCTCCGCGCCCGGCTGGCGCTCGAGGTCGACCGGGATCTCCAGGGCAATCTCGCCGGCCCGCTCGAAGGTCAGCGTGACCGCGACGGTCTCGCCCTGAACGAAGGGCGCGGTCAGCCCCATGAACATCACGTGGTCGCCGCCGCGCTGCAGCGCGTGGACGCCACCGGCCGGCAGGGCGATGCCCTCTTGCAGGTGGACCATCTTCATCACGCCGTCGCCAGCCTCCTTGTGGCTGTGCAGCTCGACCCGCGCAGCGGCGACGGAACTGACGGCGATCAGGCGATCGTCGTCGGCACCGTGGTTGTGGATCAGCATGAAGGCCGCGCCGGCGCGCGGGTTGGACGCACGGGCATAGGCGTCTGCGATGTGGATGTCGCCGGCAAGGGCAGTTGTGGCAAGCAGGCTGGCGGCAAGCGCCGCGGACAGGCGGGTCAGGGTCATCTGAAACTCCGTGAATGGGTGTGAAAAGGGAACAGGGATCACACCCGGGGCGGCGGCCCTCTGGCGCAGGGGCTGGGCGTTGCCTGGCTGGCGGCGTCAAGCGCGCCGATGGGGGCCCCCCGCAGCCTGACGAACTCCGGGGCGCGCAGCAAGGGCACGGAGGCCGGCGGCGCGTCAAGAGGCGCCAGCACGCAATCGGGGCAGATGTGCGCAGGCGGGATCGGCGCGCCCTCGGCGTCGATCAGCACCACCTGCGTCCCCGCCCCGGTGCAGAGCACCATGACATTCACCGCCACAGTCCCGCCGCGCGCCGCGACCGAGGCCTGGCCGGTGACGGTCAGCATCAGGGCCAGACACAGGCCGATGAAAGGGCGGAGCCAGCAGATCATGCGCCGAGGGGTATGCGATTTTTCCCGACGCTCCAAGAGGCCGCGACCGCAGGTCGCGCCGCATCACCTCTTGGTGAGGGGGCTGTCGCGGGGGCGGCTCTGCGGGCATGCTGTCCCGGCACCGCCACCGGAGACCCGCCATGCTGACCAGACGTTCCCTTCTCACCGCGCTTGCCGCCGCGCCGCTGCTGCCCCGCGCCGCTTTCGCCCGCGAACCGCAGGTCTTTCAGACCGGCGGTGTGGCGATCAACCGCGCCGATCCCGTGGCCTATTTCGACGGCGCCGGCCCGGTGCTGGCCGAGGCCACGCATGCCGCGCAATGGAACGGCGCCACCTGGCATTTCGCCAGCGCCGCCGCGCGGGACGCCTTTGCCGGTGATCCCGAGCGCTATGCCCCGCGCTTCGGCGGGTATTGCGCCTTTGCCGCCTCTCGCGGCTACCTCGCGCCGACGGTGCCGGAGGCCTGGACGGTCTACGAGGGCCGGCTCTACCTCAACGCCAACCTGCGCGCGCGCGAGCTGTGGCTGCAGGACATTCCGGGGAACATCGCCAAGGGCGAGGTGAACTGGCCGGGGATTCTGGGGTAAGCCGCGCCCGGAAAGCGCTCGCGTGGGGTGGGTTTTCAACCCACCGGTGCGGGGTGGTGGGTTACAAACCCACCCTACGATCTCGGGAAGAGGCAGTCCGCAGGGCGCAAATGTTTCGCGCACTGTTAGTGTGGGGCGGGAAAGTTTTAAAGATGTGATTGCGCGGGTTGGATAAGATGTGGTGAACAAGCTTGCAGAACACACAACGCAGGCACTCGTAAAATGGTGCGTGCGACCATACTTCTACAGATTCTAATTATAACATCCAAGAATGCCTGTTCACTGACCGGAATTTCATGCCAGTTACGCTGTCCAAGAACGCGATCTTTTCAGCTTCCGACTGACCCTCAAACTCCGCTATCTTTGCACGACGCGCTACTGAAACCCCTCGGGGCGTCAATTTATAGTCGTCGAAATCGCCTGAAATAATTAGATAGGGATTTGGGGATACCAGCTTCCGAAGTCGTAACTCGCGAACCGCTGGATGCTTCCGATTTAACGGAACCATGTCTGGCTGTTGTGTTAGCATAAACTTCAAGATGGCTCGGGATGCGGGCGCGAGCTCTATTGAGTTCGCAATCAGATTATCGAAAATTTTGTAAGCGTGCCCTTTAATGAATAGAAGGCCAATGGACAGAGCTTTAAGGATTATCAGTCCTACAGAAACAAAGAACACTAAGAAGATCCAGAGCTTCACCTCAGCCACTTCTTCAGCTATCTCAAAATTTTCGTTTAATTGAAATGGGTTAAACAACAAAACTCCGGAAACAAATGCTACCACGAACAATAGGTGCCACGGGCGCACAACCGTTTCAAATAGGTTCCAAATTTTCGATAGGAACTCGCTCATTGCGTCACCCCAAAACCCCCTTAAACTCCCGCCATTCCCCCTTGGACATGCCAGAGGTTTCCTGCGTCACTTCCTCACCTTTCAGCATCCTCCGCACGCACTCAAGAGCTGTGGAACTCAAAGTCGCCCCACCCATCCGGTAGTCCTCGAAGGCGCGATAGGCAAAGGGCACCCAGTCGGCGACGACCTTGCAGATCTCGTCGGCATAGACGCGGATTTCGTATTGCGCATGGGCGTCGGCGCGCAGGCGGAGGAAGTGCAGCAGGTTGTGCAGATCGACCTTCCAGTACCACTGCGTGTAGATGTTGGCCGGCAGGTTCATCCGCGCCAGTTCCCGCGCGAGGCCCTGCTGGCCCTCGTCGGAAATCATCTCTTCGTAGTGGTCATAGGCGCGCATCGCGTCATCGCGGAGATAGCGCAGCACGCGGTCGGCCTCTTCGCCCGAGAGCGCCTCGCCCCGGCCCTGGTTGTTGACCGAGGATTGCGCCGCCAGAGCGTCGCGCTCGGGGATGTAGAACTCGCGGTCGAGGATCGAGTAGCGGGCGGAGTATTCATTGACGTTGGCGGTGCGGTGGCGGATCCACTGGCGGGCGACGAAAACCGGCAGTTTGACGTGCAGCTTGATCTCGCACATCTCGAAGGGGGTCGAGTGCCAGTGGCGCATCAGGTAGCGGATCAGCCCCTCGTCGTTCTGCACCGATTTGGTGCCCTTGCCATAGGACACCCGCGCGGCCTGACAGATGGCGGCATCGTCGCCCATGTAGTCGATCACCCGGATGAAGCCGTGGTCGAGCACCGGATAGGCGGTGTAGAGATGCGCCTCCATCCCGGCCGAGGTGGCACGCAGGGTGGGTGTCGTCTCGGCCCGCAGAGCTTCGATTTCGGCGGCCTGTTCGGGCGTGACGGACATGGGGCGAATCCTTTCTACAAGATGAATCAGGCCCCCACTATATCTGGTATGAGACCCAAGAAAAAAGCTGAGACTTGGTATGCCCGATTTGCCGCAGTCGCGGGAACTGTGGCCGCCAATGGGCGATAAGCGTTGACTTTCCTGTTCTGGAAAACCAGCGTGTGTCCAAAATAACGGGCAAAGACCGGGGCAGTTTCATGAATCGTTTTGTTGTGTCGCTCATCGTGGCGACGGCGCTGAGTGCGTGCACGGGCAGCACGGGAAAAGACAATCCTTTCCTGGAGGACCCCGAGGACGACACCTCCACGGGTGGCGGAACCACGGATGGGACCGACGGAACCGGCGGCGGTTCCCCCGGCAACGGTGCGTCCGCGGCGGGCAACGTGCCCGACGTTCTGGCGGATGACGTCGCCACCCTCTCGATCCCCGGCGGCAACACCATCACCGTGGCGATCCGCTCGCTTGACGGAACGCCGTCGCAAAACACCTTTACCCGAAATGCGGCGCTCGATACCGCCGGATACCTGGCCTATACCGCGCAGGAAGATGCGCTGGACCGGATGTTCGTGGCGCTTGCGGGCAGCAGTCTCGACGGCAGTGTCCATGCCGGCACCGTGGCCGATGGCGGCCAGTTCAATCGCTATTTCGGCGGCGGCTTCTACGAACGCGACGGCAGCTTCTCGCCGCCCGCGATCGGCACCGGCCCGGGTGAGGGCCAGGTGTCTTATGCCGGCAACTACGCCGCCGTGACCAATATCGGCGCCGTGGACGGCGATCACCTGATCACGGTTCCCCCGGGCCCGGGTGGCGGCGCGTCCCTGCCCGACCTGCCGCGGGAATCCCACAGGGTGTCCGGCACGATCTTCCTCAATGCCAATTTCGTCGACAATGCGGTGAATGGCGAGATCAGCGACCGTATCCTCATCAGCCCGGTGGGCGGCGCCCAGACCGCGCTCGAGGATGTCACGTTGATTGTCGCTCCGATCGACACCAACGGCGAATTCTACGGCGATGTCGAGATCAGCGATGATGCGACAGACAGCCCCGGCACCGGCATCGGGAACTATGGCGGCATCTTCGGTGGCTCAGGCGCGTCGAGCGTGGCCGGCCTTGTGCACCTCTCGGGCCACATCCCGAATGTCGACTCGGAAGTGGAACACGGCGTCTTTGTCCTGACCCAGTGCGGCCAGCCCAATGACAGCGCGATCTGCGATCTCGTCGCGCCCTGAGCCGGTGTTGCGCCGTCTTGCGATTGCCGGGCTGTGCCTGGGCCTGATCGGCCCGGCCTGGTCTGACACAACGCCAGCACCTGTCCCCTCGGCCGAGCTCAGCCTGGCCGAGGTTCGATCGTTGATCCTGCGCGCACTCGACGCCGGGCGCCCGGACATCGCCGGCGAACTGGCATTGTCCCTGCTGCGCGCCGACCCCGAGGATCCCTTTGCCCACATGGTGATGTCGACCGTGCTGATGCGCGCCGGCAACCACGTCGAGGCACGCCGCGCCGCCAAGCTGGCCTATCGCCACGCCGAAACCCCGCGCCAGAAGCACGAGGCCGCCCGCGTCGTGGCCGCCGCCGAGGCGCGCGACGAGCGGTTCGTTCTGGGCCAACTCTGGATGCGCCGCGCGCTGCAGGCCGCCCCGTCAGAGCCCACCCGCGACCGCACCAAGCGCGAATACCGCGCCCTGCGCAGCGCTGCCAAGCTCAAGTTCCAGCTGTCGGGTCAGATCGTGCCGTCGTCGAACGTCAACAACGGCGCCGCCGACCGGATCAACGTGGTCGAAGGCATCCCGGTGGTGGGCATCCTGCCCGCCACCTCTCAGGCGCTGTCGGGCACGATTGCCGAGGTCGGCGGCAGCTTCACCTATCGTCTGCACCGCGACGAGACCTCTGAAACCCGGCTGACCGGCATCGGCCAGGTCCGCCGCGTCGCGTTCAGCGACGAGGCCCGCAAGAAGGCCCCCCAAGCCGAGGAGGCCGATTACGGCTCGACATTTGCTGCCCTTGGCCTCGCCCATCACCGGTCGCTTGGCGGTGCTGGCGGGCTGGCCAGCGCACGGCTGAGCTTTGGACAGGTCTGGAACGGCGGCGAGCGCTCTTATGATCTGGCGAGCGGCGGGCTGTCGTATGGCTTCGACCTCGACCCGACCCTGCGGCTGACCGCCAGCCTCGACTACCAGCTCCGCCACAACGATGCTGCCGGGATTGCGGATGTCAGGACCACCGGCCTGCGCTTTTCCGCCATCCACCGGCTGGCCAACAACGACAGCCTCGCGCTGTCGCTCGGCAGCACCATGGCGGAGTCCGAAAACGGCCAGGCCCGCGCCGAGACCCGCTCGGCCAAGCTGTCCTATCACCGGGCCGAGCCGATCGGCCCGGTCTCGCTCTCGGCCTCGTTCGGGGTGTCAGAGACCACCTACCCCGATTACCGCTTGCTGTTCTGGGCCGTACCCGGCGGGCGCGAGGACAGCCGCCGCACCGCCGAGGTCACCTTCAGCTTCGACCAGCTCGACTATCTGGGGTTCAGCCCGACGCTCACCGTCACGTCGGAGCAGACCCACTCCAATGTCAGCCGCTTCGAGACCGAGGAACTCTCGGTCTCGCTCGGCCTGCGCTCGGTGTTCTGACCACGCGACCTCTGGACATCCGCGCCCCCGCGCCTAGGCTCCGCTGCAACAACCAAAGGAGACAGGCATGGCTTTGCGCTATCTGCACACCATGGTCCGGGTGAAGGACCTCGAGAAATCAATGGAGTTCTACAGGCTGCTCGGCCTGAAGGAGACCCGCCGCACCGACAATGACAAGGGCCGCTTCACCCTGGTCTTCATGGCGCCAGAGGGGCAGGAGGAGTGCCCGGTCGAGCTGACCTACAATTGGGACGGCGACGAGGGCCTGCCGTCTGACAGCCGCCACTTCGGCCATCTCGCCTATCGCACCGACGACATCTATGCGCTCTGCCAGAAGCTGATGGACGCCGGTGTCACCATCAACCGTCCGCCGCGCGATGGCCACATGGCCTTTGTCCGCTCGCCCGACAATATCTCGATCGAGCTGCTGCAGGAGGGCGACAACCTGCCGCCGCAAGAGCCCTGGGCCAGCATGGAAAACACCGGTCACTGGTAGGGCTTTGAAGATGCCCGGCGCCGCCCGCTTTCTGGCTGTCTGCCTGCTGGCCCTCTGGGCCGGCAGCGCTGCGGCCAATTGCCGGCTGGCGCTTGTGCTGGCGGTGGATGTCTCGGCTTCGGTCAACGCGGCCGAGCACCAGCTGCAGCGCCAGGGCCTCGCTGCCGCGCTGACCGACACGGCGGTGGCCGGCGCAATCCTCGACGGCACCGGGCCGGTGGCGCTGGCGATCTTCGAATGGAGCGGCCGGCAGCAGCAGCAGATCCTGCAGGACTGGGTGCTGCTGCAAAGCGCCGAGGACCTTGCCGCCGTGGCGCGCCGGGTCAGCACTCTGCCCCGGTCCTACAGCGAATTTCCCACCGCCATGGGCTATGCCCTGGGCTATGCTGCCGGCCTGCTGCAACGCGCACCCGCCTGCCTGCGGCAGGTGGTCGACGTCTCCGGCGACGGCATCACCAACGAAGGCTTCCGCCCGCAGCTGGCCTATCGTCACTTCCCCTTTGACGGGGTGACAGTCAACGGCCTGGTGGTCACCGGCGACGACAGCCGCGTGGTGCCCTATTACCAGCAGGAGGTGCTGCGCGGCCGCGGTGCCTTTCTCGAAGAGGCGCAAGGATTCGAGGGCTTTGAGGCGGCGATGACCCGCAAGCTCTTCCGCGAGACCCGTGAACTGGTTCTGGGCGCCGGCCCGCATCCCCAAGCCGCCCGATAGGGCTTGCCGGATCGGGCCAGAATGGTAGAGCGGTCTGATGCAGACCCCGATGACCCACAGCGAGCACATCCGTGCCATCACCCGCATCGGCCTGCCGCTGGTCGGCGGCCATCTGGCGCAATTCCTGATCGGGCTGACCGACACGGTGATGATGGGCTGGTACGGGGTCGAGGCGCTGGCGGCGCTGGTTCTGGGCTCGACGGTGTTCTTCGTCACCTTCCTTGTGGGCTCGGGCTTTGCCTTCGCGGTCATGCCACTGGTGGCCGCCGCCGCGGCCGAGGGCGACGAGATCGGGTTGCGCCGGATCACCCGCATGGGGCTCTGGCTCTCGGTGATCTACGGCGCGCTCTTCCTGCCGATGTTCTGGTTCTCCGCCCCGCTGCTTCAGGCACTGGGCCAGGACCCGGCGCTTGCCGCCGAGGCGCAGGTCTACCTGCGGATCACCGGCGCGGCTCTGATCCCGGCGCTGCTGGTGATGGTGATCAAGAGCTACCTCGCCGCGCTGGAACGCACCGCGGTGGTGTTCTGGATCACGGTGATCGCCGCCGTGGCCAATGCGCTGGCCAATTACATGCTGATCTTCGGCAACTGGGGCGCGCCGGAACTGGGCGTCGCCGGCGCCGCCTGCGCCTCGTTCTCGGTGCATGTGATCTCGCTCCTGGGGGTGGTGATCTACGCCCGGACCAGCCTGCCGCAGCATGCGCTCTTTGCCCGCCTCTGGCGGCCGGACTTCGACGTCATGGCCCGGGTGCTGCGCATGGGCGTGCCGATCGGGCTGACCAATTTCGCCGAAGTCGGGCTGTTTGCCGCCTCGTCGATCATGATGGGCTGGCTCGGCACCGTGGCGCTGGCGGCGCATGGCATCGTGCTGCAACTGGCCACCGCCGCCTTCATGGTGCATCTCGGCCTCTCCAACGCCGCCACCGTGCGCGCCGGCATCGCCCATGGCCAGAAGGACCCGCTGTCGCTCAGACGCGGCGCGCAGGCGGTGATCGCCCTCTCCGCGGTATTCGCCCTGGTCTCCTGCGCGGTCTTTCTGCTCTGGCCCGAACCGCTGATCTCGCTCTTCCTTTCGCCGGATGACCCCGACCGCGCCGCGATCCTTGCCATCGGCACCGGCCTCCTCGTCATGGCCGCGCTCTTTCAACTGGCCGACGGCATGCAGGTGCTGGGCCTCGGCCTTCTGCGCGGGGTGCAGGATACCACGGTGCCGATGATCATCGCCGCGATCAGCTACTGGGGCCTCGGCCTGACCACCGCCTATCTGCTGGGCTTCACCTGGGGCTTCGGCGGCACCGGCGTCTGGGCCGGCCTCGTCATCGGCCTTGCCGCCGCCGGCGTGATGATGATGTCCCGCTTCTGGCTCCGCAGCCCGCAGGCAACCACTGCCCAAACCGAGTTTTCCCCCAAGTCCTGATCCCCCGGCAAGTTCTTTTCACCCCACCCTCTGCTTCTTCTGTTTGAAAATACCCTCGGGGGTTTGGGGGCAGAGCCCCCATGTCAGGGGGTGTGGGGGCCCCGCCCCCACCAATACAGGGGGTTTGGGGGCAAAGCCCCCAAGGCCTGCGTGGCCCGAACGCAAACCACCCTGCGCGGCAAGGCCGCCCCTTTAAATCACTCGTCCTTCAGCAGACGATCCGCCTTTTTGCGCACCAGCACCGTGCGCAGGTCATGCATTGCCAGCAGCAGCGCATCCCCCACCAGATCGAGCTCTTCCGCCGAGGCCCGCGACTGCGCCCATTGCGCCGTCTGGTTCAGGTGATCCACCGTCCGCAGGATGTCGTCGACCTCCCGCGCCTCGAGCAGCAGGCGGCGCTCTGCCACCCAGCGGTCGATCTCGGCGCGGTCGGCGGGCGTCAGCGCCCGCCCGCCCTGCGGCTTGACCTCGCCGTTGCGGACATTGACCACGGCGATCTGCTCCATCTCGATCCGCCGGTGCCGGTTGCCGGTGTCGATGCGGAACACCAGCGCGCCATTGTCACGCACGCGAAAGTAATATTCGGGCAGAGCGCTGCTCATCGGCTCAGGCCACCCCGTCGCAGAACCGCTGGATCCGCCGGCAGGCCTCTTCCAGCTGCGCCTCGGAAGTCGCGTAGCTCACCCGGAAGTTCGGGCTCAGGCCGAAGGCCGCGCCAAAGACCACCGCGACGCCGGTCTCCTCCAGCAGCGCCGTGGCAAAGGCTTCGTCGTCCTTGATCAGCGCGCCGCCGGCGCTGGTCTTGCCGATCAGCCCGGCAATCGAGGGATAGACATAGAAGGCGCCCTCGGGGTTCGGGCAGGTCACGCCCTTGGCCTCGTTCAGCATCCGCACCACCAGGTCGCGACGGCCGGCAAAGAGCCGCACGTTGTCAGCGAGGAAGTCCTGCGGCCCGGTCAGCGCCTCGACCGCCGCCCATTGCGAGATGGTGCAGGGGTTCGAGGTGCTCTGCGACTGGATCTTGCGCATCGCCGCGA
The DNA here is from genome assembly GCF_048263515.1 of Marinovum sp. NCBI lineage: Bacteria > Pseudomonadati > Pseudomonadota > Alphaproteobacteria > Rhodobacterales > Roseobacteraceae > Marinovum > Marinovum sp. Next base: position 270,384 of record NZ_JBLXEC010000002.1, on the reverse strand, counting down.
TCAAGGCTTTCGGCCCCGCCGCATAGCCGATCCGCCAGCCGGTCATCGCATAGGCCTTGGAGACGCCGTTGCAGGTCAACGTGCGATCATAAAGCCCCGGCTCGACCTGCGCCGGGGTGCAGAACTCGAAATCGTCATAAGCCAGGTGTTCGTACATGTCGTCGGTCATCACATGCACATGCGGGTGGCGCATCAGCACATCGGTCAGCGCCTTGAGCGAGGCGTGGTCATAGCCCGCGCCCGTCGGGTTCGACGGCGAGTTGAAGATCAGCCACTTGGTTTTCGGCGTGATCGCCGCCTCGAGCTGCTCGGGCGTCAGGCGGAAACCGGTGTCGATCGAGGTTTCGGCCACCACCGGCGTGCCGCCGGCCAGGAGCACCATGTCGGGATAGCTCACCCAATAGGGCGCCGGGATCACCACTTCGTCGCCGGGGTTCAGCGTCGCCATCAGCGCATTGTAGAGGATCTGCTTGCCGCCAGAGGCGACGCTGACCTGGTCCGGCGTATAGCTCAGCCCGTTCTCGCGCGCGAATTTCTCGCAGATCGCGGCCTTCAGCTCGGGGATGCCGTCGGGCGCAGTGTATTTCGTCTTGCCCGCCTCGATGGCGGCGATGCCCGCCCGCTTGATGTGCTCGGGCGTGTCGAAATCCGGCTCGCCGGCGCCAAGGCCGATCACGTCGCGCCCGGCTGCGCGCAATTCGGCGGCCTTGGTGGTGACGGCAATGGTGGGCGAGGGTTTGACACGGGCGAGCGTGTCGGAAAGCAGGGACATCGGGTCGGGCCTGTGGTTTGTAAATCAATGACATCCGTCATAGATTGCGCGGGAAGGCCGTTCAAGCGCGAAGGGCCACGAGGAGCATGAGATGCAGGACGACACCACCGACTGGTATGGCCCGGAAGCGGCAACCTTCGGCGACCGGCTGGCCGCCGCCCGCGAACAGGCTGGAATGACGCAGACCGACCTGGCCAAGCGGCTGGGGGTCAAGCTGAGCACCCTGAAGAAATGGGAGGACGACCTGCTCGAGCCGCGCGCCAACCGGCTCTCGATCATGGCGGGCATTCTCAACGTCTCGCTGATGTGGCTGCTCAACGGCGAAGGCGAAGGCGTGTCGGAACCCGACGAGACCGACCTGATGACGCCGGACATCAACGAGGTGCTGATCGAGCTGCGCGAGATGAAGGCGACGATGAAGAACAATGCCGAAAAGCTCGGCCGGCTGGAAAAGAAGCTGCGGCTGCGCCTGTCCGAGGCCGGCACATGAGCGCCCCCGCGGCGGACGAGAGCCGCGAGGCCCGGGTCAAGCGGCTGCGGATGCGCTCGATGCGGCGCGGGATCAAGGAAATGGACCTGATCCTCGTGGCTTACGCCGATGCGCGTCTGGCCGACATGGACGAGGACACGCTGGCGCATTACGATGCGCTGCTGTCGGAAAACGACCAGGATCTCTACCAGTGGGTCTCGGGCCAGATGCCCCCGCCAGAGCCGCTGGCGGCGATGATCGCCGACATCCGCGCCGTGGCGCTCTCGGCCAGCGGTGGCGTCGGCCAGCGCGCCTGAGGCGACAATTCCCTCCGCCTTAACGCTTTTTTCGGGTTTGTCCGTCAGGTTGCCCCGAAAGAAGTCGTTTGGCGGAGACCGATATGAGCTTGCATTCCTCCCTGCCCGCAGCCGGAAACGCGGGCTTCATGGCGAACTACCTCGAGGCGCTGGCGCTGGTCGAGCGGCTGCACCGATTGCTGCTCGACGTGATCAAGGACGAATTCGAACGCGTCGGCGTGCTCGAGATCAACGCGGTGCAGGCGCTCTTGTTGTTCAACATCGGCGACAACGAGGTGACGGCGGGCGAGTTGAAGAGTCGCGGCTACTACCAGGGGTCGAACGTCAGCTACAATCTCAAGAAGCTGGTCGAGGCAGGCTACATGCACCACCAGCGCTGCGAGATCGACCGGAGATCGGTCCGCGTGCGGCTGACGCCCAAGGGCCGCGACATCCGCGATGTGGTGTCGCAACTCTTTGCCCGTCACGCCGAGGGGCTGCAGGCACGTGGCGTGCTTGGCCCCGAGGGGATCACCGAGATCACCTCGTCGCTGCGCCGGGTCGAGCGCTACTGGACCGACCAGATCCGCTACATCTACTGAGACCGGGGCCGGCGCCTCAGCGCTGAATGCCCTCGAGATACTGCATCAGCGCTACCAACCGGCGCGGTGTCGGTGTCAGGATGCCGTCACCCACGTCGAGCGGCACCAGATCACCCCGCAGCAGATCACCGAACTCCGGCATCCCCGGCCCGTCGAGGTCCGTGCGGGTATAGCCGTCGAGCGTTGACAGCACCTTCGCCCTTGGAAAGACCCCGCCATTGCGCGCGGCAATCCGCGTCAGGTCGGCCGGCGGCGGCGTCAGCCCGTCGGAGGCCGGCCCGTCGCCGCGGCCGGACGGGCCGTGGCAAAGCGCGCAGCTTTCGACAAAGAGCCGGCGGCCCTCTTCGGCCTGGGGCATTTCGTTCGGCTTGCAGGCCGCCAGCGCAACCAGCGCGGCAAGGCCCAGGGCAAGGGGTTGGGAGGGGGTCATGAGGGGATGTCCTGTGTTGATGAAGGCTTAGGCTGGCGGGGCCGGAAAACCCCGCGGCAAGGGGACTGGCGCCCCGGAAATTTCTGGCCATAGTGGGCGCGACCAGACCGAGGAGTTGGCCGATGCACGTCTATGCCCTGACCATGCTTGCCGCCGAGATCGGCATTCCGCTGCTGGCCGCGCTCAATGCGGCGCTCGGCACACGCATGGGCTCGCCCGCGGCGGCGGCGTCGATCCTGTTTTGCGTCGCCCTGACGGCGACGCTGGTGGTGCTGATGATCACCGGCCCCGCGGCGCTGGCGCGAGCCGCCGGCGCGCCGCGGCACCTGTTTCTGGCCGGGCTCTTCGTGGCCTTCTACGTGCTCACCGTCACCTGGATCGCGCCCAAGTTCGGCGTCGGCAACGCGGTGTTCTTTGTCCTGCTCGGCCAGTTGATCAGCGCCGCGGCGATCGATCATTTCGGTCTCTTCACCGCGCAGGTCTCGCCACTGACGATGACCCGGGCGCTTGGCATCGGCGTCATGGGCCTGGGCGTCTGGATCACGCAACAGGCCTAGCTCCGGCAGCGCCATGGTGCTCAATGCGCCATGAAGACCGGCAGCGGCGCTTCTTCCAGCATGTCGCGCGTCGCCCCGCCGAGGATCGCCTCGCGAAAGCGCGAATGGCCATAGGCCCCCATCACCAGCAGGTCGGCGGCCATGTCGGTGCAGGCCCGCGACAGCACGTCGGACACCCGCGGCATCGAGCGTGACAGAATGTCGATCTCGACCTTGACGCCGTGGCGCGAGAGGTATTGCGACAAGAGCCCGCCGGGATCGGAGCGGTTCGGCCCATGCACCGGCGGATCGATCACCACCACCGTGACCCGTTCGGCCGATTTCAGCAGCGGCAGCGCGGCGCGCACCGTGCGCAGTGCCTCGGGGCTTTCGTTCCATGCGATGGCCACCCGGCGCGGCGCGGCCTGGGCCGTCACCCCTTCGGGCAGGACCAGCACCGGCGCCTGCGCCCCGAAAAGCGCGCCTTCGATCACCGCTTCCTGGTCGATGCCGCGGTTCTTGCCATAGGGCTGTGGCAGGATCACCAGGTCGGAAAACCGCCCGTGTCCGGCGACGAAGCGACCTAGATCGCCGGCCTGCGCCATCGCGGCCTCGGTGTTCCACAGCAGATCGGTCTTGCCCAGCCAGGCCTGCGCCGCGCCTTCCAGCGCCTGCGCCTCGGCCGAGGCGCGGGTCAGCGCCTCCTGCAGGATCATCGCATTGGCGCCGGCGAAGTAATAACCGCTCTGGCTGCTGTCGATCCCGAGGCAGAGCACGTCGAGATGCGCCTCGTACTGACGGGCCAGCGCCGCCGCCTGGGGCAGCACCGAAAGGTCGAGCTCGGGGTCGGTCAACACGGTGAAGAGGGATTTGTAGGTCATGGCGTCTTCCTCCTGAAGTTGCCTCACCCTAGCCGGCCCGCTGCCCGACCCGCCTTGAGCCACGTCAAATCCGCAGCGCAAAAAGATTGACCCAGATCAAGGCAGCCTCGGCCGTGCAGGCGCAGAAACCCTCCCATCCGTATTCGCCTCCTGCGGTCAACGAATCGTGCGGAGGCCAGACGAAGGGACAAACAATGTCGAACTATATCAAGCTGGCCGCGCTTGGTGTGCTGGTGCTCTTTGCAGCGCTGGCGGCCAACTTCGCGCGGGACCTGGCCTATCAGGTGCACGCCGTGCTGATCATGCTGATCAGCGCCGGGCTGTTCCTCTGGGTGCTGCGCAACACCGACGAAGAGCAACCGCCCGCACTGCGCGAGACCGCCTACATGGACGGCGTCGTGCGCTACGGGGTGGTCGCCACCGCCTTCTGGGGCGTGGTGGGCTTTCTCGTGGGCACCTTCATCGCCTTTCAGCTGGCCTTTCCGGCGCTGAACTTCGACTGGTCCGAGGGCTATGCCAACTTTGGCCGACTGCGGCCGCTGCATACCTCGGCAGTGATCTTTGCCTTTGGCGGCAACGCGCTGATCGCCACCTCCTTCTACGTGGTCCAGCGCACCAGCGCGGCGCGGCTCTGGGGCGGCAATGCCGCCTGGTTCGTCTTCTGGGGCTATCAGCTGTTCATCGTGCTGGCCGCCACCGGCTATCTGCTGGGCTCGACCCAGTCCAAGGAATACGCCGAGCCCGAGTGGTACATCGATCTCTGGCTGACCGTGGTCTGGCTGGTCTACCTCGCGGTCTTTCTCGGCACGATCATCAAGCGCCGCGAGCCGCATATCTATGTGGCGAACTGGTTCTACCTCGCCTTCATCGTCACCGTGGCGATGCTGCACGTGGTCAACAACCTCTCGATCCCGGTGTCGATCTGGGGCTCGAAATCGGTGCAGGTCTTTTCCGGCGTGCAGGATGCCATGGTGCAATGGTGGTACGGCCACAACGCCGTGGGCTTCTTCCTGACCGCGGGATTCCTCGGCATGATGTACTACTTCATCCCGAAACAGGCCGAACGTCCGGTGTTCAGCTACAAGCTCAGCATCATCCACTTCTGGGCGCTGATCTTCCTCTATATCTGGGCCGGTCCGCACCACCTGCATTACACCGCCCTGCCCGACTGGGCCTCGACGCTGGGCATGGTTTTCTCGATCATCCTCTGGATGCCGTCCTGGGGTGGCATGATCAACGGGCTGATGACGCTGTCGGGCGCCTGGGACAAGCTGCGCACCGATCCGGTGATCCGCATGATGGTGATCTCGGTGGGCTTCTACGGCATGTCGACCTTTGAAGGGCCGATGATGTCGATCCGCGCGGTCAACTCGCTCAGCCATTACACCGACTGGACCATCGGCCACGTGCATTCCGGCGCGCTGGGCTGGAACGGCATGATCACCTTCGGCGCGCTCTACTTCCTGGTGCCGAAACTGTGGAACCGCGAGCGGCTCTATTCCCTGAGTCTGGTCAGCTGGCACTTCTGGCTCGCCACCATCGGCATCGTTCTCTACGCCGCCTCGATGTGGGTGACCGGCATCATGGAGGGCCTGATGTGGCGCGAGGTGGATGCCAACGGCTTCCTTGTGAACTCCTTCGCCGACACCGTGGCCGCCAAGCTGCCGATGTATGTGGTCCGGGGCCTCGGGGGCGTGCTGTTCCTCGGCGGTGCACTGATCATGTCTTACAACCTGTGGATGACTGTGACGCGCAGCCCGGCCGTCGAGGCCCCTGCCGCCACAGCCCATGCCACGCCGGCCGAATAAGGAGACCGGAGATGGCTACCGACAAAACCCCGATGCCCGCAACCGCTACAGGCGTGGGCGAGCGGCCCCGCCGCCGCTCGTTCCTCGACCGGCACAAGATCCTCGAAACCAATGCGACGCTGCTGCTGATCTTTTCCTTCCTCGTCGTGACCATCGGCGGGCTGGTGCAGATTGTGCCGCTGTTCTACCTCGACAACACCATTGAAAAGGTCGAGGGCATGCGCCCCTACACGCCCCTGGAGCTGGCGGGCCGCGACATCTACGTGCGCGAAGGCTGCTACGTCTGTCACAGCCAGATGATCCGGCCGATGCGCGACGAGGTCGAACGCTACGGCCACTACTCGCTGGCGGCCGAGTCGATGTATGACCACCCGTTCCAATGGGGCTCCAAGCGCACCGGGCCGGACCTCGCCCGCGTCGGCGGCCGCTATTCCGACGACTGGCACGTGGTGCACTTCCGCGACCCGCAGTCGGTGGTGCCGGAATCGGTGATGCCGAAATACGACCAGCTGGAACGGACGCTGATCGACGGGCGCTATGTCGATGACCTGATGGCGACCCATCGCCTGGTCGGCGTGCCCTACTCGGAAGAGATGATCGCGGCGGCCGAGGCGGATTTCCGCGCCCAGGCCGATCCCGACAGCGATTACGACGGTCTGCTCGAACGGTATGGCGAGGCCGTCAGCGTGCGCAACTTCGACGGCGCGCCCGGCGTGTCAGAGGCCGATGCGCTGATCGCCTATCTTCAGATGCTGGGCACGCTGGTCGATTTCTCGACCTTCACCCCCGATGCAAGCCGCTAAGGAGACTTGTCATGGAAAACTATTCTCTCCTGCGTGAACTGGCCGACAGCTGGGGCCTTCTCGTGCTCTTCACCTTCTTCATCGGCATGGTGGCCTGGGTCCTGCGGCCCGGCAGCCGCGCCACCCATCGCGACTGCGCCACCATCCCGCTGCGCCATGATGACCGCCCGGCCGCGGTCGACGACAAGGAGGCCCTGAGATGAGCCACATTCCCCCGAAACAAGAGGGCGATCCCGAAACCACCGGCCACAGCTGGGACGGCATCGAAGAGTTCAACAACCCGCTGCCGCGCTGGTGGCTCTGGGCCTTCTACGCCACCATCGTCTGGGGCATCGGCTATTCCATCGCCTATCCGGCCTGGCCGGGGATATCGAAGGCGACCGCCGGCGTGCTGGGCTATTCCACCCGCGCCGAGGTGGCCGAGGAGATCGCCGCCGTCGATCAGGCCAATGCCGCGATCAACGCCCGGCTCGAAAGCGTCGAGCTGACCGCCATCGCCGAGGACCCCGAGCTGCTGAACTATGCCGGCAATGCCGGGGCGGCGGTGTTCCGGACATGGTGCGCGCAGTGCCACGGCTCCGGTGCCGCCGGCGCCCAGGCCAGCGGCTATCCCAACCTGCTGGACGACGACTGGCTCTGGGGCGGTGACATTGCCGCGATCCACGAGACGGTGTCCTATGGCATCCGCACCGAGGATCATCCCGACACGCGCTTTTCGATGATGCCGGCCTTCGGGCGCGATGACCTGCTCGAACGCGAGCAGATCTCGCAGGTAACGAATTACGTCATGTCGCTGTCGGGCACGCCACGGGATGCCGACGAGGTGGCGGCGGGGGCCGAGGTCTTTGCCGAGAATTGCGCCGCCTGCCACGCCGAGGATGGCACCGGCGACCGGATGCAGGGCGCGCCCGATCTGACCGATGCGATCTGGCTCTACGGCGGCGATTACGAGCGGCTGGTCGAGGCGGTGCACGGCTCGCGCTACGGCGTGATGCCGGCCTGGCAGGGACGGCTGAGCGAGGCGCAGATCCGCGCGGTCTCGGCCTATGTGCACGGGCTGGGCGGCGGCGAGTAGCCCTGCGGAGGGCCGCTATCAAGCGGCCCTTTCACCGCGCCGAGCCGCGCCATCGCCGGGCCACGGTCCGGCGATCCTGCCGCGGGTCTGTGCGGTTTATTTCAGCCACTGGCGCGCTTTGAATGAACAGCGCGCTGGTGTTACCCAATCGCCGGGCCAAGGGGGTGGCCCGGCGATGGCGCGGCGGCCTGCGGCCTTGTTCCGCGCCCGATCACGTCAGACCCACTGCGGAAGACGCGCTATCGACGAGTCGCGGTGCGGCGATCCGACCTCAGGTCTGTTCAATTTATCCCCGCCACTGGCGCGCTCCAAACGAGCGGAGCGCTGGCGTCACCCAATCGCCGGGTCATAGGGGCGGGTCATGCCATAGGCATGCTTCCAGCATGGCGATGGCGCGGCGGCCTGCGGCCTTGATTCCGCGCCGGCAAGACGGACTTACGGCTTGATGTAGGTATACCCCATCTGCTGCAACCGCGAGAGCTCGGCCACGCCGGAGGGCACGATGTCCTCTTCCCAGACGTCATAGAGATCGTCGGAATAGCTGATCTTGCGCCCCTTCAGCGTGTTGTTGCAGACCTGAAAGCCCACGTTCTGCCCCTTGAGCGAGCCCACCACCGTCTGCAGCGTGCTGTCGTCCTTGGCCGCCATCAGCAGGCCCAGGCCATTGCCATGCAGCACCACCTTGACGTCGAGGTTCTCGGCCCCCACCGCGTTGATGTGGTTCTGGATGTTGCGCATTGCGCCCTTGTAGGCCTTGGACTCGGTCCCGCCATCGTAGTTGATGTGATAGACGACCTTCTGCTTGCCATAGCGCTCGGTGTCCTGGGCCGAGGCGGTGACGGCCAGAACGGCCAGCACCGCGGCGCTCACCAGTGCGATAATGTATTTCATCATGTCCTCCCTGAAAGGCTTCGTGTCTGCCGCGCCTTCCCGGCGCGCGGAGTCCCACTCTGGCCTCGACGGAAAAACGAATCAAGAAATTAAGCTATATGAATACGTGAAGACCCGCGCCGGGGGAGCATCCGGCGCGGGCCTCGGGCCGGCGGGTGGGCGCAGAGCGCCCGGCCAGCGGCAGGATCAGGCGTCCTCGCTGCCGGTCAGCCGGCGGCGGGTCTCGTAAGACCAGTGAAAGGGCGCGCGCTGGTGGATGTCGCGGCGCGGCGCCTCGTCGGCGTGAAAGCGGGTCTGGGGGTCGTCGAGATAGGTTGCGCGCTTGAAGACATCTGCAAAAATTCCGAACATGTCAGCCTCCTGGGGTCAATGGGGTGTGCAATGAATATGCGCTATTGACGGGGCCCGGGCGAGGCAGGAATAATTCAGACGTGTAAGCAAGGATTACATGATGGACTGGACCGCCCTGCCCCCTCTGGCGGCGCTGCGCGCCTTTGCCGCCTTTGCCGACACCGGCGCGGTGCAGAAGGCGGGCGATGCGCTCAACGTCAGCCACGCCGCGATCAGTCAGCAGATCCGCAATCTCGAGGCGCATCTCGGCCTCACCCTGCTCGACCGTTCCGGCCGCGCCATGGTGCTGACAACAGAGGGCCAGCGGCTGGCCGAGGCGCTGCTCGACGGGCTGGGCGGTGTGGTCCGGGTCTGTGACGAGCTGACGGGCCGCGATGCCGATCGGCCGCTGATGGTCTCGGTCACGCCCAGCTTTGCCGCCTCCTGGCTGATGCCGCGGCTGGCGGATTTCCGCGCCGCCAATCCGACGGTCAGCCTGATGATCGACCCCACTGCCGAGGTCAAGAAGATCGAGCCCGGAGGCATCGACGTCGCCCTGCGCTACGGCTCGGGCATCTGGCCGGGGCTCGAGGCGGAACTGCTGGTCAAATCGCCGATCGCCGTGGTCGCCGCCACCTCGCTGGTGGGCGACCGCGAGTTCGACGATCTCAACGACCTGCGCGCCTTTCACTGGTTGCAGGAGCTGGGCACCAATGAGGCCACCGAGTGGTTTGCCAGGCTCGGCGTCGGCCGCAACCGGGCCATGGGCATCTCGTCCCTGCCCGGCAACCTGATGATCGAGGCGGCGCGCCAGGGCCAGGGCATCGCCATCACCGCGCGGATCTTCATCGAAGAGGATGTCGCCGCCGGGCGCTTGCGCGTGCTTTTCGAGGATGTCCGCAAGAAGGGCTACTTCATCGTCACCCGCCCCGGCGTGCAGCGCCCGCCGCTGCGCCGCTTCGTCAGCTGGCTGCGCCAGCAGGGCAAGGCGCAGGCGCCGGGCCTGATCGGCTGAGCCCCGGGCGAAAGACCGGCGCCATTTGACTCAGGTCAAGGCCGCGGCGCAGCAAAGCCTCCAAGAAGGGCGCTGACACGAAGCCCCTATCGGAGATCCCCCTTGTCTGTCACCGAAGAGCAGAGCCTCTACAAATCGCGCGAACCGATCTTTCCCAAGCGCGTCTCGGGCCGGTTTCGCAATCTGAAATGGGCGATCATGATCGTCACCCTGGGCATCTATTACCTGGTGCCCTGGATCCGCTGGGACCGCGGCCCCAGCCTGCCCGACCAGGCGGTGCTGATCGACCTTGCGGGCCGGCGGTTCTATTTCTTCTGGATCGAGATCTGGCCGCATGAATTCTACTTCGTCGCCGGTCTGCTGATCATGGCGGGGCTGGGCCTTTTTCTCTTCACCTCGGCGCTGGGCCGGGTCTGGTGCGGTTATGCCTGTCCGCAAACCGTCTGGACCGACCTCTTCACTCTGGTCGAACGCAGGATCGAGGGCGACCGCAACGCCCAGCTGCGCCTGCACCGCCAGCCGATGAACCTGCGCAAGGCGCGGTTGCGGCTGACGAAATGGACGATCTGGCTGCTGATCGGCCTGGGCACCGGCGGCGCCTGGGTGTTCTATTTCGCCGATGCGCCGACGCTCCTGCGCGATCTGGTGACCGGCCAGGCGCATCCGGTGGCCTATACCACCATGGCGATCCTGACGCTGACCACCTTTGTCTTCGGCGGGTTCGCCCGCGAACAGATCTGCATCTACGCTTGCCCCTGGCCGCGCATTCAGGCGGCGATGATGGACGAGGACACGCTGACCGTCGGCTACCGGTCCTGGCGGGGCGAGCCGCGCGGCAAGGGCAAGCTGCGACGGCAGCCGAAGAAAAAGGCGCTGTCGCTCGAGATTGCTGCCGAAGAGGCCGCCACCGGCCGCGCCGCGCCGGCCTATCCCTCGACGCCGATGCCCTTTGCCCTGCCGCGCGCCGCGACGCCGGCCAAGGACCAGCCGCCGGGTGATTGCATCGACTGCATGGCCTGCGTCAACGTCTGCCCGATGGGCATCGACATCCGCAACGGGCAGCAGATGGAGTGCATCACCTGCGCGCTCTGCATCGATGCCTGCGACGAGGTGATGTCCAAAATCGGCAAGCCACGCGGGCTGATCGACTACATGGCGCTCACCGACGAAACCGCCGAGCGCGCCGGCACGCCGCCCAAGCCGGTCTGGAAACACGTCCTGCGCCCGCGCACCCTGCTCTACACGGCACTCTGGGCCGGGGTCGGCCTCGGGCTGCTCTTTGCGCTTTTCGTCAGGCCCGACATCGACATGACGGTGGCCCCGGTGCGCAACCCGACCTTTGTCACCCTGTCCGACGGCGCGATCCGCAACACCTACGAGGTGCGTCTGCGCAACAAGCACGGCAGTGCCCAGCCCTTCCTGCTGTCCGTCGTGGGCGACACGGCGCTGCGGCTCGAGGTCGAGGGCGCGACCGGCGCAAACGTCGTGGTGCCCGCCGACAGCACGCAACTGCACAAGGTCTACGTGATCGCGCCGGCGGCCTCTGGCCCGGCGACACGTGACCGCACCGACATCAGGCTCTGGGTCGAGGATACCGAGAGCGGCGAACGCAGCTTTGAAGACACCGTCTTCAACGGCAAGGAGCAATGACATGACCACCGCAGACCGCAAGCTTACCGGCTGGCACGTGCTGGCGATCTTCACCGGCGCCTTTGGCGTCATCATCGCCGTCAACCTGGCGCTGGCCTTCAACGCGGTCAGCACCTTTCCGGGGCTGGAGGTCAGGAACTCCTATGTTGCGAGCCAGAGCTTCGACGCCCGCCGCGACGCCCAGCAGGCGCTGGGCTGGCAGGTGCGGGCCGAGGCCGGCGGCGGCCAGGTGACCCTGTGGATCGAGGATGCAGGGGGCCGCCCGGTGCAGGTCACCGAACTGCACGCCGTTCTGGGCCGCGCCACGCATGTGAAGGACGATCTCGAGCCCGCCTTCACCTTCACCGGCCGCAACTATGTCGCCGCCGCGCAGATCGGGCCGGGCAACTGGAACGTGCGGATGACCGCGCGGGCGCTGGATGGCACGCCCTTTGCCCAGCGCGTCATCCTGCGGGTGGAGTAAGCAATGACCGCCGCCCTGCGCCCCGCGCTCTCGGCCTGCCCGGCCTGCGCCGCCGCCCCCGCCGCCCAAGCGCTGGCGGCGCGCGACCTGCCCGGAGAGCTCGCCCTGTCGCTGCCCTCGATCCATTGCGCCGGCTGCATCACCGCGGTCGAGGATCTGCTCTCCGCCCTGCCCGGCGTGCGCGCGGCCCGGGTGAACCTGACGCTGAAGCGGGTGAGTGTCGCCGCTGCGCCCGACGTCACCGCCGCCGACCTGATCGCCGCGCTGGCCCGTGCCGGATACGAGGCGCATGAGCTCGACGCCGGCCTCATCCGCGCCACTGCCACCGACAAGGCCGGGCGCGACCTGTTGATGCGGCTCGCCGTGGCGGGCTTTGCGATGATGAACGTCATGCTGCTGTCGGTCGCGGTCTGGTCCGGCGCCGAGGGCGCCACCCGCGACCTCTTTCACTGGATATCCGCCGCCATCACCCTGCCCACCATCGGCTTTGCCGCGCAGCCGTTCTTTCGCAGCGCCTGGGGCGCGCTCAGCGCCCGGCGGCTCAACATGGATGTGCCGATCTCGCTGGCCATTGCCCTGGCGCTGGTCACCTCGCTTTGGGAGACCTGGCTCTCGGGCCATCACGCCTATTTCGACGCCGCCATCGCGCTGACCTTCTTCCTGCTGGCCGGCCGCTATCTCGATCACCGCACCCGCGCCATCGCCCGCTCTGCCGCCGAGGAGTTGGCCGCGCTGGAAGTGCCTCGTGCCATCCGCCTGCGCGACGGCGTCGAGGAACAGGTGCCGCTCGGTGATCTGGCCATCGGCGAGGTGGTGCTGGTGCGCCCCGGCGGGCGGCTGCCGGTCGACGGGGTGATCCTGGGTGGCACGTCGGAGATCGACCGCTCGCTGCTCACCGGAGAGACCCTGCCGGTCTTTGCCACCGCCGGCATGCGGGTCAGCGCCGGCGAGGTGAACCTGACCGGACCGCTGCAGGTCGAGGTGACGGCGGTGGGCAAGGACAGCACCCTGCACCAGCTGGCCCAGCTGGTGGCCGTGGCTGAATCCGGCCGCTCGCGCTATACCTCGCTGGCCGACAGCGCCGCGAAACTCTATGCGCCGGGCGTGCATATCCTCTCGGCGCTGGCCTTTGTCGGCTGGTATTTCTGGTCAGGCGACCTGCGCATCGCGCTCAACATCGCCGCCGCGGTGCTGATCATCACCTGCCCCTGCGCCCTCGGCCTCGCCGTTCCCGCCGTGACCACCGCCGCCTCCGGGCGCTTGTTCAAACGCGGATTGCTGATCAAGCACGAGACCGCGCTGGAGCGGTTGGCGGGGGTCGACACGGTGGTGTTCGACAAGACCGGCACGCTCACCGAGGGCCAACCGGCGCTGACCGACCCCGAGAGCCACCCCGACGACGTTCTGCGCCTCGCGCTGGCGCTGGCCGAGGCCTCCTCGCATCCGCTGAGCCGCGCGCTGGCACAGGCCGCCCGTGACCGTGGCCTGCAGCCGGCGCGCATGACGCAGATCCGCGAGGTGCCGGGCTTTGGCACCGAGGGCGTGCACGAGGGACAGACGCTGCGGCTTGGCCGCGCGGGCTGGATCGGTGCGCAGGACGGGGGCGGCGAGACCGCCGCCTGGCTCACGCTCCCCGATGGCAGAACCCACCGCTTTGCCTTTGCCGATGCGCTGCGCCCCGGCGCCGAACAGGCCGTCGCCACCCTGCAGGCCGCCGGTCACCGGGTTATCCTGCTTTCCGGCGATGCCCCCGGCCCGGTCGCTGCCCTCGCCCGCCGCCTCGACATCACCGACTGGCAGGCCGAGGCCCGCCCCAAGGACAAGGCGGCGCGGATCGCGGCGCTGAAGGACAAGGGCGCGCAGGTGCTGATGGTGGGCGACGGGCTCAACGACACCGCGGCGCTGACCATGGCCGATGTCTCGGTCTCGCCGGCCAGCGCGCTTGATGCCGCGCGGGTGGCCAGTGACATCGTGCTGCTCGGCCGTGATCTCGCCCCGCTGCCCGAGGCGTTGACCACCGCCCGTGCCGCCACCCGCCGCATCCGCGAGAACTTTCGCATCGCCACGCTTTACAATATCCTCGCCGTGCCGCTGGCCATTGCCGGGCTGGCGACACCGCTGATTGCCGCGCTGGCGATGTCGACCTCGTCGATCACCGTCTCGCTCAACGCCCTGCGCCTGAGGTAAGCCATGACCGTGCTGATCTATCTCATTCCGATTGCCCTGCTGCTTGGCGGGCTGGGGCTTGCGGGTTTTGTCTTTACCGTCCGGAGCCGGCAATACGATGATCCCCAGGGCAACGCCCGGCGCATCCTCAGCGACCGCTGGGACGATCATCCGAAACCCTGAGGTCGCAAAGCCTCCGAACCGGTTGCGGCGCTCATGGACGCCGCCTTAGGGATCATGTTAGGGTCCGCGCCGATGAGGCGGAGCAGGCCCTGCAGATGACAGCGTTGAAGGAATTCCAGCGGTTGGAGGCCCAGGGCCTCTGGCGGGCCACCGAGGGCGCGCAGCGCCGGCATGTGGTGGTGTCGCTGGGCGAGGCAACGCTGGTTCTGAGCGACATGAATGATCAGGCGCTGGCGCATTGGTCGCTGGCCGCGATCGAGCGCGCCAACCCCGGCGAGCGCCCCGCCCGCTACTTCCCCGACGGCGATCCCGGCGAAGAGCTGGAGCTGGATGACGACGCCAGCGACATGATCGACGCCATCGAGCGGCTGCGGCGCGAGATTTCCCGCCGCCGACCGAAACAGGGCCGGTTGCGCTGGGGCCTCGGGGCTTCGGCGCTGGCGGCCTTTCTGGCGATTGCGGTCTTCTGGCTGCCCGATGCGCTGGTGGCGCATACCATGCGGGTGGTGCCAGACGTCAAACGCGATGCCATCGGCCGCGCCTTGCTCAGCGAGATTTCCCGCGTCGCCGGCCCGGCCTGCCGCGCCGAGACCGGCACCCCGCCGCTGCGCATGCTGGCGCGGCGGGTGCTGGGGCCGGAGCGCGGCGGCGATCTGGTGGTTCTGCGCGCTTCGTCGCGGGCCACGGCGCATCTGCCGGGCGGCTTCATCCTGCTCGACCGCCGCGTGCTGGAAGACACCGAAGACCCCGAGGCCGCCGCCGGTTACGTGCTGGTCGAAGAGCTGCGCGCCCGGCGCGACGACCCGCTCGAGGCGCTGCTGCGGCAATCCGGCGTGATGGCCACCGCGCGGCTGCTGACCACCGGGCAGCTGCCCGACGACGCGCTGGAACGCTTTGCGCTGGCACTGATGGCCGGCACGCCGGAACGCCTGCCCGACGAGGCGGTGATCGACGCCTTCCGCGAGGCACGGCTGCACACCGCGCCTTATGCCTATGCGATGGATTTCACCGGAGAAAAGACTCTGAGCCTGATCGAGGGCGATCCGCTGGCCGGTGCCGATGCCGACCCGGTGATGTCGGACAACGACTGGCTCCGGCTGCAGGCGATCTGCGGGGAATAGCCTCACTCGGCTGCACGCCGCAGCATCCCCGATGCATGTACAATTGCCCCGTCCATCGGCCCGACGCGAAACCGGCGCGGAATCGAGGCCGCAGGCCGCCGCGCCATCGCCATGCTGAAAGCATGCCTGTGGCATGACCCGCCCCCCGGACCGGCGATTGGGTGACGCAAGCGCGTCGCGCATTCAAAGCGCGCCAGTGGCCGGGATAAACCGCACAGACCTCAGGCAGGATCGCCGATCCACGGCCCGTCGACTGCGCGGCTCAGGGCCAGACGTGCAAAAGGCGGGCACATGGCCCGCCTTTCAAATTCAACCCAGATAACCCTCAGTCGCGCAGCTGCGCCGAGCGATAGCCGACCCGGTTGCGCACCACGTTCAGCGCCGAGGACAGCGCGTCCTGCCGAGCGAAAGGCCCGACCAGCACCGTGCGATAAGCCGCGCCGTTGCGGGCGAAATCCTTGACCCGCACCGACAGCCCCGCCGCCTGCAACCGCCCGATCGCCGCCTGCGCCTTGGCCATGGTCGAGAAGGTGCCGACCTGAATGTAGCGATGGCTGGCGGGCGCGGCCGCCACCTGCTTGCGCACCACCTTGGGCGTGCTCTTGCGCAGCTGCTGCGGCGCGGCCTTGGGCGCTTCGCCGCGCGAGCTGACGAAACCGGCGGCCTGCTGCTCCTTCATCGAGCGATAAGGATAGCGCAGATCGGGGAAATAATGGCTGACCTCCTCGCCGGTGTACTGATCGACCAACCGCTGCGGCACGGTGTTGGTCCAGGTCAGCAGCATCTTGCGCCGCCCGTCCAGCGTCTGATGCGCCCGGGTGGTGCTCAGCCGGCCATCGTCAAAAGCGCGTTCATAGCCGTGCGGCACCGGCACCTTGACCGAGGCGCCGCCGACGTAGGCCGCCTTGGGCGCGATGCGGGTCTGGTCGGTCACATGCAGGACGCCGCTGGTGCCGGTGAAGACCTTGACCGGCGGTTGCCCCACGCGCACCGCCTGACCGGTGCCACGCACCACGACGGTCGGGCCTTTTTTCAGCCCGTCAGGCGTGCGCAGCACGGTGTTGGGCGGCAGCTGACCGGCGCGGCGGACGATGACCTTGGGCGCCGGCGCGCTGTTGACCGCGGCAGCGGGGGCACGTCGCGCGATCTTGGCGCCTTTCGGAATGCGGATCAGCCTGGGCATCGGTGCGGCGGCAGGCTTGGGGGCCACGGCGACAGCGCGGCGCTGTGCCGGGGCAGCGGCGCGGCGCGGTGTCGGGGCAGCAGCCACCCGGGCCGGGGCCGGCGCGGGCCGCGCGGCGACAACCGGCCGCGGTGCGGGGCGTGTCGCGACGGTGGCGGGGGCCGGTGCGGGCTCTGCCACCGGCGCAGGCGCTTCGACGACCCTTGCGGGTGCGGCAGCGGGGGCAGAAACGGTCTGACCGCAGATCACCTGCCGGTCGCGGTCGACCCGCGGCACCCAGGTGACATTGCCGTCGATGCCGGCGCGGATGTACATGCAGCCGCGGCTGTCGACATATTGTCGCCCGGTGAACGAGGCCGGTGGCAGCTCGGCCGGGGTGGCGAGATCAGCGCTGATCTGCGCCGCCACCGGTGCCACATTTGCGGAAAAGCCAATTGCCACGGCCAACGCCGTACAGATACTCTTTTTCATCACCAGTCCCCACAGGTTTGGGGTCAGCATGGCAAAAGATTTCTGTTTAGTAAAGCGGTCTTGAGCCTATTTTGTGCCGAACATCCTGTCACCCGCATCACCTAGCCCCGGAATGATATATCCTTGGTCGTTCAGGCAACGGTCGAGCGAGGCCGTCACAATCGGCACATCAGGGTGTGCCTCTTTCATTCGAGCCACGCCCTCGGGGGCGGCGAGCAGGCAGAGGAAGCGGATATTGGTGGCGCCCGCCTGCTTGAGCAGGTCGATCGCCGCGGCCGAGGAATTGCCGGTCGCCAGCATCGGATCGACGGCAATCACCAGCCGGTCATCGAGGCCGTCAGGCACCTTGAAGTAATATTGCACCGGCTGCAGTGTCTCTTCATCGCGGTAAAGCCCGACAAAGCCGACCCGCGCCGAGGGCACCAGCTCGAGCACCCCGTCAAGCAGGCCATTGCCGGCACGCAGGATCGAGATCAGCGCCAGCTTCTTGCCGTCGAGCATCGGCGCGTCCATCACCTCCATCGGGGTTTCCACCTGCTGCGTTGTCATCGGCAGCTCGCGGGTGATCTCATAAGCCAGAAGCTGGCTGATCTCGCGCAGAAGGCGGCGGAACTCGGCGGTCGAGGTCGCCTTGTCGCGCATCAGGCTGAGCTTGTGCTGAACGAGAGGGTGGTCGACGATGGTCAGGTGATCGGTCATGCGGTTTCCAGTTTCTTCGCGATCCGTTTGCGGGTCGCGTCATCACAGAAGGCCGCCGCGAGGGCGGTCTGGTTGAGGGCCATGAAGTCGTCTTCGTTCCATTCGAAGACGCGCGCAAGCCCTTCGTATTCCTTGGTCATGTCGGTGTGAAAGAACGGCGGGTCATCGGTCGAGACGGTAACCTGAAGGCCCCTTTCGCGCAGCTTTTCAATCGGATGCGCGGCGAGCTTAGGGTAGACACCCAGCACCACGTTCGATCCGGGGCAGACCTCGAGCACCACGCCCGCCTCGGCCAGTTCCTCGCAGAGCGCCGGGTCCTCGATCACCCGCACGCCGTGGCCGATGCGCTCGACCTTGAGGTCGCGCACGGCGGCGCGCACCTCTTCGGGCCCGCGCCATTCGCCGGCATGGGTGGTCAGCCGCAGGCCGGCCTCGCGCGCCATGTCGAAGGCATAGGCGAAATCGCCCTGCTCGCCGGCGTTTTCGTCACCGCCCATGCCAAAGCCGCAGAGCCAGTCGTCGGCGGTCTCGGCGGCGCAGCGCGCCGAACGCTTGGCCTGCTCGGGCCCGAAGTGGCGCACGCAGGTGACGATGCCGCGCAGGGTGATGCCTATGTCGCGCTCGGCCTGATCGGCGGCCTCACGCATGGCATGCAGGTACTCGCGCCAGGCGCTCACATCGCCGCCGCCGCAGAAATCCGGGCTGAGGAAGGCCTCGGTATAGACCACCCCGTGCGAGGCGCTCTCTTCGAGCACGGCAAGCGTCAGGCGGCGATAGTCCTCCGGCGTCTGCAGCACCTGAGTTGCGGCCTCGTAGACCTTGAGAAAATGCAGGAAATCGCGAAAGGCGTAGTTGCCGCGCTCGTCGAAGACGCCGGCGATATCGACCGATTTCTGCTTGGCGAGATCGGCAATCAGCCGCGGCGGCGCGGCGCCTTCGATGTGGAGATGCAGCTCCACCTTGGGCAATGTTCGAAAGGTCACAGGAAACTCCGCAAGTCTGAGGGGTGGTCGACGCCGAGATGGCTGGCAACGCTGGCAGCTACGGCGGTGAAATCGACGATGCCGATCTCGCCTGTGCCCTGCCCGGCCACCAGCACCGGCACCCGTTCGCGGGTGTGGTCAGTGCCGGTCCAGGTCGGGTCGTTGCCATGGTCGGCGGTGAGGATCATCAGGTCACCGTCGCGCAGCCGCGCGAGGATCGGGCCCAGTGCGGCGTCGAACCATTCCAGCGCCCGGGCATAGCCCGAAACGTCGCGGCGGTGGCCGTAAAGGCTGTCGAACTCGACGAAATTGGCAAAGACCAGACCGCCGTCTGGGGCGTGGTCGACCTTGTGCGCCAGCGCCTCCATCAGTTCGGCATCGGTGCCCTTGGACACCGCATCGATGCCCTGCATCGAGAAGATATCGCCGATCTTGCCGATGGCATGCACCGGCAGGCCGGCCTCCTGCACCCAGTTGCTCAGCACCTTGCCCGGCGGCGTCAGCGCATAGTCGCGGCGGTTCTTGGTGCGCTGGAAGTTGCCCGGTTCGCCACCGAATGGCCGCGCGATCACCCGGCCGATGCGCATGGCATGCAGATGCGGCGCGAGGTCCTCGCAGAGCTTGAGCAGCCGGTCGAGGCCGAAATGCTCTTCATGCGCGGCGATCTGGAACACGCTGTCGACCGAGGTGTAGCAGATCGGCCAGCCGGTCTTTACATGCTGTTCGCCAAGGTCCTTGAGGATTTCCGTGCCCGAGGCGTGGCAATTGCCGAGGATGCCTTCGGTTCCGGCAAGATCGGCCGCCAACTGACTGATTTCTTTGGGGAAGGCCGGGATGGTCTTGGGAAAAACAGTCCAGTCCCAGGGCACCGGCAGCCCGGCCAGCTCCCAATGGCCAGAGGGCGTGTCCTTGCCGCGGGAATGCTCGGTCGCGGCCCCCCAAAGGCCCGTCGGGTCAGCCTCCAATCCCGGCACGTCGTCGCCAGAGGCCAGACGGCAGGCCGCGCCCAGCCCCAGCCCATCGAGATGCGGCAGATGCAGCGGGCCGGAGCGCCCCTCCTCGGCCTCGCCGGCGGCGCAGGCCTGGGCGATATGGGCCAGGGTGTTGGCGCCGGTGTCGGGGGTGTCGCCGTTGAAATACTCGTCGGCATCCGGCGCGCCGCCGATGCCGACCGAATCCATCACCACCAGAAATGCCCGCGCCATCAGCCGATCCTCTCATGTATCAGCGGCGTCTCCGGCGCCGTCTCGCCAAAGGTGATCGCCGCGCGCACCGCCCGTTCCGCCGCATCCGCCTGGCTCTCGCGCGCCGCATGCACCCGCGCCAGCGGCTGGCCCTTGCTCACCCGGTCGCCCAGCGAGACCACGTCGGACAGGCCCACCGCCGGGTCGACCTGATCGCTCTCGACCTGCCGGCCGCCGCCCAGATGCACCACCGCGAGGCCCAGCGCCTCGCCATCCATCGCGGTGATCACGCCATCCTGCGGCGCGGCAATCTCGCGGATCACCGGCGCCTCTGGCAGGAAGCGCTGCCAATCCTCGATGAAATGCACCGGGCCGCCCATCGCCGCGACCATGCGGCCAAAGACCTCGGCGGCCCGGCCAGAGGTGATCGCCTCGCGGATCGCCGCCTCGCCCGCCGTCGTGTCAGCGGCCAGCCCGCCAGAAGCCAGCAGCGCGCCGCCCAGCGCGCATGTGATCTCCAGCAGACGCCCACCGGCGGCACCGGTCAGCACCTGCATCGAGACGTCGACCTCGAGCGCATTGCCGAGCGCCGGCGCCAGAGGCTGCGACATGTCGGTGATCAGCGCCTGTGTCGGGCAGCCGGCGGCGTTGGCGGTGGACACCAGCGCTTCGGCCAGCGCCCGCGCATCCTCGTGGCGCTTCATGAAGGCGCCGGAGCCGAGCTTGACGTCAAGCACCAGCCCCTCGAGCCCCGCCGCCAGCTTCTTGGACAGGATCGAGGCACAGATCAGGTCGAGGCTCTCGACCGTGGCGGTCACGTCGCGCACCGCATAAAGCCGCTTGTCCGCCGGCGCGATTTCGGCGCTGGCCGAGACGATGGCGCAGCCCGCCTGCCGCACCACCTCGGCAAAGCGCGCCTCGTCGAGCGCGGTGGTCAACCCGGGGATCGCCTCCATCTTGTCGAGCGTGCCGCCGGTGTGGCCGAGGCCGCGCCCCGAGATCATCGGCACGAAGGCGCCGCAGGCCGCCAGCGCCGGCGCCAGCACCAGGCTGACGCAATCGCC
This sequence comes from Marinovum sp., assembly GCF_048263515.1. Taxonomy (NCBI): domain Bacteria; kingdom Pseudomonadati; phylum Pseudomonadota; class Alphaproteobacteria; order Rhodobacterales; family Roseobacteraceae; genus Marinovum; species Marinovum sp. The sequence goes on along the minus strand of NZ_JBLXEC010000002.1, from coordinate 249,309 downwards.
CACCCCGCCGGTGGAATGCTTGTCGAGCACCGGGCCCGGCAAGTCCCAGTGCAGGATGTTGCCGCTGTCGCGCATCGCCCGGGTCAGCGCCACGCGGCCGGGCTCTTCCAGCCCCCGCAGGCAGACCGCCATGGCAAAGGCCCCGGCCTGGGCATCGGTTACCCCGCCATCGGCAAGGCCCTGCACGAACCAGGCCAGATCGTCGTCAGAGGGCTGTTCGCCCCGGCGCAGAGCGCCCAAGATCGCCCTGGCGTCGCTCATGATTTGGCGATGTCCATCTGTGCGGCGTCAAAGGCGCCCGGCAACAGCTCGGCGATGGTCAGCGACATTTCCTCGCCGCCGATGGTCGCCATGGTCACCACCACGTCCGGCCCGCGGGCAAATTCCGCCAGCTTCTGCCGGCAGCCACCGCAGGGGGTCACCGGCGTCGGGCTGTCGGCCACCACGTAGGCCGCCTCGAACCGGGTCTGGCCGGCGGCGACCATGGCGGCGATGGCGCCGGCCTCGGCGCAGGTGCCTTCCGGGTAAGCCACGTTTTCGACATTGCAGCCGGCAAAAAGCGTGCCGTCGGCCCCCTGCAGGGCCGCCCCCACCTTGAAGCCGGAATAGGGCGCATAGGCATTGTCGCGCACCGCGCGCGCGGTTTCGGCCAGATCCATCACAGACCCCCTCGTTAAAAGACTACCGGTCATGATCGGGCCGCGCGCCGCGCGATGCAAGCGTGACGTGGTGCGGCCCAAGGCGGAAAAATGACGAAAGCCGCGACAGCACGCCCCTGTTATCGCTAAGCTGATTTACAGGATTGACCGATAGCTGTTATCGGCGGGCCGGGGATTAACCTCCGCCACGAGATAGTTTAATGCTAAACTAAACCAAACACGCATGGGGACATCGAGATGACCGACAGCAAAGCCCAGGAGACGCTGCGCGAGGCGGCCCTTTTCTATCACGAGCACCCCAAGCCGGGCAAACTCGAGGTGCGCGCCACCAAGCCGCTCGCCAATGGCCGCGACCTGGCCCGCGCCTATTCGCCCGGCGTGGCCGAGGCCTGTCTCGAAATCAAGGCCGAGGCCAGCAATGCTGCGCGCTACACCGCACGGGGCAACCTGGTGGCGGTGGTGTCGAACGGCACCGCGGTGCTGGGGCTTGGCAACATCGGCGCGCTGGCCTCGAAACCAGTGATGGAGGGCAAGGCGGTGCTCTTCAAGAAGTTCGCCGGCATCGACTGCTTCGACATCGAGGTCAACGAGACCGATCCCGAGAAGCTGGCCGATATCGTCTGCGCGCTGGAGCCGACCTTCGGCGCCATCAACCTCGAGGACATCAAGGCGCCGGAATGCTTTGTCGTCGAAAAGCTCTGCCGCGAGCGGATGAACATCCCGGTCTTCCACGACGACCAGCACGGCACCGCCATCGTGGTGGGGGCCGCCGCGACCAACGCGCTGCGCGTCGCCGGCAAGACATTCGAGGACATCAAGATCGTCTCGACCGGTGGCGGCGCGGCGGGCATCGCCTGCCTCAACATGCTGCTGAAACTGGGGGTCAAGCGCGAGAACGTCTGGCTCTGCGACATCAAGGGCGTGGTCTACGAGGGCCGCACCGAAGAGATGACCGATCAGAAGGCGGAATACGCCCAGAAGACCGACAAGCGGACGCTCGACGAGGTGATCGAAGGCGCCGATATGTTCCTCGGCCTCTCCGGCCCCGGCGTGCTCACGCCCGAGATGGCCGCGAAAATGGCCAAGGCGCCGATCATCTTTGCGCTGGCCAACCCGACGCCGGAAATCATGCCGGATGCCGCCCGCGCGGTGCAGCCCGAGGCGATCATCGCCACCGGGCGCAGCGATTTCCCCAACCAGGTCAACAACGTCCTGTGTTTCCCCTTCATCTTCCGCGGGGCATTGGACGTCGGCGCGACCGAGATCAACGACGAGATGCAGATCGCCTGCATCGAGGGGATCGCGGCGCTGGCCCGGGCCACCACCAGCGCCGAGGCGGCCGCCGCCTATCAGGGCGAGGACCTGACATTCGGGGCCGACTACCTGATCCCCAAGCCGTTCGACCCGCGCCTGTCGGCCGTGGTGTCCAGCGCCGTGGCCAAGGCCGCGATGGAGACCGGCGTCGCCACCCGCCCGATCGAGGACATGCAGGCCTACAAGCACAAGCTCAACGCCAGCGTCTTCAAGTCTGCGCTGCTGATGCGGCCGATCTTCCATGCCGCCGCCACCGCCAGCCGCCGCATCGTCTTTGCCGAGGGCGAGGATGAAAGGGTGCTGCGTGCCGCCCAGGCGATCCTCGAAGAGACCACCGAAAAGCCGATCCTGATCGGCCGTCCCGAGGTGATCGAGACCCGTTGCGAGCGTCACGGGCTCAACATCCGCCCCGGCCGCGAGTTCGACATCGTGAACCCGGAAAACGACCCGCGGTATCGCGATTACTGGGGCACCTATCACCAGATCATGGCGCGGCGCGGCGTCACGCCAGATGTGGCCCGCGCGGTGATGCGCACCAATTCCACCGCCATCGGCGCGGTCATGGTGCATCGCGGCGAGGCCGACAGCCTGATCTGCGGCACCATCGGCGAGTTTCGCTGGCATCTGAACTATGTCACCCAGGTGCTGGGCAACGAGACCTATCGCCCGCATGGCGCGCTGTCGATGATGATCCTCGAGGACGGGCCGCTGTTCCTGGCCGACACCCATGTCTGGTCCCTGCCCTCGCCCAAGGAGCTGGCCGAGGTGGCAATCGGCGCTGCCCGTCACGCCCGCCGCTTCGGGGTCGAGCCGCGCATCGCCTTCTGCTCGCAATCGCAGTTCGGCAACCAGGCCGAGGGGTCCGGCAAGCGCCTGCGCGAGGCGATTGGCATTCTCGACGCGATGGACACCGATTTCCAGTACGAGGGCGAGATGAACGTCGACGCCGCCCTGGACCCGGAGCTGCGCGAGCGTCTGCTGCCCGGCGCGCGGCTGGATGGCGCGGCCAACGTGCTGATCTTCGGCCATGCCGATGCGGCCTCGGGCGTGCGCAACATCCTCAAGATGAAGGCCGGCGGGCTGGAAGTGGGCCCGATCCTGATGGGCATGGGCAACCGGGCGCATGTGGTCTCGCCCGGGATCACCGCGCGCGGGCTGTTGAACATGGCGGCCATCGCCGGCACGCCGGTGGCGCAATACGGTTGAGCGCTGCGCCACGCGTAAAACGCCGTGCCGCCCACGGGGGCGGCACGGACAAGCTTGCTGAAATTACTTCTTGGTTGTCTTGTCGCCAGCCTTCACCGGCTTTTGCTTCTTGTCGCCCATGGCAACACGACCTTCTCTCAATACAGGCCCGGCACCGCGCCGTGCCGTTTCCCCTCTATGCCAGCGAGTCGCCCGCGCCGCGCGGCTGGATTCGACATCCGGCATGTCGAAATTCTTCCAGACTTTGCAAACCCGTCAGGATCGGCGGAAATCCCCGCAAAGATAATGGAGTTTGCAAAAATTTGCAGGCTACGAGCGCCGCTTCTGCAAAGAAAGCGCGATAATCTGACGCTGATAGCGCCAAGCGTCTTGCCCGGAGGGCGGGCGCTCTCGTATCCCCGAAGCAATCGCCGGAGGAGGATACCATGGCATACAAGGATGTTTACGCGAGCTGGCAGGCCGATCCCGAAGCTTTCTGGATGCAGGCCGCCCAGGCCATCGACTGGGACACCCCGCCGAGCAAGGCGCTGTTCGACAAGGGTGGCGATCTTTACGAATGGTTTGCCGATGGCCGGGTCAACACCTGCTGGAACGCCGTCGACCGCCATGTCGCGGCCGGGCGCGGCGACCAGGTGGCGATCATCCATGACAGCCCGATCACCGACAGCCAGCAGAAGATTACCTTTTCCGAGCTGCAGGAGCGGGTCGCGCGGCTGGCCGGCGCGCTGCGCGCCAAGGGAATCGAAAAGGGCGACCGGGTGATCATCTACATGCCGATGGTGCCCGAAGCGCTGGAGGCGATGCTGGCCTGCGCCCGGCTTGGCGCGATCCACTCGGTGGTCTTTGGCGGCTTCGCGGCCAACGAGCTTGCGGTGCGGATCGACGATGCCACGCCAAAGGCGATCATCGCCGCCTCCTGCGGGCTCGAGCCCGGCCGGGTGGTGAAATACAAACCCCTGCTCGACGGTGCCATCGAACTGGCCCGCCACAAGCCCGACTTCTGCGTGATTCTGCAGCGCGAGCAAGAGGTTGCGCCGCTGACCGAAGGCCGCGACCACGACTGGCAGGCCTGCCAGGAGGGCGTCACCCCGGCGGACTGTGTGCCGGTCGAAGGCAATCACCCGGCTTATATCCTCTACACCTCCGGCACCACCGGCGCGCCCAAGGGCGTGGTGCGCCACACCGGCGGCCATCTGGTGGCGCTGAACTGGACGATGAAGAACATCTACAACGTCGATCCCGGCGATGTCTTCTGGGCGGCCTCGGATGTCGGCTGGGTCGTGGGCCACAGCTACATCTGCTACGGGCCGCTGATCCACGGCAACACCACCATCGTCTTCGAGGGCAAGCCGGTCGGCACGCCCGATGCCGGCACCTTCTGGCGGGTGATCCAGGACCACGGGGTCAAGAGCTTCTTCACCGCGCCGACAGCATTCCGGGCGGTCAAACGCGAGGATCCGCAGGGCGACCTGATCAAGGACTACGATCTGTCCTCGCTCAAGACCGTCTACCTTGCCGGCGAGCGCGCCGATCCCGACACCATCATCTGGGCGCAGGACAAGCTGGGCGTGCCGGTGATCGACCACTGGTGGCAGACCGAGACCGGCTTTGCCATTGCCGCCAACCCGATGGGGATCGAGCCGCTGCCGGTCAAGATCGGCTCGCCCTCGGTCGCCATGCCCGGCTATGACGTGCAGATCCTCGACGAGGGCGGCCGCGAGATGCCGCGCGGCGAGCTGGGCGCCATCGCCGTCAAGCTGCCGCTGCCGCCGGGCACCCTGCCGACGCTGTGGAACGCCGAGGATCGTTACCGCAAGAGCTATCTCACCACCTACCCCGGCTATTACGAGACCGGCGACGCCGGAATGATCGACGAGGACGGCTATCTCTACATCATGGCGCGCACCGATGACGTGATCAACGTCGCCGGTCACCGGCTCTCGACCGGCGGCATGGAAGAGGTTCTGGCCGGCCACCCCGACGTCGCCGAATGCGCGGTGATCGGCGTGACCGATCAGCTCAAGGGGCAGCTGCCGGTGGGCTTTCTCTGCCTGAACGCCGGCTGCAGCCGCACGCCCGAGGAGATCTGCGCCGAGGTGGTCAAGCTGGTGCGCGAAAAGATCGGGCCTGTGGCGGCCTTCAAGCTGGCGGTGGTGGTCGACCGGCTGCCCAAGACCCGCTCCGGCAAGATCCTGCGCGGCATCATGGTCAAGATCGCCGATGGCGCCGACTACAAGATGCCCGCCACGATCGACGATCCCGCTATCCTCGACGAGATCAAGGCGGCGCTGCAGACGCTGGGCTATGCGAAGTAGGCCCCTCGGCACAAATAGAAAGCCGCCCGGTAATCCGGGCGGCTTTGTGCAGTCCAACGACTTGTGAGCGCGCGAAGAGGTACCAGACCTGCGCCAAATGGGCGCCAGACCTCCTTGTGCGGGTGATCGGCGGAAGGACGGACGTCACTCACTCGTCCGTCCCCCGCGCGATCGGGCCCTCCCGGAAATGACGAGAGGGATAGGGGTGCGCGCCGCCAAGCTCAGGAAGGAAAAGGCTTTGGTAACTATGGTGAGACACCGACCCTGACGAACACCCGACGAAGATTCACTTTTTGCGCCGCAAAATCTGTGATTCAGATCACATCCATGCCAATATAGTGTTTCCCTGCGGGGATTTGTTAACGCAAAGTTCAGAAGTAGGAAGTGATGAAGTCCGGATCATTGAGGTTCGGACAGGTTTAACTCAGTTTATATGACGTTGAAATTTCGCGATATCGCCAGCAGGGAAAGCCTGATTCTCGGCGCGCTCACTCAAAAGGAGCGCGGCACGCTGCTCAGCATGTCCAAGCCCTGCCATTATCACAGCGGCAAGGTGATCTTTTCCAAGGACAGCCCCGGCGAGACCATGATGCTGATCGAGACCGGCCGGGTCGAGATCAGCCTGACCTCGGCGGCGGGCAACCGCTCGATCGTCGCGCATCTCGGCCCCGGTGATTCGGTGGGCGAGATGGCTGTGCTGCTGGGCAGTGACCGGACCGCGGATGCGGTGGCCACCAATGACGTGACCGGGCGGATGCTGCATCGCACGGTGCTGATGTCCTTTCTCACCCAGCATCCGCGCACCACGCTGGGCCTGATCGCCGATCTCTGCCGCAAGCTGCAGGCCACGACCGAGGCGCTGGCCGATCTGTCGACCGCCGATGGCGGCACGCGGCTGGCCAAGGTGCTGATCGGGCTGTTCGATCGCTGGGGGGTGGAAGAGCCCGGCGGCTATCGTCTGACGCCCTCGGTGTCGCAATCCGATCTGGGCGACATGGCCGGCCTGACCCGCGAGACGGTCAACCGCCAGATCCGCGCTTGGGAATCGGAAGGCATGCTGCGACGCGACGGGCGCGAGCTGATCCTGATCGCGCCGGATATGCTGGCGGAGCGGGCGCAGTAGCGCTTGCCTGTGCCTTAGTGTGCGTCGCGCGCCGGACCTGATCCGGGGCCTCAACTCGGTTTGTACAGGCAAGAGGTCCCGGATCACGTCCGGGACTGCGGTGCGCCATGCCAGCCCGGCCGGCAACACGCCACACTGCAAAAACTCCGAAGCGCGGAATCAAGGCCGCAGGCCGCCGCGCCATCGCCGACCCGCCCCCCGGGGCGGCGATTTGTTGGACCGGGGAGCGTCGCTCCGATCATCTTCGGAATTGTCAGGGATAAAGCGCTACAGAACGACTGGTAGATCGCCACCCCGCGGGTCGGCGATGGCGCGGCTAAGGCTCCTGTGGCTGAGGGGGAGGTCCCGGATCAAGTCCGGGACGTGAGCGCTTCTTATCAGGTGGCGCGCCAGAGGTCCGGGACGCGCGCCCCCCGGTCAGACGAACTGCTCGCGGATCAGCCGCTCTTCCAGCCCGTGGCCGGGATCGAACAGAATGCGGTGGGCAATCGCCGGCTCCGAGCGGATCTCGACCTTGATCACGTCCTGCACCGCGCGGGCATCAGCCTCGGCCATCACCGGGCGCTTGGCGGGATCGAGCACCTCGAAGACGACCTCGGCGGTCTTGGGCAGAAGCGCCCCGCGCCAGCGCCGGGGGCGGAAGGCCGCCATCGCCGTCAGCGCCAACACGTCAGAACCGATCGGCAGGATCGGGCCATGGGCAGAGAAATTGTAGGCCGTCGAGCCCGCCGGCGTCGCCAGGAGCGCCCCGTCGCAGACCAGCTCGGGCATCCGCACCTTGCCGTCGACGGAAATCCGCAGCCGCGCCGCCTGCGGGCCGGCGCGCAGAAGCGAGACCTCGTTGATCGCCAGAGCGTGGTGCAGCGTGCCGTCGAGACAGGTGGCCTGCATCGACAGCGGATTGATCACCTCTTCCTGCGCCGCGGTCAGCCGTTCGATCAGCCCCTGCTCGCCGTAGGCGTTCATCAGAAAGCCGACGGTGCCGCGGTTCATCCCGTAGACCGGCGCCGGGTTGGTCTCGGTCCGGTGCAGGGTCTGCAGCATGAAACCGTCGCCGCCCAGCGCCACGATCACGTCCGCCCCCTGCTCGGCATGATCGCCGTAGCGCGCGCTCAGCGCCGCCTTGGCCGATTGCGCAATCGGCGCGTTCGAGGCGCAAAAGGCGATTCTGAGCGTCATGTCGGGTTTCCTTGCCTGTCGCACCGTTTCCGAAAGAACCACAAGTTCCCCGACAAGGCCAGCGGTGCCGCACCTACGGGCCTTGGCGTCGCTTTCCCGGCTTTTCGTCGCCACCGCTTTGCATTAGGAAACGCGCCAAGACTTTGCTTGCCCAAGGAGCCAGCCCATGGATGCCACCGTCAAAGACCAGGGATTCTTTTCCCAACCCCTCGCCGAGCGCGACCCCGAGCTGTTCGGCGCGATCACCGGCGAGCTGGGTCGCCAGCGCAACGAGATCGAGCTGATCGCCAGCGAGAACATCGTCAGCCGCGCGGTGACGGAGGCCCAGGGTTCGGTGCTCACCAACAAATACGCCGAGGGCTACCCGGGCCGGCGCTACTACGGTGGCTGTGACTGGGTCGACGTCGCCGAGAACCTGGCCATCGAACGCGCGAAGCAGCTCTTTGGCTGCGAGTACGTCAACGTTCAGCCGAACTCCGGTTCGCAGGCCAACCAGGGTGTGTTCCAGGCGCTGATCCAGCCCGGCGACACCATCCTCGGCATGAGCCTCGACGCCGGTGGTCACCTGACCCATGGCGCCCGGCCCAACCAGTCGGGCAAATGGTTCAACGCGGTGCAATACGGCGTGCGCAAGCAGGACAACATGCTCGACTACGACCAGGTCGAAGCCCTGGCCAAGGAGCACCAGCCCAAGCTGATCATCGCTGGCGGCTCGGCCATTCCGCGCCAGATCGACTTCAAGCGGATGCGCGAGATCGCCGACATGGTGGGCGCGCTGCTGCATGTCGACATGGCGCATTTCGCCGGTCTGGTAGCTGCGGGCGAGCATCCCTCGCCCTTCCCGCATGCCCATGTGGCCACCACCACCACCCACAAGACCCTGCGCGGCCCGCGCGGCGGCATGATCCTGACCAATGACGAGGCGATCGCCAAGAAAGTCAACTCGGCGATCTTCCCCGGCATCCAGGGCGGCCCGCTGATGCATGTCATCGCCGGCAAGGCCGTGGCCTTTGGCGAGGCGCTGCGCCCCGAGTTCAAGACCTATGCCCAGCAGGTGATCAAGAACGCCCAGGCGCTGTCGGACCAGCTGATCAAGGGCGGTCTGGATACCGTGACCCATGGTACCGACACCCACGTCGTGCTGGTCGATCTGCGCCCGAAGGGTGTGAAGGGCAATGCCACCGAAAAGGCGCTGGGCCGCGCGCATATCACCTGCAACAAGAACGGCGTGCCGTTCGACCCGGAAAAGCCCACCGTGACCTCGGGCATCCGCCTGGGCTCGCCCGCCGGCACCACCCGCGGCTTCGGCGAGGCCGAGTTCCGCCAGATCGCCGACTGGATCATCGAGGTGGTCGACGGGCTGGCCGCCAATGGTGAAGAAGGCAACAGCGAGGTCGAGGCCAAGGTCAAGGCCGAGGTCGAGGCGCTCTGCCAACGCTTCCCGATCTACCCGGACCTCTGAGTTTCCGGGATTGATTGACGATAAGGCCCGGAGCGATCCGGGCCTTTCTGCTTTTGTGGACGCTTCCACGCCACGAAGACCCGCCAGCCCCAATCACAAGCCGCGCAATGCCGGCGCGCGCGGTGGCGATGCAACAGACGTTCGGCAGCGCTTTATCCTAGCCAAATCCGGACGAAATCAGAGCGAGTCGCCTAACCTCAGCCCAATCGCCGCCGTGTGGGAGCGCGTCATGCCGGAGGCATGCCTTTGGCATGACAATGCGCGGCGGCCTGCGGCCTTGAGTCCGCGCAGGGGGCTCAAACCAACCCCTGCCACCGCAGCACCGCGAGAAACACCCCGCCCACGATCAGCACCTTCAGGACAATCCCCCCAACCAGGTGCAACAGCGCCGTCTTGCGCCGCTCGTCCGGGTCGATCTGCTCGAGGTAGCGCTTCAGCCGCGCCTCCGCCTTGTCCAGCGCCGCCACGTCGATCTGCCGCGCCAGCCGCGGATGCGCGGCCAGCTGCCCGGCGTGCACGAACAAGCCCGCATCCCGCCGCGCCCAGCGCGGCAGCAGCCGGCCGGCGCGCTTCAGCTTCTGCTCCAGCGTCACGCCGCCGACCCGCAACTGCGTGCCGATCAGCTCTGCCAGCTCCGCCTTGCGGCGCTCTACGTCCTTTGCCTCGATCACAGGGGCCACCTCCGGCGCATTGCATAGGCCGACAGGGATCAAGGAGCAAGGTGGCGCTTCTTCTCTTTGCAAATACGCATTTCCCGGTTTCCCCCCGCGCCCCGGCGCGGTAATTCTGCGCCATGTTGAACCAGATCCACCACGGTACCCCCGGCGACACCCCGCTTGTCATCGTCCACGGCCTCTACGGCTCGGCCCGCAACTGGGGCGTGATCGCCAAGCGGCTCTCGGACGAACGTCCCGTCATCACCGTCGACCAGCGCAACCACGGCGACAGCCCCTGGCACGACAGCCATTCCTACGAGGACATGGCCGCCGACCTGGCCGAGGTGATCGCCGAAAACGGCGGGCGCGCCGACGTGGTGGGCCATTCGATGGGCGGCAAGGCGGCAATGGTGCTGGCGCTGGCGCATCCCGAAAAGGTGCGCAAACTGGTGGTCGCCGATATCGCGCCGGTGGGCTACAGCCACGACCAGACGCAATATATCGACGCCATGCAGGCGGTCGACCTCGACCGGATCGCCAAGCGCGCCGATGCCACCGAACAGCTCGCCCGACAGATCGACGACCCGGTGCTGCAGAGCTTCTTCACCCAGTCGCTCGACATCGCCGGCAAGCGCTGGAAGCTCAACCTCGAGGTGCTCAAGCGCGAGATGGACAAGGTCATCGGCTTCCCGCAGGTCTCAGGCCAGTTCGAGGGCCCTACGCTCTTTCTCTCCGGCGCGCTGTCCGACTACGTGCTGCCAGACCATCGCCCGGCGATCCGACAGTTCTTTCCCAAGGCGCGGTTTGCCAAGCTGGCCGAGGCCGGCCATTGGCTGCATGCCGAGAAGCCGCGCGAGTTCGAGGCCTCGGTCCGGGCTTTCCTGAACGCCTGAAGCCCGCCCTGCCCCTCCGGGCCGCAGTTTCGGCTTTCCGAAATCTGCAGCCCTGACTCACCCCTCCAGCAGCCGCAGCTCGTCCTTCAGCCAGGGCAGCTGCACCAGCGCCGGCGCGATCACCTGGTCGCTGATCAGCCGGCGCATGGTGGCCGCAATGTCGCGCGGCACCTGATCGGCCCAGTCGGGGCTGGCAAAGAGCGAGATGGTCCGGGCAAAGGGCGCAAAGGGCAGCGGATGCGCCACGAGGTCGCCGTGGATGCGCGCGGCCCGCATGTAGCCCAGCGGCGTCGTCAGCGCCCAGCCCATGCCGCGCGCCACCAGCGTCATCAGCGCCAGGTGTGAGCCGATCTCGAACCGCCCCGGACAGTCGAGCCCGAGCCGCGCCAGATGGGTCTCGATCTGCCGGCCGATCATCTGGTCGCGGTCGTAGCGCAGCAGCGGCAGCTGCGCCATTGCCGCCTCGGCCCCGCCGCTAAACCCTTGTGGTGTCAACAGAATGAAAGGATCGCGCACCAGCGGATATTCGGTGATCTCGTCCAGGACCTCACCGGTCGAGGCCGCCACCGCCACGTGCAGCCGCTTGTCGCGCAGCGCCTCGCTGATCTCGTGGCTGGGGGCCGAGACCAGCTTGAAGCGGCAGCGGCTCAGGCTTTCGCCCAGGATCGTGGCCAGCCGCGGCGTCAGATCGTTGTCGAAATCGTCGATCATTCCGAGGGTGAGCGTCGAGAGATGCGCGAGGTCCATCACCGTCAGCTCGCTCTGCGCCAGCCGCAACTGGCCGAGCATCACTTGCGTGCGGGCGAGAAAGGCGCGCCCGGCCGGGGTCAGCTGCATCGGCCGACGGGCGTGATCGACCAGCGCGGTGCCAAGCGCGGTTTCGAGGTTCTTCATCTGCTGGCTGACGGCCGGCTGGCTCAGCCCGGTGGCGCGCGACGCCTGGGCCACCGATCCGCTCTGCGCCAGCGCCTCGAACACTTCGAGCCCCCGCAATGTCACGCCCTTGGCCAGCATCGCTCCCCTTCCCCGGAGTTTTGCCTTTTGTGAATGTCTCACCGAGGGAATTCAAGCGCGCCCGCAGGGTTTCACAGTTAAAGGCACAGACCAACAACGCGAAAGCCCCACCCGCCGGCGGCGTGCAGGGCATCAATCGGATATGAAAAATTGAACGAGGCCCGGCCAGTGGTGCGCCAGCCGTAAGCGTGTCAGCCCGCGCGCGGTAGCCTCAGCGACCCTGGCAGCTGCGTTCCGCCTGGGTGCCGAAGGCCTTGTAGCGCAGCCAGAAGGCCTCATCGCTGGCCCGGTCGGACTGGCGGATTTCCTGCGCCTTGTGCGGATCCTTGAAGAATTTCGCCGCGACCCGCTGGTCACGCCATGTCAGCGAGGCATCCGCCACCGCCTGGATACAGCCGCAGAGGCTGGTATTCGCCGCCTTGCGCCCGGATGTCATGCAGGCCCGGCTGATCGGGCCGGCCGAGGCAAGGCTGGCAAGAACCGGCGTCAATGCGGCGGCCATGGCAAGGGAATAGATCACCTGTTTCATTCAACTGCCCTCTTGTGGAGCGGCGCGATTGTTGCTCGATGCGCCGCAATTGTTTCCAAGCAGTCTGCCGCATGTCTGGTTAAAATTCAATTCACGGCGATGTCAGGCTCAGCCTTTCTGGCCAGGCAAGGCAAGTCTCCGCCGAAGGTCATCGACCAGCGCCTCGCGCGGGACGCCTTCGTCGATCGCCAGCCGGCGCAGGCCGAAATGCACATGCGCCATCTCCTGATAATAGCTGGTATAGGCGAAATTCGTTGCAGCCCCGGCCACCGCGCCCACCACTGGCACCGCCTGCGCCGCCAGCTTCTGGCCCAGCACCGTGGCCAGCCGCGGCACCACGCGGGCGATGACGCCATGCACCGTCGCCCCGGTCAGCGTCACCCGGGCGGAAAGAAAGGCCATGTTGGTGCCGTCGTCATGTTCAAGCGGCCCGGCGGCGGCAAAGACCTGCAGGCACTCGGCGCGAATCTCGGGATCGTCGGGGTCGAAGCCATGTTCGGCGGCAATCCCCTGAATGGCGCGCAACAGCACCGTGGTGGTCACCGGCAGTTCGGCCAGCGCCGAGGGCAGCCCACCAAAGCCGCCTGCCGCGCCCATGGCGGTGGTGGCGGCGCGGTTGAGCCAGCCCGGCGCATCGCCCACCCGCGCGCGGCTCTGACCTGCGGCCTCGAGCGCGATGCTCAGCGCGCGTTCGGTGGCAGCCTCCAGCCGTTGCTTGACGCCGTCGGGCAGCCGTTCGAGCAGGTTCTCGGCCTGATTACCGACGAGGTTGAGAACCTGCAGACCGACACCCCCGGCCTTGCGATAGCGCAGCGCCAGGGCGTCGAGCCGCGTGGCGGCGGATTGCGAGATCAGATCTGTTCCGGTCATGACGGCCCCCGATGTTACCCTTCTTGACATCGGTCGCCTCGGCCGGATTTCAAGGCTGCGAAGCTGGCCCGTCGATCCAGCGGATGACCTCGCCGGTCACACCTTGCCAGGCGCCCTCGGTCAACTCGTGGCCCAGCACCCGGTCGGGGTTGGTGGGCGGCGGCATCTCGACACCTTCGAGTTTGTCAAAGCCGAAGCGGGCGTAATACGGCGCATCGCCCACCAGCATCACCCGGTGCCAGCCCAGATCGGCCGCCCGCGCCAGCGAATCGCGGATCAGCGCCGCCCCCAGCCCCTCGCCCTGCCGGGTCGGGTGCACGGCAATCGGCCCGAGCAGCAGCGCCGGATGCGTGCCCACATGCACCGGCCAATACCGGATGGCGCCACCGATGATGCCGCCCTCGTCCACCGCCACGGTCGACAGCTCGGCCACCGGCGGCACATCCTCGCGCAGGCGGTAGGAGCTGAGCGCGGTGCGGCCGGGCGCAAAACAGAGGTCATAGAGGGCCTCGACGGCCCAGAGGTCGCCCGGATTTTCTTTGCGCAAGTGGATCACAGGCGGGCGTCCTTGGCTCGTGATGGTGGAAAGCCGGTTAACATGGGGCTAGGTCAGGGGTAAAGCCAAAGGATTCCCGCATGTTCTATCGTCCCGAAGACGGCCACGGCCTGCCGCACAACCCCTTCAGCGCGATTGTCAGCCCGCGCCCGATCGGCTGGATCTCCAGCCGCGGGGGCGACGGGCAGGACAATCTGGCGCCCTATTCCTTCTTCAACGCGGTGGCTTACACGCCGCCCCAGGTGATGTTCTCCTCGACCTCGAGCAAGGAAGACCGCGGCGACACCAAGGACAGCGTCGCAAATATCCGCGAGACCGGGGTGTTCTGCGTCAATATCGTCGCCTCGGCGCAGCGCGACGGGATGAACATGAGTTCCGGCCCCTGGCCGCGCGAGGTGGACGAGTTCGACAAGGCCGGGATCGCCAGGGCCGAATGCGCAGAGATCGCCTGTTCGCGGGTGGCCGACAGCCCGGCGGCGCTGGAATGCCGGATGACGCAGATCATCCCGCTGGCAGGCAAGTCGAACTTCATGGTGCTGGGCGAGGTCGTGGGCGTGCATATCGACGACGCCTGCCTCGTCGACGGCCAGCTCGACGTGACACGTTATGCGCCGCTGGCCCGTCTGGGCTATCGCGACTACGCCGATGTGCGCGAGGTCTTTTCGCTGAAACGCCCGGGCGAATGAGCCGCTCCTTGGCCCTCGCGGGCCGCCTCGCGAGGACGGTCCGTCAGGACCGGAGAAGCGCCTCGGGGCGGGAAATTTCGCCGCCACCGACCAGCGCCCTTACCCCGGTGGTGCTGGGCGACGAGGTCGGCAACCCGCGCGCCACCCGCACCGCGAGATAGGCAAAGGCCTGCGCTTCCAGCATGTCACCGTCGAGGCCCACCGCCTCGACCGGCAGCACCGGACAATCGAGCGAGACCCCGAGCATCTGCATCATCACCGGGTTGTGGCGCCCGCCGCCGGTGACATAAAGCGCCTCCGGCGGGGCCGGGCAATGCTCCATCCCCCGCATCACCGCGCTGGCCGCCATGGCGCACATGGTGGCCGCGGCATCGGCATCCCCGAGCTCGCGCACCAGGTCGAGCATCAGCGAGAAATCGTTGCGGTCCAGCGACTTGGGCGGCATCTTCAGGAAATATCCCTCGTCGAGGAAAAGCTCCAGCGCACCGTCCACCACCTCGCCCTGCCGCGACAGCGCGCCGTCCTTGTCATAGGGCAGCCCACGGCGTTCCTGCATCAGGTCGTTGAGCGGCGCATTGGCGGGCCCGGTGTCAAAGGCCAGCAGCGCGCCCTCGGCCTCGGGGCCCGGTTTGCGCGGATCGACCCAGGTGATGTTGCCGACGCCGCCGAGGTTGAGAAAGGCGACAGGCCGTTCGGCGCCGATCCAGCGCGCGCAGGCAAAGTGGAAAAACGGCGCCAGCGGCGCGCCCTGCCCGCCCAGTCGCACGTCGGACGAGCGAAAATCCCAGACCACCGGCACGCCCAGCGCCTCGGCCAGCGCCGCGCCGTCGCCCAGCTGATGCGTGCCGCGCCCGCCGGGCTCATGCGCCAGGGTCTGGCCGTGGAAGCCGGCCAGCGCCACATTCTCGAACCCCGACATCGCCTCGACATGCGCCCGTTGCACCACCTCGAGCGCCGCATCCAGATCGGCGCCGGGCCAGAGCCCCAGAGCCTCGCGCAGCACCGCGCGCTCACCTTCGGAATAGGGCCTGTAGTGGCTGGCCCCGAAGCGCTCGATCACCTGCCCGTCGGTGCGGATCACCGCAGCGTCGACGCCGTCAAGCGACGTTCCCGACATCGCGCCCAGTGCATTGACCATGCCTGCCTGCAACATGCTCTTTTCCTCGTGGCCTGCGGCCTTTATAGCCTTGTTCCGACCATATCGGAGAGACCTCATGACCTACCATCCCAAATCGGACTTCATGCATGTCATGATGGAGCGCGGCTATCTGGCCGATTGCACCGATTATCAGGGGCTGGACGAGGCCTTGTCCAGCGGCGTGGTCACCGCCTACATCGGCTATGACGCCACGGCGAAATCGCTGCATGTGGGGCATCTCCTCAACATCATGATGCTGCGCTGGCTGCAGAAGACCGGTCACAAGCCGATCACCCTGATGGGCGGCGGCACCACCAAGGTGGGCGATCCGTCGTTCCGATCCGACGAGCGGCCGCTGCTTGGGCCCGAGCAGATCGACGCCAATATCGCCGGCATGCAGCAAGTCTTTGCAAAGTATCTCGACTATGGCGACGATGCGACCGGGGCGCTGATGCTGAACAATGCCGAATGGCTCGACGGGCTGAACTACCTCGAGTTCCTGCGCGACATCGGCCGGCATTTCTCGGTCAACCGGATGCTGAGCTTCGAGAGCGTCAAGTCGCGGCTCGACCGCGAGCAATCGCTGTCCTTCCTCGAGTTCAACTACATGATTTTGCAGGCCTATGACTTCCTCGAGCTGAACCGCCGCTACGACTGCGTGCTGCAGATGGGCGGGTCGGATCAATGGGGCAATATCGTCAACGGTATCGACCTGACGCGCCGGGTGCTCGACCACGAGATCTTTGGTCTGACCTCGCCGCTGCTGACCACCTCTGACGGTCGCAAGATGGGCAAATCGCAGGGCGGCGCGATGTGGCTCAACGCTGACATGCTCTCGCCTTACGAGTTCTGGCAGTTCTGGCGCAATTCCACCGATGCCGATGTCGGCCGGTTCCTCAAGCTCTACACCGAGATCGACGTCGCCGAATGCGACCGTCTGGGGGCGCTGGCGGGATCCGAGATCAACGAGGCCAAGATCGTGCTGGCAAATGCGGTGACCACGCTCTGCCATGGCGCCGAGGCGGCCGCCGCTGCCGAGGCGACGGCGCGCGAGGTCTTCGAGAAAGGCGGCGTGGGTGACGACCTGCCGACCCTGACGCTCACCTCCGACGAGGTGGCCGAAGGCATCTCGATCGTGCAGGTGATCGTGCGGGCCGGTCTGGCGAAATCCGGCAAGGAGGCCAAGCGGCTGATCGCCGAGAACGGGGCTCGGCTCGATGATGCGCCG
Source organism: Marinovum sp. (assembly GCF_048263515.1). Lineage (NCBI taxonomy): Bacteria > Pseudomonadati > Pseudomonadota > Alphaproteobacteria > Rhodobacterales > Roseobacteraceae > Marinovum > Marinovum sp. The sequence continues at coordinate 232,481 of NZ_JBLXEC010000002.1, read as the reverse complement.
CTGACCGACGCCGGGCTGATGCTCGACGCGGGCGCGCTGGCTTCGCCGATCAAGCTGTCGGCGGGCAAGAAGCGGCACGCGCTGGTGCAGCTGGGCTGAAGCGGAAGCGAGGGGCCAGCCCCTCGCGCTCGGCAGGTCTATCCGAGGGGCCAGCCCCTCGCGCTCAGCACAGTCATGCGAGGGGCCAGCCCCTCGCGCTCCCCGAGGTATTTCCGAACAAGAGAAGCCAGGGGCGCCGCGCTTTTGGAGGGCGCCGCGCCTAGAGCAACAACCACTCCGTCAGCCAGAGCAGCAGCCCGGCCGGCAGGGCCAGGCCGGCAGAGAACAGCGCGAGCCCGGCGAGGGCGAGGCGCGGCGGCGGGGCGTGGACGCCCATGACTAAGTGTTTTTTCATGTGGCCATTAATGACTGATTCACCTGAATCAGATGTTAATGGCCACATGACCTTTCACGCCTCTCACTTCGCAGCGGTGCAGAACGCGCCGTTTCAGCAGCATCCGGCCTATGGCGCCGCGCTCACGCATCTGGGCCGCCCGCCCCTGCGCATCGGTCTCGGCCTGTCGGGCGGCGAGGTGCAGGTGGTTCGGCGGCGCTTTGGCCCGCTGGGCACCGTCGCGCTGATCTCGCGCGCCGATGTCACCCGGCGCGATCTCGGGCGATTGCGCAGCGCCTGTGCCTGCCGGACCTTCCTGATCAACGCCGAGACACCGGGCGCGGCGCCGGGCCTGCAGCTCAGGACCGGGGCGCATGTGGCCGATCTGTCTCTGGAAGGGACGGCCAGCGCGCTTCGGGCACGGATGGCGCAGAAGTGGCGCAACCGGCTTAACCGCGCGGCTGACAGCGGGCTGAAGGTGGCGACGCTGGCACTGCCACCCGACCCCGGGCACTGGCTGTTGCGGATCGACCAGGCGCAGCAGGTGGTGAAGCGGTATCGCGGCTATCCGCCGCTCTTCACCGCCGCCTTTGCCGCCGCCAACCGCGGCCAGGCGCGGATCTTCGAGGCGCGGCGGCGGGGCGAGCCGGTGGCGGCCCTGCTGTTTCTCTGCCACGGCGCGGTCGCCACCTATCATATCGGCTGGTCGGGGCCCGAGGGCCGGGAAAGCTCGGCGCATCACCTGCTGCTCTGGCGGGCGATGCTGGGGCTGGCGTCGCGCGGGGTCACGCGGCTCGATCTGGGGATGGTGGATACCGTCACCGCGCCGGGGCTGGCGCGGTTCAAGCTGGGCTCCGGCGCGCAGTGCCGGGCCCTGGGCGGGACCTGGCTGGCGCGGGCATGACCCCCCGCGCGCCGCCAGGTCCCTGCCCCTGTCAGTGGCCGCCGAGGATGCCGGTGCGGACGTGGTAATCGACCGCCAGCTCGTAATCGGGGTCGTCGTCGCTGTCGACCATCAGGTGGCCGGCCTTGGTCAGCAGGCTGTGGCAATCGCGGCTCAGGTGACGGAGCTTGATTACCTTGCCGGCGGCCTCGTACTTGATGGCGATCGCCTCGATCGCCTGCAGCGCCGACTGGTCGACCACCCGGCTCTCGGCAAAGTCGACGATCACGGTGTCGGGGTCATTGGCGATGTCGAAGAGCTCGATGAAGCCGTCGGCGGAGCCGAAGAACAGCGGGCCCTGAATCTCGTAGACCTTGGCACCCTTGTCGGTGATCGACTCGCGGGTGCGGGCGTGGATGCGCCGGGCGTTGTTCCAGGAATAGGCCAGCGCCGAGACGATCACGCCCACGACCACGGCCACCGCGAGGTCTTCGTAGACGGTGACGGCGGTGACCAGCAGGATGACGAAGGCATCCATCTTCGGCACCTTGCGCAGGATGGTCAGCGAGTTCCAGGCGAAGGTGCCGATCACCACCATGAACATCACGCCGACCAGCGCCGCCAGCGGGATCACCTCGATGATTGGCGAGGCAAAGAGGATGAAGATCAGCAGGAAGACCGCCGCCGCGATGCCGGCGATGCGGGTGCGGCCGCCGGATTTGACGTTGATCATCGACTGGCCGATCATCGCACAGCCTCCCATGCCGCCGAAAAAGCCGGTGACGGTATTGGCCACGCCCTGGGCGATGCATTCCTGGCTGGCGCCGCCGCGCTTGCCGGTGATCTCGCCCACCAGGTTCAGCGTCAGCAGCGATTCGATCAACCCGATCGCGGCAAGGATCACCGCATAGGGCAGGATGATCTGGAAGGTTTCCCAGGTCAGCGGCACCATCGGGATGTGGAACTGCGGCAGCCCGCCCTGGATCGAGGCCATGTCGCCCACCCGCGGCACGTCGATGCCGAAGGCGATGACCAGCGCCGCCACAACGCCGATGCCGGCGAGCGGCGCCGGGATCACCTTGGTGATCTTGGGCGTCGCCCAGATGATGACCATGGTCAGCGCCACCAGCCCCAGCATTGTCGCCAGCGGCAGGCCGGTCAGCCATTCGCCGCCGCCCATGCCGTGGCCCGAGGCCTCGGCCGAGCCCGGCACCTTGAACTGGGTCAGCTGGGCGAGGAAAATCACGATCGCCAGCCCGTTGACGAAGCCCAGCATCACCGGGTGTGGCACCAGCCGGATGAACTTGCCCCATTGCATGGCGCCGGCGAATATCTGCAACAGCCCCATCAGGACGACGGTGGCAAAGAGGTATTCGACCCCGTGCTCGGCCACCAGCGCCACCATGACAACCGCCAGGGCGCCGGTCGCGCCCGAGATCATGCCGGGCCGGCCGCCGATCAGGGCGGTGATCAGACCGACGAGGAAGGCGGCGTAGAGGCCCACCAGCGGGTGGACACCGGCGACGAAGGCAAAGGCCACCGCCTCTGGGACAAGCGCCAGCGCCACGGTGAGGCCGGAGAGCAATTCGATCCGCAGCCGCCCCATGGTAAAGCCCTCGTCGGGCATCCAGCGGAGGTCGGGCATGGCAGAGCCCTTGGCGAATGAGGCCAGCAAGGCGCGTTTCATCTGGGGATCCTGATTTCGTGATTGGTTGCGCTAGCGCTATAAGGCGCTGGCGCGCGGAATGCTACCCCGCGGGGCACTGGGGATGGCGGCTCTGCAACGGGGGCAAGGCAAGTTCTCGTGCCACGGCCCGAAGTCAAGGCCGCAGGCCGCCGGGCCAGCGGCTGCCCGCCGGGCCGGGCTGCCGCTTTGGCTGGGCTGGACGCATCGCTCGGAAGTCTCTCTGACTCGGCTGAGATAAAGCGCGGCTGAACGTCCGACAGTGCGGCACCCCACGGGCAGCCGCTGGCCCGGCTTGCGCTCGATGCACCGCTGTCTAAGGTGGCGCCGACAACAGACGGAGCGTGCAGATGGCGGAGACGATGATCGGGGTGATCGGCGGATCGGGGATTTACGAGATCGCCGGGCTGAGCGGGGCCGAGTGGGTCTCGGTCGACACCCCCTGGGGCACCCCTTCGGACCAACTGCTGACCGGTACGCTGGACGGGGTGAAGATGGCTTTCCTGCCACGCCATGGCCGCGGCCATGTGCATGCCCCCGCGACCGTGCCCTACCGCGCCAATGTCGACGCGCTCAAGCGGATCGGCGTCACCGACGTGATCTCGGTCTCGGCCTGTGGCTCGTTCCGCGAAGACATGGCGCCTGGCGATTTCGTCATTGTCGACCAGTTCATCGACCGCACGATTGCGCGCGAGAAAAGCTTCTTCGGCACCGGGTGCGTCGCCCATGTGAGCGTGGCCCATCCCACCTGCCCGCGCCTGTCCGACGCCTGCGAGGTGGCGGCACGGGACGCTGGTATCAAGGTGCATCGCGGCGGCACCTACCTCGCGATGGAGGGCCCGCAGTTCTCGACCCTGGCGGAGTCGAAGATGTATCGCGAAAGCTGGGGCGCCGACGTGATCGGCATGACCAACATGCCAGAGGCCAAGCTCGCCCGCGAGGCCGAGCTCTGCTATGCGAGCGTCGCGATGATCACCGATTACGACAGCTGGCACCCCGATCATGGCGAGGTCGACGTGACGCAGATCATCGCCACGCTGATGGGCAACGCCGAGAAGGGGCGCGACCTGGTGGGCCGGCTGCCGGCGCTTCTGGGGGCCGAGCGGGCGCCCTGCCTGCATGGCTGCGACCGGGCGCTGGAACATGCCATCCTGACCGCGCCCGACAAACGCGATCCGGAGGTGATGGCGCGGCTCGACGCGGTGACGGGGCGGGTTCTGAACCGGGCGCCGGGCTGACATAGGGGACACACAGGATGAACTTCGACCTCTGGCTGACCTTCGTGGCGGCCTCGACCGCGCTCTTGCTGATCCCGGGCCCTACGGTGCTGCTGGTGCTGAGCTATGCACTGTCCAAGGGCCGCAGCGTCGCTGTGGCCTCGGCGGCGGGGGTGGCGACCGGGGATTTCATTGCCATGACGGCCTCGCTGGCGGGGCTCGGGGCGCTGGTGCTGGCCTCGGCCACGCTCTTTACCCTGCTGAAATGGCTGGGCGCCGCCTACCTCGTCTGGCTGGGGATCAAGCTGCTCCGCTCGGCGCCCTCCGACGGGCTGGCGGCCGAGCGTATCCGCGCCGATGTCACCCCGCGCGGGGTCTTTGGCCATGCGGCGGCGGTGACGGCGCTGAACCCGAAATCCATCGCCTTTTTCATCGCCTTCGTGCCGCAGTTCCTTGACCCCGCCGCGCCGCTGGTGCCGCAGTTCGCGGTGCTGATCGCCACCTTCGTGGGCCTCGCGGCGCTGAACGCGCTGGCATTCGCGCTGCTGGCCGACCGGCTGCGGCGGATGATCTCGCGCCCCGGAGTGATCACCTGGATCACCCGCGCCGGCGGCGGCGCACTGATCGCCATGGGGGTGATGACCGCCAGCCTGCGGCGCGCCGCCTGAGATCAGCGCTTGCCGGCGTTCTTCTTCATGAACTTGCGGATGAAATGCCGGATCTCTCGCGCCGCGGTGGTGTCGAGCTCGCGGCAGAGCGCGACAAAGTCATCGCGTTCCTGCTTGTCGAGCCGCAGGATCAGCTGCGCATCCTTGTTGGCGGTCCTGGTCTTTTCCGGCTTGTCGCTCACGTCACTGATCCGGCCCTTGAAAATCCTGGCGCCGAAGTGTATATACATTGCATAGGTGACGCCGCGCGATGCTATGTCGCCACAGGTCAAAAGGAAAGGGTTAATATGTTACCGACAAGTATCGCCAGAGCCCTCCTGGTGCGTGACCGGATGGACTGGAACCGCCCGCATGCCACCTGGCTGACCCGCAAATTCTATGCGCTGCGCTTTCCGAAAAAGCACGACGGCCACCCGAAGTGGCGGGGCTGATCAGAAGCTGTAGCCAAAGCGCGCGATATCCGCGGCGCAGACCCTGGCGATGATCGCGGCGCCCGCATCGTCGTAATACGCCCGATAATCTGCTGTCCGATCCGACCGGTTGGCATGCGGCATCTCGAGTTGAAAACCGAGATGCGCCTCGAGCGGTGCCTTGTCGGCCTCGAGATGTTCGAGCCGCAGGAAGAGCGCCTCGCGCTCCCGGCCCTGCGCGTCGGTTACATAGCGAGCGGCGGGGCTGTGCTGCAGGCTGGCCTGGACATGCTCGGCCCGTAGGAAATCGGCGAAGCTCAGGCTCTGCGCCAGCGTCACGGCGGGATGGTCAAAGCTCTGGGTCCGCAGCCAGTGGTAATAGCTCACCACCCGGTCCCAAGGGTTGCGCACAAGGGTGAAGATCAGGAAATCATTCAACTCTTCCGGCCCGACCACCCCGTCGATATCGGCCAGCATCGCGTGTTTCCAGAGCCGCCCGCGCGCGGTCAGCGCCTTGAGGCGCTTCCTGCGCCGCTGCGCCTTGGGGGTGTCACCGATCAGGATGTCATCGGCCTTGGCGCGGTCTTCCAGCGCCAGCGCCATGGCGGTGCCACCGGTCTTTGGGATGTGGACAAAAATGTAGCGCCGGCCGCGAGAGATGATCATCGCACCTTGCTACCCGTCCCGCAGCCGCCAGACAATCACCAGTCCGGCGGCGGCGATCAGCGCGATGCCCGCCACCTCGTTCCAGCCGACCCGGTGACCATAGAGCGCAAAGCCCGCCAGCGGCCCGAAGATGAAGACCGAATATTCGAAGACCGCCACATAGGACGCATCGCCCAGCGCATAGGCCCGGGTCAGAAGCCCCACCCCCAGCACCGAGAACACTGACTGGATCAGCAGGAGCCAGAGCGCCAGAGGCGACAGCGGCCAGACCCAGCCTCGGGCGACAAAGCCTGCCGCGCCCTCGGCCACCTCGGGCTGCAGCACCGCCAGCGCGGTCAGCCCGGTCACGCCGATCACGCCTTGGGCCAGGAACATCGCCAGCAGCATGGCCAGTATGTCCTCGCCGGCGCAGACCGTGCGGGTGGCAATCGCCCCCAGCGCATAGAACAGCCCGCCCAGCACCGGCAGGAAGGTGGCGATGCTCAGGCTGGTCGGATCGGGGCTCAGCACCACGAGGATGCCGGTAAAGCCCATGCTCACCGCCAGGATGCGCCAGGGCCCGATCGGCTGGCGCAGGGCCAACGCGGTGATCACCAGCACGAAAACCGGCGAAGTGAAGAGGCCCGAGAGCGCCTGGGCAATCGGCATCAGCGACAACGCGCCGAAGTAGAACATCATCGAGACCGCCAGCAGCGCCCCGCGCAGCGCCACGGCCCAAGGCCGCCGCGGCACCACCGTGCCAAAACCCAGCCGCGCCGCCAGCACCACCAGCGGCAGCGCCAGCACCAGCCGGGCGAGGTAGAATTGCCAGAGGCCGATCTCTTCGGCCAGCGTCGGCACGAAATTGTCGATCACGCCGATCACGGCCATGGCGCCTAACATCGAGGCCGCGGCGGCCAGCGGACGGGTTTGGGGAAGTGCACTGCTCATGGGGGGCAACGGGCCTGCTTGCGGGAGGTCTGTCTTGCCTTATAACGACATGAACTGGCGCAAAAGGGGAGATGACCATGGGCTGGCTGGCGGACGAGACCGGGTTGGACCGAAACCCCGCAAACTACGTGCCGCTGACGCCGCTTTCGATGCTGCAGCGCGCCCTGCGGATCTTTCCTGAACGCCTGGCCGTGGCCTATGGCAGTCACCGCAAGACCTATGCCGAGTACCACGCCCGCTGCACCCGGCTGGCCGCGGCGCTGGCCGGCGCCGGCATCAAGCCCGGCGACGTGGTGGCGACGGTCCTGCCTAACATCCCCGCCCAGGCCGAGGCGCATTTCGGCGTGCCGGCCTGCGGCGCGGTGCTCAACACCATCAACACCCGGCTCGAGCCCGAGACCATCGCCTATATCCTCGACCATGGCGGCGCGCGGCTGGTGCTGGTCGACAGCCAGGTGTTGCCGGTGGTGACCGAGGCGCTGGCGCTGATGAAAAGCGTGGCACCGGGGATCGTCGAGGTGCCCGACGCCGAGGCCGGTCACCCGGCCAGCGGCGATCACCTGGAATACGAGGACTTTCTCGCCACCGGCGATGACGGCTTTACCTGGATCCTGCCGCAGGACGAATGGGAGAGCATTGCGCTCAGCTACACCTCCGGCACCACCGGCCGGCCCAAGGGCGTGGTGACCCATCACCGCGGCGCCTATCTCAGCGCGATGGCGCAGCCGATCTCCTGGCGCATGGTGCTTTATCCGCGCTATCTGACCATCGTGCCCCTGTTTCACTGCAACGGCTGGTGCCACACCTGGATGATGCCGCTTCTGGGCGGGACGCTGGTCTGCTGCCGCGACATCACTGCGCGGGCGATATTCGACGCCATTGCCGACGAGGGCGTGACCCATTTCGGCGGCGCGCCGATCGTGCTCAACATGCTGGTCAATGCCCCCGAGGCCGAGCGGCGCCGCTTCGATCACCGGGTCGAGGTGTTTACCGCCGGCGCGCCCCCTGCCCCGGCAACCCTGGCCAAGATCGAGCCGATGGGCTTCAACATCACCCAGGTCTACGGGCTGACCGAAACCTATGGCCCCGGCACCGAATGCACCTGGCGCGACGAGGACTGGCAGGCGCTGACGCCCGAGGATCGCGCCGCGGTCAAGGCGCGGCAAGGCGTGGCGATGCCGATGATGGACGAGATCACCGTGCTCGACCCCGACAGCCTGAAGCAGGTGCCGATGGACGGCACCACCCAGGGCGAGATCATGTTCCGCGGCAATGCGGTGATGAAGGGCTATTACAAGAACCCCGAGGCCACCGCCCAGGCCTTCAAGGGCGGCTATTTCCACTCCGGCGACATCGCCATCCAGCATCCAGACAGCTACATCCAGATCGCCGACCGCGCCAAGGACATCATCATCTCTGGCGGCGAGAACATCTCGTCGGTCGAGGTCGAAGCGGCGCTGATGGACCATGATGCGGTGTCGCTGGCGGCGGTGGTGGCCCGGCCGGACGAAAAATGGGGCGAGGTGCCCTGCGCCTTTATCGAGCTGAAGGATGGCCACGAGGCCAGCGAGGACGAGCTCATTGCCTTTGTCCGGTCCCGACTTGCGGGTTTCAAGACGCCGAAAAAGGTCGTATTCCGTGAACTGCCGAAAACATCGACCGGCAAGATCCAGAAATTCGAACTGCGCACGATTGCCAAGGACCTTTGATCCTAAATGACTTTACCGGCCCTGCCGCTGTATCGCCTTGCCGTATCCGTCGCCTGGCCGCTTGTCGCGCTGGTGCTGCTGGCGCGGGTGATCTCGGGGCGCGAGCGGCTGCGCGACTGGGCGGAGCGCACCGGGCTGTCGCTGGGCCGGGCCGAGGGCGCGCATCTCTGGGTGCATGCGGCCTCGAACGGCGAGTTGACCTCGGCGCGGCCGGTGATCCTGGCGCTGCACGATCTTCGCCCCGACCTGAAGTTCCTGATCACCAGCAATTCGCTCACCGCCCGCGACCTGGCACAGGCTTGGGACCTGCCGGGCCTGACGGCGCGGCTGGCGCCCTTTGACACCCGGTGGTCGGCGGCCGCCCTCTGCCGGCGCTACGGCGTCATCGGTCACGTGCTGCTCGAGGCGGAGTTCTGGCCCAACCGGGTGACCACCCTCTCCGACCGCGGTCTGCCGGTGATGGCCATCGGCGCGCGGCTGTCGATGCGCACGGCGCAATCCTGGCGCAAGCTGGGCACCCTGCCCCGGCAGATGCTGGCGCGGCTGAGCTTCGTCTCGGCGCAGGACGATGGTTCGCGCCGCCGGTTGCGCGACTTCGGGCTGACGCCGGATCAGAACGCGCCGGTGCTCGACCTCAAGGCCTTCTACGTGCCGCCCGCCGGGCTGACCATCGACCCGAAGCTGCGGGCCGCCTTTGACCGCGAAGCCACCTGGCTGGCCGCCTCGACCCACGAGGGCGAGGACGAGATCGTCATCGCCGCCCATGCACGGCTCTTGCGCAGGCGCCCCGAGACCCAGCTGATCATCGCCCCCCGCCACCCCCGCCGCGGCGACGAGATCGCCGCCATGGTGCGCGACGCAGGCCTCGCGGTGACCCAACGCTCGAAACGCCAGGCGCCACAGCCCGGCGCGGTCTATGTCGCGGATACGCTTGGGGAAATGCCGCTCTGGTACCAGCTGGCCGGCACCACCTTCATCGGTGGCTCGCTGGTCGAAAAAGGCGGTCACACGCCGTTTGAACCGGCGGTGTTCGACAGCACCCTGCTGCACGGCCCCGACACCAGCAACTTTACCCGCATCTTCCGCATGCTCGACGTGGCCGGCGCCGCGATCCAGGTCGATACAGCCGAGGAGTTGTCCCGCGCGTTGCTTCAGGTGCGCGACCCCGACCGCCGCGACGCGATGCGCCGCAAGGCGCATGAGCAGCTCGACGAGCCCGCCGATCTGGCCGAGGTTCTGACCCGGATTCTTGCGCTTTTGCCGAGCTGAGAGCGGCGGTTTTACTGGAAATTTCAGCAAGAAACGCCTGCGGCAGGAATGTCACATCCGCGCGTGACGAGTTGAACTTGCCCGGCAAATGGCTATGTCTTTTTCAATCAAGGATCGGTCAAGACGATGATTCATTATGCGTTGAAATGCAGCGCGGACCACAGGTTCGAGAGCTGGTTCCAATCCGCCGCCGCCTTTGACAAGTTGCAGGCGGCCGGCATGGTGGCCTGCGCCGTCTGCGGCATCAGCGAGGTTGACCGTGACCTGATGGCACCGCGGGTGTCGCATGGCAGCGCGCGCAAGCCCGAGAGCGAGGAAAAGCCGCTCTCGACCCCGGCCTCGCCCGCCGAGCAGGCGCTGGCCGAACTGAAAAAGCACATCGAAAAGACCTCCGAGGACGTGGGCCGCAACTTTGCCCGCGAGGCCCGCGCCATTCATCTGGGCGAGGCCCCGAGCCGCGCGATCCGCGGCGAGGCCAAGCCGGAAGAGGCCCGACAGCTGGTCGAGGAAGGCGTGCCGATTGCCCCCCTGCCGTTCCGAGTGGGTCGGAAGTCGAACTGAGGCCTCTTTAAGGCCGCCCCCTCCTCAAGCGCGACAGGTGCGGAATCAAGGCCGCAGGCCGCCGCGCCATCGCCATGCTGGAAGCATGCCTATGGCATGACCCACCCCCTCGGCCCGGCGATTGGGTGACGTGCGCGCATCGCTTTTCCAAAGCGCGCCAATGGCTTGAAAAAATAGCACAGACCTCAGGTCGCATCGCCACGCCGCGGCCCGTCGATGGCGCGGCTTTCGCAGTGGGGCGGCTGACGCGAGATGCTGGTGCTGGCTGGGAGGCCCCGGATCAGGTCCGGGGCGCGGAGCACCAGGCAGGATCGTCACGCCGCAGCCGTCGTTGACGCGGTTCACCTCGTCCCCAAAAACAAAAAGGGGTCGCCCGAAGGCGACCCCGATCATCCGTCTGGATGGCGTGACTTACATCATGCCGCCCATGCCGCCCATGCCGCCCATGTCGGGCATGCCGCCACCGGCACCGGGCTTCTCGGGCTTGTCTGCCACCATCGCTTCGGTGGTGATCAGCAGACCGGCGATCGATGCTGCGTCCTGCAGGGCAGTGCGCACCACTTTCGCGGGGTCGATCACGCCGAATTTGAACATGTCGCCATATTCTTCGGTCTGGGCGTTGAAGCCGAACTTGACGTCGTCGCTTTCGCGGACCTTGCCAGCCACCACGGAACCGTCGACACCGGCGTTCTCTGCGATCTGGCGCAGCGGCGCTTCCAGCGCCTTGCGGACGATCGAGATACCGACGTTCTGGTCGTTGTTGTCGCCGGTCAGACCTTCGAGGGTCTTGGCCGCCTGCACCAGGGCCACACCGCCGCCGACGACGATGCCTTCCTGCACAGCTGCGCGGGTCGCGTTCAGGGCGTCGTCGACGCGGTCCTTGCGCTCTTTCACTTCGACCTCGGTCATGCCGCCAACGCGGATGACAGCCACACCGCCGGCCAGTTTGGCGACGCGTTCCTGCAGCTTCTCACGGTCGTAGTCCGAGGTGGTTTCCTCGATCTGGTTGCGGATCTGGGCGACGCGCGCTTCGATTTCCGCTTTCTCGCCAGCACCGTCGACGATGGTGGTCTCGTCCTTGGTGATCGAGATTTTCTTGGCGGTGCCGAGCATGTCCATGGTGACCGACTCGAGCTTCATGCCGAGGTCTTCCGAGATCACCTGGCCGCCGGTCAGGATCGCGATGTCCTGCAGCATGGCCTTGCGGCGATCGCCGAAGCCCGGTGCCTTGACGGCTGCGATTTTCAGGCCGCCGCGCAGCTTGTTGACCACGAGGGTCGCCAGCGCTTCGCCTTCCACGTCTTCCGCGATGATCAGCAGCGGCTTCTGCGACTGGATCACCTGCTCGAGCAGCGGAACCATCGGCTGCAGCGAGGAGAGTTTCTTCTCGTGCAGCAGCACCATGCAGTCTTCCAGCTCGGCAATCATCTTGTCCGAGTTGGTGACGAAGTAGGGGCTCAGGTAGCCGCGGTCGAACTGCATGCCTTCGACGACATCGGTCTCGGTCTCGAGGCCTTTGTTCTCTTCGACGGTGATCACGCCTTCGTTGCCGACTTTCTGCATCGCGTCAGCAATCTGCTGGCCGATTTCGGCTTCGCCGTTGGCCGAGATGGTGCCGACCTGTGCGACTTCGTGGCTGTCGGAGACTTCGCGGGCCGCCGCCTTGATCGCTGCGACGACTTTCGAGGTCGCGAGGTCGATGCCGCGCTTGAGGTCCATCGGGTTCATGCCCGCTGCGACCGACTTCATGCCTTCCTTGACGATGGCTTGCGCCAGCACGGTTGCGGTGGTGGTCCCGTCACCGGCTTCGTCGTTGGTGCGGGAAGCGACTTCCTTCACCATCTGTGCGCCCATGTTCTCGAACTTGTCTTCCAGTTCGATTTCCTTGGCAACCGACACACCGTCTTTGGTGATGCGCGGTGCGCCGAAGGATTTGTCGAGCACGACGTTACGGCCTTTCGGGCCGAGGGTCACCTTCACCGCATCGGCGAGGATGTTGACGCCCTTGAGCATCTTGTTGCGGGCATCGGTATCGAATTTGACGTCCTTGGCAGCCATTTGAGACTCTCCTTGACTTGAAATTTCGGTGGATCAGGTGGGTGGCGGGGCCACCCGGCAACTATCAGGCGATAACGCCCATGATGTCGCTTTCCTTCATGATCAGCAGCTCTTCGCCGTCCAGCGTGATCTCGGTGCCCGACCATTTGCCGAACAGGATCTTGTCGCCGGCCTTGACGTCCATGTCGAGGCGCTTGCCGCTGTCGTCGCGCGCGCCGGCGCCCACAGCCACAACTTCACCTTCCTGCGGCTTTTCCTTAGCGCTGTCAGGAATGATCAACCCGCCCTTGGTTTTCTCTTCGCTCTCGGTGCGACGCACCAGCACGCGGTCATGCAGCGGTGTAAATGCCATCTTTGCAGCTCCTTGGCTCAAAGTTCTGTTCCAGTCTGGCCCCTCTCGAGGAGCCGTTAGCACTCACCCTGTTTGAGTGCTAACGGCGCATAGCTAGGCAGTTTGCCGGCCTCTGTCAACAAGTGGGTTGGGAAAAATTATGCGCGTTTCCGGCGGCGGGACTTGCCGCGAAAGGGTTCCGCTCTAGGTGTGTTGCCCGGCTTCGGCTTGCAACCCCGGGAGGGCGAAAAACCCCGGCGTTGCGCCGGATTTCACGGGTGGAGGGGGGCTTTGCCCCCCGGCCAGAGGCCTCCCCCCAAGGGTATTTTAGAACAGAAGAAGCAGGGGGCCGGGGGAGCAGGGTCAGGCCCGGCGACCCCGGATCAGCGAGAAGGTGACGCTGGCGGCAAAGAGCAGCGCCGCGGCACAGACGATGGTCGGGCCGGTGGGCGAATCGAGCAGCAGCGCCAGTTGCACCCCGCCCAGCACCGCGCCCGCGCCCACCAGCGCGGCAATGGCGGCCATGGTCTCTGGCGTCGAGGACAGCGGGCGGGCAGCGGCCGAGGGGATGATCAGCATGGCGGCGATCAGCAGCACGCCCACCACCTTGATCGCCACGGCGACCACCAGCGCCAGCGCCAGGGTCAGCACCATCTGTTCGCGCCGGGGGTCGATGCCGGCGGCCCAGGCGAGCTCGTCGCTGAGCGTCGCGGTGAGCAGCGCCTGCCAGCGCCAGAGCATCAACCCGATCACCGAGGCCGCCCCGCCCCAGATCACCAGAAGGTCGGACCGGCCGACAGCGAGGATGTCGCCGAAGAGATAGGACATCAGGTCGATCCGCACGCCATCGAGCAGCGACACCGCCACCAGCCCGAAGGCCAGCGAGGAATGCGCCAGCACGCCCAGCATGGTGTCGACCGCAAATCCGCGGCCCGACAGCACCGAGACCGTCGTCGCCATCGCTAGCGCCACGATCAGCGCACCGAGCAGCGGCGAGGCCGAGAAGGCCAGCGCCAGCGCCACGCCGAGGATCGAGGCATGCGCTGTGGCATCGCCGAAATAGGCCATCCGCCGCCAGACCACGAAACAACCCAGCGGGGCCGCCGCCAAGGCCACGCCGAGGCCCGCCAGCACCGCGCGGACAATGAAATCGTCGAGCAGGGTCATTCCGCCGCCTCGTGCTTGTGTTTGTGGTCATGCGCGTGATCGGAACCGTGATCGTGATCGCAGCCGGCGTCGTGCTCGTGGTCGTGCTCATGCCGATAGAGCGCCAGCGCGCCGCCGGTACCGGAGCCAAAGAGCGCGCGGTATTCCGGGGCGGAGGCCACGATCTCGGGGTGGCCCTCGCAGCAGACATGGCCGTTGAGGCAGATCACCCGGTCGGAGGCGCTCATCACCACGTGCAGATCATGGCTGACCATCAGCACCGCGCAGCCCAGTTCGCCGCGCAGGTCCTCGATCCGGCGATAGAAGGCCGCGGCGCCGGGCTGGTCGAGCCCCTGGGTCGGTTCGTCGAGCAGCAGCAGATGCGGCTCGTGCAGGATCGCCCGGGCCAGCAACACGCGCTGCAACTGGCCACCGGACAGCGCCGCCATCTGGCGACCGGCGAGGTCGGGCACCCCTGCCCGCTCAAGCGCCGTGGCGCGGCGGGCGGGTGAGACGCGGGTCGGCAGCGACAGGAAACGGTCGACGGGCATCGGCAGGGTCGGGTCGATATGCAGCTTCTGCGGCACGTAGCCGACGCGCATGCCCCTGGGCCGGTCGATCCGCCCGGCGTAGGGTTTGACCGCACCGATCAGCGCCCGCAGCAGCGTCGACTTGCCAGAGCCGTTGGGGCCGACGACGGTGACGATCTCGCCCTTGGTGATGGCGAAATCCACGTTGCTCAGGGCCGGGAAGCTGCCGTGGCGAATGCTCACGCCCTGCATTGACATCAGGGTCATTCGGCGGCCGCCTCGCGGCAATTGGGGCAGAGCCCCTCGGCCTCGATCACCGCGCGTTCGACGGCAAAGCCGGCCTCTTCTGCCAGATCGCGCAAGAGCGTCATGGCCGGGCGCGCACGGGTCTCGGCCACCGCATCGCAGGCGCGGCAGATCAGGAAGGCCGGGGTGTGATCGGCACCGGGATGGACGCAGCCAACAAAGGCGTTGAGCCGCTCGATCTTGTGGGCAAAGCCGTTCTTCACCAGGAATTCCAGCGCCCGGTAGACCACCGGCGGTTGCGAGCCGAAGCCCTCGGCCCCCAGCAC
Organism: Marinovum sp.; assembly: GCF_048263515.1. Taxonomy (NCBI): domain Bacteria; kingdom Pseudomonadati; phylum Pseudomonadota; class Alphaproteobacteria; order Rhodobacterales; family Roseobacteraceae; genus Marinovum; species Marinovum sp. Next base: position 217,474 of record NZ_JBLXEC010000002.1, on the reverse strand, counting down.
CTGCAAGAGGTCATAGGCGCCCATGGCGCGGTGTTCCGACAGCAGGATTTCCAGCGTGCGGCGGCGCACCGGGGTGAACTGCAGCCCCTTGGCCGCACAATGTTCGTCGGCGGCGGCCACGCCGCCGGTCATGCAGGTCTGATGGTCGTGCTGGTCAAAGCCGATCGGGTCCATGCGCCGCCCTTTCACGTTTTTCGACTTGATACGTAATAACCTGCCGGCTATCAAGCGCCAAACGTTATAAGGTAACATCTCCATGTTGAAATCTCTTTCGCTTCCCTTGGCGCTTGCCGCTGCCCCTGCCCTTGCCGAGGTGCCCAGCGTCGCGGTCGATATCGCGCCGCTGCACGGGCTGGTGGCCCGGGTGATGGACGGTGTCGGCACGCCCGAGCTGATCGTGCCCGCCGGCGCCTCGCCGCATGATTTCGCCCTGCGGCCCTCGCAGGCGCGGGCGCTGCAGAGCGCCGATCTGGTGGTCTGGGCCGGGCCGGCGCTGGCGCCCTGGCTGGACCGGACGCTGGACACGCTGTCCTCGGAGGCAGTGATTGATGTCAACGCCTACCCCGAGACCCGCCTGCTGAAGTGGCGCGAGAGTTTCGGAGATGGGCATGACCACGGGCATGCGGACGAAATGGCCCATGCGGACCATGACCATGGTGAGGACGACCACGCCGAGCATGACGGTCACGCCAATCACGACGACCACGCCGAAGAAGACGCGCATACCGGCCACGGCCACGCCGGACATGATCACGGCGACAGCGCGTATGATCCCCACAGCTGGCTCGACCCGGCCAACGCCAAGGCCTGGAGCCGGCTGATCGCCGAGACCCTGGCCGAGCGCGACCCGGAGAATGCCGAGCGCTACCGCGCCAATGCCTCCGAAGCCCTGGCCGAGATCGACGCCGCGAGCGCGGCGGCAGAGGCGCTGCTGGCGCCGGTGCGCGACCACAAGTTCCTCGTCTTCCACGACGCCTATCACTACTTCGAAGAGCATTTCGACCTGCATGCCGCAGGCGCTGTGTCTCTGGGCGATGCCGCGGCCCCCGGCCCGGCACGGGTGCGGGCGCTGCAGGCGCAGGTCGCGGCCGAGGGGATCACCTGCCTCTTTGCCGAACCGCAATTCGACAGCGGGCTGATCGACACCTTGGCCGAAGGCACAGGTGCGCGGATTGCCACGCTCGATCCGCTGGGCAGCGGGCTGGAGACAGGGCCAGGCTTCTACCCGGCACTGATCACCGGGATGGCCAAGGCGATGGCGGACTGCCTGAAAGGCTGACCCCAGAACGCAAAAGGCCCCGGCAGCACCGCCGGGGCCTTTGCAATTTTGTCGGACAGAGCCGGGGTCAGCCCCGGATCACCTTGGCGAACTGATTGAAAAGACGCTCGTTGGCGCAGATCACCGAGCGATCGTCAAACGGATCGGCGTCGGGTGTGATCGCCTCGGCCAAAGCGCCAGCCTCGCGGGCAATCAGCAGGCCGCCGGCAACATCCCAGGCCTGAATGTCGCGTTCCCAGTAGCCGTCAAAGCGACCGGCCGCCACATAAGCCAGATCGAGCGCCGCGGCGCCCCAGCGCCGCACACCGGCACAGACCGGCATCAGCCGGGCAAGGTCGGTCAGCGTCTCGGGCAGGCCACGACGGGTGCCGAAGGGCACGCCGGTGGCAAACAGCGCCTCGTTCATGCCGCGACGGTCAGACACCCGCACGCGGGTGTCGTTCATCCAGGCGCCGCCGCCCTTCTCGGCAAAGAACATCTCGTCCTTGGCGGGGTCGAAAACCACCGCCGAGACGATCTGGCCCTTGTGTTCCAGCGCGATCGACACCGCCCAATGCGGCAGACCGTGCAGAAAGTTCGAGGTGCCGTCGAGCGGATCCACGATCCAGCGGCGGGTTGGGTCCTGGCCTGCGGTCTCGCCACCCTCTTCACCGAGGAAGCCATAGGTGGGCCGCGCGCCCATCAGCTCTTCCTTGATGATCTTCTCGGCGGCAATGTCGGCCTTGGTCACGAAGTCGCCCGCTGCCTTGGACGAGCTCTGCAGGTTCTCGACCTCGCGGAAATCCTTGACCAGAGACCGGCCCGCCTTGCGGGCGGTCTTGAGCATGATGTTGAGATTGGCGCTGCCCTGCATATCGGCTCCTTCGGGGTCGTCGCCCGGGGGATGGGCGCGAAAAGCATCAGGCCGCGCATATACGCGGCCCGGCAGGACTTGCCAAGGCCGGATCGGCCCCGGCGGACGGGACGTGGCGGGATTACTTGTAGATCACGCCCTTGTAGCCCTCTGGCGCATAGACCCTGGGGGCGTGGGATTTCGCCAGATGGCGCCGCTTGACCACGTGCCGCGGCTTGCCGGGCGCGTTGTAGAAGCTGGCGGTGGTGTTGGGCTTGCCGCAGCAGATCTCGCCATTGGCCAGCACCGGCTGCAGACCGGCGGGGCAGGTATTGGCGACGCCGGGATAGGGAAAGACCAGGTTCTGGCCCGCCCGGGTGGTGCCGTCACCGGTATAGATGTCGCTTGCGGCCAGCGCAGGTGCTGCGCCCAGCGCCAGCAGACCGGCAATAAAGGTGGCTTTGGCAAATTTCATGGTATCCCCCGTGTCAGGATGCAATCTCTGGGTCGGAACTTGACCCAAGGCTACTTCCTTGCCGGCACAAGTCAACGAAAGCCTGCGCAAACTCCTGATCTTTTGCGGGTTTTTACCGCGGCACGCGGGGTCAGTGGGTCCGGCGCGGCGGCCCGTCCACCGGGGGCTGGCTGTCGCTGAATTCGTCCTCTTCCTCGAGCGGCACGGCATAGGCGCCGCTCAGCCACTTGCCCAGGTCGAGATCAGCGCAGCGTTTCGAGCAGAACGGCCGGTACTTGTCATCGGTGGGTTTTGCACAGATCGGACAGCTCATGGTACCTCCGGCAAGGGCGTGCGCACCCGCGCGCGGTGCAGCTCGTAGTGGCCGAGGTTGGTCCAGCCGACCATGGTGGTCTCGACCTGGCAGGTCTTGAGCGCGCGGCGCAACTCGGTCTCGGCCGGGCGCCGGTCCTTCTTGGCCATCGGCGCCAGATCGACGACAATCTGCCCGCCAAGACCGCGCAGCCGCAGCTGCCGCGGCAAATCGCGCAGCGCCGCCATGTTGGCCTTGAGCCCCGCCGCGGGCGAGGTATCGCCGCCGGTGTTCACATCGACCGCCACCAGCGCGCGGGTCGGTTCGATATACATATGACCGGCGCCTTTCAGCGGCACCAGCGGGCTCTGCAGCTCTTCGATCAGGTCGAGAACGCCCATCTCTTCGAAGGCACCTTCCTGGGTTTCGACCTGCGCCGGCTCGACCCATTCGCGCCAGGCCAGCACATGCGGCCCGTCACCTTCGGTCAGCTTTTCCGGCTCGCCGGTGGCATCGGCCAGCACCTGCCGCGCCAGCGACAGCATTGCGAGAATGTCCTCGGCAATGTCCTCGGGGTCGGCCTCAGCGCAGGACGAGCGCAGGATCAGCCCCATGTCCCGTTCCGGCATCGCCTCGTGCGCGATCTCGAGCAGCGCGTCGCGCAGGTCCTCGTCACGAATCTGCCGCGAGATGTTCAGCCCGGGCGCGCCCGGCGTGACGATGGCATGGCGGCTCTTTAACAGAAGCTTCTGCGTCACCGGCACCGCCTTGCCGGGCTCGGCACTGCCGGTGACCTGCACCAGCAGCGGCTCGCCGGGCTTCAGCCCCTTGACCTGGCGCAGGAAGACCGGGCCGTCGGGGGTGGTGAGGAACATGCCCCCCTGCCCCTTCATCGGCCGGTCGGCCTTGGCGCGATAGATCGCGCCGACGCGCACGCCCTCGCCATCGATCAGCAGGTCTTCGAGCCTGCCATCGACCAGCAACGCCGCCGCCTCGCGGCCGGCATAGTGGTCAAGAACGATCTGGCGACCCTTCATGCGGCCTCCTCCTGGTAAAGCGGATAGCCCGCGGCCTGCAACAGACCTGCGGTTTCTGCGAGGGGCAGCCCCATGATTGCCGGATAGGAGCCCTGGATCCACGGAATGAAGGCCCCGGCCATGCCCTGGATGCCATAGCCGCCGGCCTTGCCCTGCCAATCGCCCGATTGCAGATAGGCGTTGAGCTCGAGATCGCTCAACCGCTTCATCTTGACGGCGCTGACAACGTCGCGCTGCCACAGGCCCTTGGCGGTCTTCACCGCCACGGCGGTGATCACCTGATGGCGCCGCCCGCCGAGCTTGGTCAGAAACTCCGCCGCCTCGCCGATATCCGCGGGCTTGCCCAGGATACGCCGGCCCAGCGCCACGGTGGTGTCGGCGCAGAGCACGACCTCGCCCTCGCCCACCTCCAGCGCCTCGGCCTTGGCCCGCGCGATGCGAATGCAATAGGCCCGCGGCTGCTCGCCCTTCAGGGGTGTCTCGTCAATGTCCGGCGCTCGGATCTCGTCCGGCCGAACGCCCAAAAGCCCCAGCAGCTCGCGCCGTCTGGGGCTCCCCGATCCCAGGATGAACCTCACTGGAACCCCGGTTACTTGAAGCGGTAGTTGATCCGACCCTTGGTCAGATCGTAAGGTGTCATTTCCACCTGAACCTTGTCGCCAGCCAGAACGCGGATGCGGTTCTTGCGCATCTTGCCTGCCGTGTGCGCGATGATCTCATGGCCGTTTTCCAGCTCGACCCGAAACGTCGCATTCGGCAGGAGTTCCTTCACGACACCGGGAAATTCGAGCATCTCTTCCTTGGCCATGGTCTCTCCTTTGTTACACTCCCGGGCACAAAGGCCGGGCGCGCTTTAAATGATCGCTTGCGGCACGTTTTTCAAGAGGTATGTGCACGAAGATCACGCAATATGACTGACGCAGTGTCGCGGGGCTGTTCAGCCCAGTGGGCGCGGTTGGCCACCACCCCCTCGCGGCGCACCCGGGCCACGGCCCCATGCGGCACCTCGGCATAGGTCCAGCCCGGCGCGTTCAGCTTGCCCTCGGCCAGCACGCCGGTCGGCGGAAAGCCCAGGTCCGGCGGGCCAAAGACACCGCCCGCCCCGGTGTTGGTGTCCACCGCCTCGGACCAGGGTGCCGCGCCAACGGTGCTCGACATCACCGCCACGCATTGCGCCTCGAGCGCCCGCGCCATCGCGCCGATCCGCACCCGCCAATAGCCCGCCAGCGCCTCGGTGCAGGAGGGCACCAGCAGGATGTCCGCCTCTGACAGCGCCCGCCCCAGCAGGGGAAATTCGCTGTCATAACAGATCAATATGCCGATCCGCCCCAGGTCCGTCTCGATCAGACACAGCGGATCGCCGCCCACCACGCCCCAGGGATCGCGCTCGAAGCGGGTCATGATCTGCTTGTCCTGGTGCACCATGTTGCCCGAGGGGGCAAAGAGCCGCGCCCGGTTCACCGGCCGCACCCCGCCGGCAAAGACCGGCGCCGAGGCGGCGCAGATATGCACCCCTTGCTCTGCCGCCAAGCGCGCATGCAATGCATCCGCCTCGCCCAACCGCTCCGACACCGCATGCAAGGACCGCTCGAGGTCCCCCGCCACCTCCAGCCCCGCCAGCGTCGCCAGTTCCATCGCGCCATATTCCGGAAACAGCAGCAGCTCGGCCCCCTGCCCCGCGGCCTCTTCCACCCATGAGGCGATCTTGTCCTCATAGGCCGCCCAGCTCTCCAACACCGCCATCGGATAGGCCGCCGTTGCAATCTTCACCATCGTCCACTCTTCCTCTTGCCCAAAATACCCTCGGGGGAGTCGCCAAAGGCGACGGGGGCAGCGCCCCCAAATTCAGATCTCCACATCCAGCGTCACCGGAAAATGGTCGGACCCCACCACAAGGGCCTCGCGCAATTCCGGCGTTCGCCAGCAGGCCGGATCGTTGAACGGATGCCAGATCCGCCATTCCGGCCGCTTGGCGCAGAGGTCCGGCGAGACAAAGATGTAGTCCAGCAGCGCCTGAAGGTAGCGATCCTGCGGCGCGATGTAAAACCGCGCCGAGGTCGGCTGCGCCCCTAGCCGCCGCTGCAGGGCGATGCTGGCGTTGGGGTCATAGAGCCTTGGCCCGTCGCGCCCCTCACCGCGCACGATCTCGACCGAGGAGCGCCCGAAGAGCTCCTCGTATTCGTCGAGCCCCGGCCCGTCGTTGAGATCACCCAGCACCATCAGGCTCTCGCCCGCCTTCAGATGTTCCGCCACCCGCAGCCGCAGCCAGATCGCCTGGGCCAGCTGCTTGCGGCGGTTGGCGATCGACAGCCGCATGATCTGGTCGCGGGTTACCGCGCCATGCGGCGCCTTGGATTTCAGATGCGCACCGATCATCCGGAACCGCGTGCCGCTTCGGGTCTCCATCGCCAGTTCCAGCGGCGGCTTGGAAAACTGCACCCGGTCGCGATGGGCGTCGAAATCGAGGTCGATCTCGAAGATGCCGTCGAAGCGCGGCGCCAGGGCGCTTTCGCCGGGGTCGTGCCGCGCGCTCAGCACGTCCGGGTCATAGAGCAGCGCGATCTCCTGCTGGGTGGTGTTGGTAAACCCGATCACCGCCTTGCGCGCCCGCAGCCCGAAGGTCGCGGCAAAGGTCTCGAGCGCGCGCGCCCCGTCGCGGCCGCGATGGCTGTCGGGCGCCTCGATCACCATGACCGCATCGGCGTCCATGGCGGTGAAGACCACGCCCAGCGCCTCGGCCTGGTCGCGCCGCGTGACCCCGTGACGGGCCGAGGGCGCGTCGTCCGCCAGCAACTGCCCGGCATCATCGAAGAGCGCGTCGAACCATTCCACGTTGTAGGTCGCAATCCGCATTCCGCGCCTCCGGCTGCCCCGGCGCATAATGGCAGCCTCGCGCGCCGCCGCAACCCGCGCCGGTTTGATCCCGATCAAGGCGGCGCGCGGCCGGCCCGCTACGGTGGCGAGACCTACACTGCAAAGGAGCCCCTCATGAGCCACACCCCGCACGAGCTGACCGAGGATTTCCTGGAATACGCCGCCCGGATCCACGACCTCAAAACCAGCGACAGTCACTTTGCCCGGCTGGCCGAGAGCTATCACGCCATCAATCGCGCGGTGCACCGCGCCGAAACCAACGTCGAACCGGTGACCGAGAGCCTCGAGACCGAGATGCGTCGCCAGCGGGCCGCGCTCAAGGACCAGATTTACGACATTCTCTGCGCGCCATAGGCCCCTGCGACCGGATGCACGGTTGAAAATTCCGCGCCGCAGCGCATATCCGAACGAAATCATCAGGATATCGGGAGGATTCGATGCTTCTACGGGCCATCGACCGTTTTTTCAGCCACGAAGCATCAGGCGGCATCCTCTTGATCGAGACCGCCGAGCCGGCCTGAGCCACCTCAGGCCGCCACCAGCCGCGCCACCTCGGCCAGGTCGGCGCGGAACGCGGCCTCTTCGTCGGCCCGCTGCTGCGGGTCGCGCAGGCGCAGCAGATAGCTGGGGTGCACGGTGACAAAGACCGCCTGCTCCCCCGCCATTTCCAGCTTGCCGCGTCGCTTCAGCAGCCCGGTGCCATTGCCGGTCAGCCCGCGCAGCGCGCTGGCGCCCAGCGCCACCGTCAGCTTGGGGCGCACCCGCTCACGCTCGAGATCGAGCCACCAGCGGCAGTGGTCGATCTCGTGATTGTTGGGCGCCTGGTGCAGGCGGCGCTTGCCCTGCGGGCGGAATTTGAAGTGCTTGACGGCGTTGGTCACATAGACCTCGTCGCGCGCGATCCCGACCTCCTGCAGCACCCGGTCGAACACCTGCCCTGCCGGCCCGACAAAAGGCCGGCCTTCGAGGTCCTCGCGGTCGCCGGGCTGCTCGCCCACGAACATCAGCTGCGCATCGAGCGGCCCCTCACCCGGCACAGCCTGGGTCGCATTTTCCCACAGCGGGCAGCGGCGGCAGCCGGCCAGCGCCTCGGCCATCTTGCCCTCGCCCGGCATCTCGGCGCGGGTCTCGGCAAAGCGCGCGGTGATCCGCTCGGCGCGCAGCGGCGGCAGGCTGGGGGCTGCGGCCTGCATCTCGGCCGCCCGTGCCCGCGCGCCGGCAATCATCCCGGGGATATGCGCGGCCTCGGGCATGTTCTTCCAGTATTTCTTTGGCATCTCCGCCTGCATCGCCTTCAGCTTCACCCGCGCCGGATTGAAGATATTGCGAAAATACGTGCCCCAAAGCTCTTCGGTGGCATCCTCGGGCAGCGGCGGCTTGGCCTGACCGGGGGCAAAGCTCAGCTTGCCGGCCTCGAACTGCGCGGTGAGATCGGGCGTCACGATGGTCCAGTCCATGTCGCCGAAGCGCTTGGCAAAGAATGGCGCCGTGGGCTCCATGATGTAATGCGAGGGCTCGAACCAGGCGGCAAAGCGGCGGCGGGCGTCGCCGGACGCGCCGATGTCGCGGAAGCGCACGAAGGCGGTCATCTTGTGCTTGTCGCGGCCGACCTCCTTGGCCAGCGCGTTGAGCTTGGCGACACGGGCATCGCCGCGATCCTCGAACAGCCGCGGCTGCGCCTGCAGCGCCCAGAGCATGGCATAGGCGCGGGCAAAACGCTCGGGATCGCGGTGCCAGAGCGCCAGACGCACGGTCTGCAGAAAGCTCTTCGGCACGGTGAACCGCGCGCCCTCTGGCGCCGGCGGCACCGGTGCCTCCTCGCCAAAGAGATCGGCACCGCTCTGGCCGCGCTGCCAGACGATCTCTTCCGGCGGCATGTCAGCGGCCAGCGCGCCGCGCGCGGCCTCGCGCCAGGCATCGAAAGTGCCGACCTCGGGCAGGGTCACTCGCTGCATCAGAACAGCGCGAGCTGTTCCGGCGGCGGCGCAAAGCGCGCGCGCAGGTCGGCGGCATCAAGGTCCTTGGCCCGCCAGCCCGGCAGGGTGATGAAGCTGCGCGCCGATTTCAGGTTGGCGCCCATCCTCTGCAGATCCTCCCAGCGGACCGAGCGATGCCGGCGCGAGGCAAGGATGCGCCCCACCGTCTTGGTGCCAAAGCCCGGGACCCGTAGCAGCACCTCCTTGCTCGCGCGGTTGACGTCGACCGGGAAAAGTTCGCGATGCTCCAGCGCCCAGGCGAGCTTGGGGTCGATCGCCAGATCGAGGTTGCCATCCGCCCGCGCCGAGGTGATCTCGGCGGCGTCGAAGCCGTAGAACCGCATCAGCCAATCCGCCTGATAGAGCCGATGTTCGCGCATCAACGGCGGCTGGATCAGCGGCAGCGTGGCCGAGGCGTCAGGGATCGGCGAGAAGGCCGAGTAATAGACCCGGCCCAGCCGATAGCTGGAATAAAGCCGCGTCGAGGTCTTGAGGATAGTGGCGTCACTCGCCCCGTCAGCGCCGACGATCATCTGCGTCGACTGTCCGGCGGGGGCAAACTTCGTCGCCCTTCTGCCGCGGTAGGTCTTTTCCCGACCGGCCTCACGCAGCACCCGCACATCGGCCATCGCCTTGCGGATCTGGTCGGGGTTCTTCTCGGGGGCGTAATCCTTGACCGCCGCATCGGTCGGCAGTTCGACATTGATCGACAACCGGTCGGCATGGCGCCCGGCCTCTTCGATCAGATGCGGCGCGGCGTCGGGAATGGTTTTCAGGTGAATGTAGCCGCGAAAGCCGTGCTCTTCGCGCAGCGTCTTCACGATGCGCACCATGTCGGCCATGGTGTCATCCGGCGAGCGGATGATGCCCGACGACAGGAACAGCCCTTCAATGTAATTGCGGCGATAGAACTCCAGCGTCAGCTCGATCACCTCTTCCGGGCTGAACCTCGCCCGCTCGACATTCGATGACACCCGGTTGATGCAATAGGCGCAATCATAGATGCAGAAGTTGGTCATCAGGATCTTGAGCAGGCTGATGCACCGTCCGTCCGGCGCGTAGGCGTGGCAGATGCCCGACCCAGTGGTCGAGCCGATGCCGATGCCGTCGCGCGAATCCCGCTTCTCCCCGCCGCTCGAGGCGCAGGAGGCGTCGTACTTGGCCGCGTCAGAGAGAATCGCGAGCTTTTCTTGCAAGGTTCTTTTGGGCATGATGTTCACAATATGTTCTCAAGACGTGAACCGCAACATGCCCGTGGCTCACATCCCTGTCATCCGCCCCTCGCGGGTCATTCGATCTCGTAGGGCAGCACATCGCGGCTGTCGGGCTGGATGTGCAGCTTCTGCTCGAGCGGCGGGATGGCGCGCTGGTGGCAATGGGTTCGCTCACAGATACGGCAGGAGATGCCGATCGGTTCAAAAATCGCATCCTGCGTAACGTCGAGCCCATCGGCGTAGACCAGCTGCCCGGCATGCTCGACCTCGCAGCCCAGCGACATGGCATAGCGCCGGACCGGCGCGCCGTAGCGCCCGCCGCTTTTCGAGATGTCCCGCGCGATGGAGATATAGCGCACCCCGTCCGGCGTCTCGGCCAGCTGCCGCAGGAAGCGGCCCGGCGTTTCAAAGGCGCGGTGCACGTTCCACAGCGGACAGGCGCCGCCGAAACGGGCGAATTGCAGACGGGTGGCCGAGTGGCGCTTGGTGATCGTCCCGGCCTGATCGACGCGGACAAAGAAGAACGGCACACCCTTGGCCCCCGGCCGCTGCAGGGTCGAGAGCCGGTGCGCCACCTGCTCGATCGAGGCGCCAAAGCGGGTGGCAAGCCGTTCGAGGTCATGGCGCGTCTCGCGCGCGGCGGCAAGGAAGGGGCCGTAGGGCATCAGCGCCGCCCCGGCGAAGTAGTTGGCCAGCCCGATATGGGCGATGGCGCGGGCGGTGTCGGACTGGAACCGCGCCAGATCGAGCGTCGCCTGCAGCAGCTTGTCCTGCTGCAACAGCGCCATCTGCAACAGCAGCTGGAAATTGCGCGTCTCCGGCGCGGCACGGTCCGACAGGGTGACGGTGCCGGTGGTGCGATCGTATTGCCGCAGCGTGTCGGTGGCGGCGATCCGCAGGGTGATCCCCTGCCCGTTCAGCCAGGCTTCGGCGGCGGCGGGCACGTCGCCGCGCCGCGCGGTGGCGGCGAAATTCTCGGCGGCGCGGTCGACCGCGTCGATGTAGTTGTCGCAGTAATGGAAGAAGTCGCGCACCTCTTCCCAGGGTGACAGCTGCAGCCCGCCGCCTTCGTGCCCCAGCGCCGCATCGAGCGAGGCGAGCCGCTCGTGGGTCTGCCGATAGGCGCGGTGCAGCTCGAGAAAGGCGCGCGCCAGCGCCGGCGCGTTGGACGCGGTGAGCCGCAGGTCGGCCAGGGGCGGCGCCCCGGCCTCGTCCTGGTTGAACACCGGATCGGCCAGCGCCTCGCGCATGTCCGACACCAGCCGCTCGGCGTCGCCCGAGCTCAACTCGGTCACGTCAAAGCCGAACTCCTGCGCCAGCGCCAGCACCACGGTGGTGCTGACCGGCCGGTTGTTGTTTTCCATCTGGTTGAGATAGGGCAGCGAGACGCCGAGCTTGCCGGCGAAATCCTTCTGGGTCAGCCCCAGCCGAGTGCGCGTTTCGCGCAGCTTGGCGCCGGCATAAAGTTTCTGGGTGGCCATGGAGGTGCCTTTGCGGGTTTGCTTCGGGCGCAGGCTAGCTTTGCAAATCCTTCGGGGCAAGATGCGCCGAGGCGCACCGCCTCAGGCCAGGCCCAGCTTCCGCTCGCGCCGGATCACCAGGGTGATCGCGGTGATGCCCAGCAGGCCGGTCGCCACCATCAGCCAGAGCAGCGGCCAGGCGCCCCGCCCCGGCTGCAGCAGGATACCCGCCAGCGCCGAGAGCCCCGCCCCGCCACCGATCATGATCGCCCCGCCAAGGCCGCTGGCAGTGCCGGCGAGATGCGGCCTGACCGAGAGCGTTCCGGCGGTGGCGTTGGGGATGGTCATGCCGTTGCCGAGGCCCACGAAGGTCATGAAGCCGAAAAAGCTCAACGCCGAGCCGTAGCCCGCGGCAAAGACCAGCATCGACAGCACGACGCCCAGAGTGTTGATCCAGCAGCCCCAGAGCACCATACGGTTGACCCCGACCTTGGCCGAATACCGACCAGACAGGCCGTTGCCGATGAAATAACCCACCGCTGGTGCGCCGAACATCAGGCCCAGCACCGCCGGATCGAGGTTGAAGACCTCTGTCCCCACGAAAGGCGCGCCGCCGAGATAGGCAAAGAACGCGCCCGAGGAGAAGCCCGCCGCCAGCGCATAGCCCCAGAACCGCGGCGCGCGCAGCAGCTCGGGGTAGTCCTGGAACTGCCGCAGCAGGGTCTGGCCAGAGCGCATCTTGGTCTCGCCCAGGTCCCGCCAGGCCAGCCAGAACGTCGCCACGCCGGCCACGAACAACAGCCAGAATGACGCCTTCCAGCCCCAGATCTCGTCCAGCACACCGCCGACCATCGGGCCGATCATCGGCACCACCGCCATGCCCATGGTGACATAGCCGATCATCGAGGCCGCCTGGTCCTGCGGCACGATATCGCGCACCACGGCGCGGCTCAGCACCATGGCCACCACCACCGAGGCCTGCGCCATGCGGCAGATCAGGAAGATCGTGACATTGGGCGCCAGAATGCAGCCCAGCGTCGCCACCAGGTAGATCATCAGCCCGCCCAGGATCACCGGCCGCCGGCCCATGTAGTCCGACATCGGCCCCACCACGAGCTGCAGACAGGCGTTGACCCCGAGGTAGATCGCAACAGACAGCTGCATCAGCCGGTAGTCGGTCTCGAAATAGGCGGTCATCCCCGGCAGCGAGGGCAGAAAGATGTTCATCGCCAGCGCCGCCAGACCGGCGAGCAGGATCAACGTCAGGACATGCGGCGGGGTGCTCCGGTCAAGAAATCTGACCGCGGGAATATCTGGCATGTCAGACACCTACGCCCGGCGCGTCACCATGTCCATTATCCCGCCCCCGCAAACAGGCCCGGAACAGCGCACAATGACCTGTGCATTTTTGCGAAGGTGACCCGACAGGAACGCGGAATTGAGTTTGCAAATATTCCGATTCCTTTGCAAGCTTATTTGCAAATATTCCACCTTTACCTTGCCTCGTCGCTGCATCGCAGTATGGTCTCGCGGAAACAGTCAAGGGGCCGATGATGACCGCAATCCTTCAGGAACTCGAAGACCGCCGCCACGATGCCCGCATGGGAGGCGGACAAAAGCGCATCGACGCACAGCACGCCAAGGGCAAGCTGACCGCGCGCGAGCGGATCGAGCTCTTGCTCGATGAAGACAGTTTCGAGGAATACGACACCTTCGTCACCCACCGCTGCACCGATTTCGGCATGGAAGACAACCGCCCCGCCGGCGACGGCGTGGTCACTGGCTGGGGCACGATCAACGGCCGCATGGTCTATGTCTTCAGCCAGGATTTCACCGTGCTTGGCGGCTCGGTCAGCGCCACCCATGCGCAGAAAATCTGCAAGATCATGGACATGGCGATCCGCAACGGCGCGCCGGTGATCGGGTTGAACGACTCCGGCGGTGCCCGCATCCAGGAAGGTGTCGACGCGCTGGCCGGCTATGCCGAGATCTTCCAGCGCAACATCATGGCCTCTGGCGTGGTGCCGCAGATCAGTGTGATCATGGGCCCCTGCGCCGGTGGCGCGGTCTATTCCCCGGCGATGACCGATTTCATCTTCATGGTGAAGGACAGCTCGTACATGTTCGTCACCGGCCCCGACGTGGTGAAGACCGTGACCAACGAACAGGTCACCGCCGAGGAACTGGGCGGCGCTTCGACCCACACCAGGAAGAGCTCGGTCGCCGACGGCGCCTTCGAGAATGATGTCGAGGCCCTGGCCGAGGTCCGCCGCCTGGTCGACTTCCTGCCGCTCAACAACCGCGAGAAGCCGCCCGTCCGGCCGTTCTTCGACGATGTGAACCGGCTCGAGGACAGCCTCGACACGCTGATCCCGGAAAACGCCAACACGCCCTACGACATGAAGGAGCTGATCCTGAAGGTCGCGGACGAAGGTGATTTCTACGAGATCCAGGAAGATTTCGCCAAAAACATCATCACCGGCTTCATCCGCCTCGAAGGCCAGACCGTGGGCGTCGTCGCCAACCAGCCGATGGTGCTGGCCGGTTGTCTCGACATCGACAGCTCGCGCAAGGCGGCGCGATTCGTCCGGTTCTGCGATGCTTTCGAGATCCCGATCCTGACCTTCGTCGACGTGCCCGGCTTCCTGCCCGGCACCACGCAGGAATACGGCGGTGTCATCAAGCACGGCGCCAAGCTGCTGTTTGCCTATGGCGAGGCGACGGTGCCCAAGGTCACGGTGATCACCCGCAAGGCCTATGGCGGCGCCTATGACGTGATGGCCTCCAAGCACCTGCGCGGCGACATGAACTATGCCTGGCCCACCGCCGAGATCGCGGTGATGGGGGCGAAGGGCGCGACCGAGATCCTCTATCGCTCGGAGCTGGGCGACAAGGAGAAGATCGCGGCGCGCACGGCCGAGTACGAAGATCGCTTCGCCAATCCCTTCGTTGCGGCCGAGCGGGGCTTCATCGACGAGGTGATCATGCCGCATTCGACCCGCAAGCGGGTCAGCCGCGCCTTCGCCGCACTGCGCAACAAGAAGCTCAGCAACCCGTGGAAGAAGCACGACAATATCCCGCTGTGATCGCCCCGGCGGCGCGGCAGATTTCATCCGAAGAGGGCCTGCAAGGGTCCGAGGAGGCGCTCTCTTGAGCACGACCTGGCATATCCGGCGCGACGCGACGGGGCTCACCCTGTCGCGGCGGCCCGAGGCGCGGTTCGACGTCTCCGCCAGCGCGGCGTTCCCGCCGCTGCGGATGCTACCGCTGGCGCAGATGATCCGTCAGGACATGTGGCGCCGCTTGCAGCGCCTGCGCGGCTTTGCGCCGGTGGTGCGGATCGAAAGGGCCGCCGAGGGTCTGAGCGTCACCGCCGGTGGCACCGTTGCCGGCCCCTGCCCCAGGTCGCGGACCGAGGCGCTGATCGGCGAAATGCTGCACGATCCCGACCTGCGCGCCCGCTGGCAGCGATGCGCCCGGTTGACCAAGGGGAAAGTTCTGATATGACCTTGTATCACATCGAGTTTACTGCGGCGCGAGGGGGAACCACACGCCGCGCAGCCCCGCCGGGAGGAGCCCGGCAACGGGGGCGGGGCTGCCACTTGATTTTACCAGCGATTGCAATGCTCTGGGCCAGCGCGGCGCCCGCCGCCGCGACCGATCCGGCCTGGCTCGAGGTGCCCTCGGGCCTTCAGGTCAGCCTGCAGGAATACCGTGACGAGACCGAAACACCGCTGGCGATCTTCCGGGCGCGATTCGTTGCGCCGGCGCTGGCGCATGCCGCGCTGGACATGGAAGCGGTGTTCGCCGACATGGAACACCTCTGCAATACCGTTGCCCTGCCCGAGCTTGGCATTCGCGGCCTTCCTGCCGAACGCATTGTCATCTCGATAAGTTCCGAGCCGCTCGATTTCGGCACAATCGCACCCGACGTGGCACAGTTCTTCGAGAGCTATACCATCGAGGAAGCCACCTGCATCTGGGAGCTGTTCTGATGCGGACACTATATCTTGCGGCGGTTTCGCCGATGTCGCCGCAGAATGCGGCTTTCGCGCCACATGCCTTCGACCACGTGGAAAAGCCATATATTTCCGGGCAGTTATCGACTAAAGTTAAGGCGGGTTACACCCAAGTGACCTTACCTTTGTATCGGTATGGTCCGTCGCTGCATGCGCGGATCCATGCCGTTGTGACTGACAGGAGAACTATATGTCCAAGAGCCTCAAGCTCATCGCAGCCCTTGGCCTCTTCACAGCTGTCGCGGCATGTTCGCAGCAGCAGGAAGAGGAATATATCGTTGTTGATCCGGAGCCGATTTCGGTCGAGCCCGTCTACACCGGCAAGTACAAGTAAGACACGACCGGGACAGGCCCCCGGGCCTGTCCTGCCACTGCCCGCCTCCTTCCGGGAGGGCGCGGCATGATCAAGCATCGCGGTTTCCCCGGCCGCCTTCCCGGCACCGATTTCCAGTTCACCGTCCGCCGCCCCAACCCCAAGGGGGCCACGCCGATCATCCGGCGCGAGCGCTATCGTGACCGCCGCGCGCCCGACCGGCGCGCCGACCTGTGGTTCATCGCGGCGCTCTGGCAGCATTTCGGCACCGAGCCCTTCGAGCGTGGCAATCTCGACGCCGGCCGGCTCAGCTGGCTGTTCGGCCGCGAGGTGCTGCCTTATGACGATCCCTTCAACCCCGAGGATTACGAGGCCCGGCTGATCCTCGACGAGGCCGCCGCCCGGCAGGCCTTTCCCGAGGCCTTCGAAGAGAACGGCCCCTGGGGATGAGCATCTTTCTGCGCATTCCCGCCGCAAACACGCGGAGCCTTGCCGATCGCCCCGGCGGCCTCTGTCTGCCCTTGGCAGCGGATCGCCGCCGCCGCACAGTCAACGGCATAACCGTGTGGTCGGGCTGCCAATCGTTCCCGATCGATCACCGTTACCCTTTGACCTGCGGGCGGCGCTGCGTGTCCCCTTCGCATCCGCCCGCGTCTTTTTCCCCGGCCCGCATGCCAGCGCTCCCGCATCCCCGCACGGCCTGTCCCCCTTCGGCATCACTGCGCCGGAATTCGCGCTCCCCCAGGGTTACGCGCGACCGGAACCACGTTACCCTCTGCTGCCACAAGCTTCTGGCAAAAGGGGCAGGACATGAGAGCAGTCAGACAGATCAGCGTGCGTATGGTAGTGATGTTGGCTTTGGCCGCACTGTCGGCATGCAGCCCGGCCGAGGTCACCTCGCGCTCGGGTCATTCGATGGTCGGGCCCTTGCACCGGTAACGCCGTCTCCTCTCTCAACAACCTTGAAACGGTCTCCGGCGCCTGAGGCGCCGCGGGGCCGTTCTGTCGTGTTCAGCCAGACCAAGAAGGACCACCCATGTTCGACAAGATCCTGATCGCCAACCGTGGCGAGATTGCCTGCCGTGTCATCAAATCGGCCCGCAAGATGGGCATCAAGACGGTGGCCGTCTATTCCGACGCCGACAAGCACGCGCTGCATGTCAAGATGGCGGACGAGGCCGTTCACATAGGCCCGCCGCAGGCCAACCAGTCCTATATCGTGATCGACAAGATCATGGAGGCGATCAAGCAGACGGGCGCTCAGGCGGTGCATCCGGGCTATGGCTTCCTGTCCGAGAATCCCAAGTTCGCCCAGGCGCTCGAAGCCGCCGGCGTGGCCTTCATCGGGCCGCCGGTCGGCGCGATCGAGGCAATGGGCGACAAGATCACCTCCAAGAAGCTGGCGCAGGAGGCCAATGTCTCGACCGTGCCGGGCTACATGGGGCTGATCGAGGATGCCGAGGAGGCGGTGAAGATCTCCGGCGAGATCGGCTACCCGGTGATGATCAAGGCCAGCGCGGGCGGCGGCGGCAAGGGCATGCGTATTGCCTGGAACGACGCCGAGGCGCGCGAGGGCTTCCAGTCGTCCAAGAACGAGGCGGCCAGCAGCTTTGGCGATGACCGTATCTTCATCGAGAAATTCGTCACCCAGCCGCGCCACATCGAGATCCAGGTCCTGGCCGACCAGCACGGCAATGCAGTCTATCTGGGCGAGCGGGAATGCTCGATCCAGCGCCGCAACCAGAAGGTCATCGAAGAGGCCCCCTCGCCCTTCCTCGACGAGGCCACCCGCCGCGCCATGGGCGAACAGGCGGTGGCGCTCGCCAAGGCGGTGGACTACGCCAGCGCCGGCACCGTGGAATTCATCGTCGACGGCGACAAGAACTTCTTCTTCCTCGAGATGAACACCCGTCTGCAGGTGGAACATCCGGTGACCGAGCTGATCACCGGTGTCGACCTTGTCGAGCAGATGATCCGCGTCGCCGCCGGCGAGAAGCTGTCGATCACCCAGGACGACGTCAAACTCACCGGCTGGGCGGTGGAAAGCCGGCTCTATGCCGAGGACCCCTACCGCAACTTCCTGCCCTCGATCGGCCGTCTGACCCGCTACCGCCCGCCGGTAGAGGTGGCCGCCGGCCCGCTACTGGAGAACGACAAATGGCAGGGGGATGCGCCGGCAGGTGACACCGCTGTGCGCAATGACACCGGCGTCTTCGAGGGCGGCGAGATCAGCATGTACTACGACCCGATGATCGCCAAGCTCTGCACCTGGGCGCCGACCCGGGGCGCGGCGATCGAAGCGATGCGCGTCGCGCTCGACAGTTTCGAGGTCGAGGGCATCGGTCACAACATCCCGTTCCTGTCGGCGGTGATGGACCATCCCAAGTTCGTCTCGGGCGAGATGACCACCGCCTTCATCGCAGAGGAATACCCCGAAGGCTTTGACGGTGTGACTCTGGACGACACGGCGCTGCGCGAGATCGCGGCCTGCACCGCGGCGATGAACCGCGTGGCCGAGATCCGCCGCACCCGCGTTTCGGGGCGGCTGGATAACCACGAGCGCCGGGTCGACAACAAGGCGACGGTGACGCTGCAGGGGGTGACCTATCACCTCGAGATCGACGCCGATCCGTCGGGCGCCACCGTGCGCTTCGAGGATGGCGCCAGCCTGCGGGTCGACGGCGCCTGGACCCCGGGGCAGACGCTGGCCAAGATGACGGTCGACGGCGCGCCGCTGGTGCTCAAGGTCGACAAGATCACCCATGGCTTCCGCATCCGCTCGCGCGGGGCCGATCTCAAGGTGCATGTCCGCTCGCGCCGCCAGGCAGAGCTGGCGTCCCTGATGCCCGAGAAACTGCCGCCGGACACCTCGAAGATGCTGCTCTGCCCGATGCCCGGCCTGATCGTGAAGGTCGATGTCGAGGTCGGTCAGGAGGTCCAGGAGGGCCAGGCGCTCTGCACCGTGGAGGCGATGAAGATGGAGAACATCCTGCGCGCCGAACGCACCGGCGTGGTGTCCAAGATCAACGCCGGCGCCGGCGACAGCCTTGCGGTGGACGACGTGATCATGGAATTCGAATGATCGCCCCATGGCGGCGCAGGAGGCCATAGGCGGGGCGCCCGGCGGCGCGGCGCGGCGGCAGTGTCAGCCGCTGTTGCGCCGGTCGCGGATTTCCTGCTGGCGCAGCGGCAGCTTGTCGATCGAGCGGGTGATCTCGCGCACCGACCAGGGGAAGGGCTTGCGCAGGTACACCGAGCCGTCCTTGCCGATCAGCACCAGCATGAAGCCGCGCGGCCGCAGCTTTTCGCGCAAGGGGGTCAGCACGGAGGCATCGGTATCGGTGAGCACCACGACGTCACGCTCGGCCAGCTCCTCGAGCCGCTCCTGCAGCAGGTCCATCTGCTGCTGGAACCGCGGATCGGCGGGGCTGTCGGCAAAGACCACCACCGGACGCTTGAGCCAGAGGTATTCCTCGAGCTCGTGCAGCCCGGCCGGCTGGATCACCGGCTCGGCTTCGATGGCCTCGGTCGCGGCGGCCGCCTCTTCGGTCCCTTGCGGGACTTCCTCGGCCGCCACGGGCGCGGCCTCCGGGGCCGGCGAGCCCTGGGCCACGGCCAGTTCCTGCGCCGCGACACCGGTCGCGGCAGCGGCAAAGATCATCGTCAGAACGCGGTACATCTGGGCCATGTGTCCTCCTCGTACCCAGCATATAGGCATTTGCCACCCGATTACGACTGAGAATGGCGTGAGCCCGCGCCATTGCAACCGATTTCGCAGGCGCGCGAGCCGCCCTGCCGCAGAGGAAAGGATCACCTGATGAGCCCGACAAAGGACGACTGGAAGGCGCTGGCGGAAAAGGAGCTGCGCGGCCGACCGCTCGAGGATCTGACGTGGAAGACGCTGGAAGGCATCGAGGTGCAGCCGCTCTACACCGAGGAAGACACCGCCGAATTGCCGCACATGGGGTCCCTGCCCGGCTTTGCGCCCTTTACCCGCGGGCCCAAGGCCACGATGTATGCCGGCCGGCCCTGGACGATCCGCCAGTACGCCGGGTTCTCGACCGCCGAGGAATCCAACGCCTTCTACCGCCGCAACCTGGCCGCCGGACAGCAGGGCGTCTCCGTCGCCTTCGACCTGGCCACCCACCGCGGTTATGACAGCGATCATCCTCGGGTGGTGGGCGATGTCGGCAAGGCGGGTGTCGCCATCGACAGCGTTGAAGACATGAAGATCCTGTTCGACGGCATCCCGCTGGACAAGGTCTCGGTCTCGATGACGATGAACGGCGCGGTGATCCCGATCCTCGCTTCCTTTATCGTGACCGGCGAGGAACAGGGCCACGACCGCTCGGTGCTGTCTGGCACGATCCAGAACGACATCCTCAAGGAGTTCATGGTCCGCAACACCTATATCTATCCGCCGGAACCCTCGATGCGGATCATCTCGGACATCATCGAATACACCTCGAACGAGATGCCAAAATTCAACTCGATCTCGATCTCCGGCTACCACATGCAGGAGGCCGGGGCGAACCTGGTGCAGGAGCTGGCCTATACCCTGGCCGACGGCCGCGAATACGTGCGCGCCGCGATCGAGGCCGGCATGGATGTCGACAAGTTTGCCGGCCGACTGTCTTTCTTCTTTGCCATTGGCATGAACTTCTTCATGGAAGCCGCCAAGCTGCGCGCCGCGCGCCTGCTCTGGCACCGCATCATGACCGAGTTCGGCGCCAAGAACGACCGCTCCAAGATGCTGCGCACCCATTGTCAGACCTCGGGCGTGTCTCTGCAGGAGCAGGACCCCTACAACAACGTCATCCGCACCGCATACGAGGCGATGTCGGCGGTGCTGGGCGGCACGCAGTCGCTGCACACCAACGCGCTGGACGAGGCGATCGCCCTGCCGACGGACTTCTCGGCCCGGATCGCCCGCAACACCCAGCTGATCCTGCAGGAAGAGACCGGCGTGACCAATGTGGTCGATCCGCTGGCGGGGTCGTACTATGTCGAAAGCCTGACGGCGGAACTGGCCGAGAAGGCTTGGGCGCTGATCGAGGAGGTCGAGGAGATGGGCGGCATGACCAAGGCCGTGGCCTCGGGCATGCCCAAGCTGCGCATCGAGGAAAGCGCCGCCACCCGCCAGGCGATGATCGACAAGGGCGACGAGGTGATCGTCGGCGTCAACAAGTACCGCAAGGACCGCGAAGACCCGATCGACATCCTCGATGTCGACAACGTCAAGGTGCGCGACAGCCAGATTGCCCGGCTCGAACGCATTCGCGGCGAACGTGATCAGGCCGCCTGTGATGCGGCACTGGCGGAACTGAGCCGCCGCGCCAGCGAGGGCGGCAACCTTCTGGAAGCGGCGGTCGAAGCCGCCCGGGCCCGAGCCAGCGTGGGAGAGATCAGCATGGCAATGGAAAAAGTATTCGGACGGCACCGCGCCGAGGTGAAGACCCTGGCCGGCGTCTATGGCGCGGCCTACGAGGGCGACGAAGGCTTTGCCGCGATCCAGAAATCGGTCGAGGATTTCGCCGCAGAGGAAGGCCGCCGGCCACGGATGCTGGTGGTCAAGATGGGCCAGGACGGGCATGACCGCGGCGCCAAGGTGATTGCCACCGCATTCGCCGACATCGGCTTCGACGTCGACGTCGGCCCGCTGTTCCAGACCCCGGAAGAGGCGGCGCAGGACGCGGTCGACAACGATGTGCACGTGGTGGGCATCTCGTCACAGGCGGCCGGCCACAAGACCCTGGCGCCGCAGCTGATCGAGGCGCTCAAGGCCAATGACGCCGGCGACATCATCGTGATCTGCGGCGGGGTCATCCCGCAGCAGGACTACGAATTCCTGAAAAAGGCCGGGGTGAAGGCGATCTTCGGGCCGGGGACCAACATTCCCACGGCGGCTCAGGACATCCTGCGGCTGATCCGCGAAGCCCGCGGCTGAGGCGCCCGGGGGCGGGCCGGGCTTGGGGGCTCTGCCCCCCGGCCTGTGGCCGCCCCCCGAGGGTATTTTCGGCAAGAGGAAGGGGGGAGGCGGGGCGAAGAAAGCCCCGTCGGGCTTGAGGAGCCGTGGCTCAGCGTCTGGCCTTGCGCCAGCCGGCGCGGCGGGCCTCTGCCTCCGAGCAGAACCAGCGCTCGCCATTTTCCGGCGAGATCCGGGTTCTGTTGTACCATTCCTGGCCCGGCAGGTGGTAGATCCTGGTGCCTTTGGAGGAAATATTGCCCTTGATCCGGCATTCCGCCTGGGCCGGCACCACCGGGTCGGTCCCGCGACGGAAGCGTTCGGGCTGCACCACCACCGAAGTCCAGAGCCCCCGCCCCGCCGCCAGCGCCCGGGCCTGCAGGGTCTCGTAGCGGTCGGAATACTTGCTGTAGGCAAAGGCCAGGCCGGCCTCGACCAGCACCGCGCCGACATCGGCCTCGCGCAGGTAGCAGGTGGCCACCACCCGGCCATAGCGGTCGCGGTCCTCGGGCCGGCAGCTCAGACGCTCGCCATTGAGCCAGAAGGCCACCTCCTGCGCCACGTCCCGGCCACAGGGCCAGTCGCCGCGGGTGGGGTGGCGGCAGGTCTGGTCGCGCTCGACCGCATCGATGCCGAAGAGCCTGACGCGGGTGTCGCCGACGTCCAGCGTGTCACCGTCGATCACCCGGGCCACGCCGGTGATCTCGCCGGGCGCGGCCTGTGCCGGGGTCAGGAACAGGGCGCTCAGGCAGAGCGCAAAAGGTAAACAAAGTCTTAACATGCCGGGAATGTGCGGCGGAAACCCCGCCCGCACAAGCCGGTTTGTTAAGAAAGGTTAACCCTCGTGGACGCCCTCAGTAGGGCATCGGCTTGGCGCGGTGCAGCGCGTCGATCTCTTCCAGCAGTTCGTCAGAGAGCGTGACCTCGGCCGCATCCAGCGCATGGTTCAGCTGCTCCAGGGTCGTCGCGCCGAGGATCGAGGAGGCCACGAAAGGCCGCTGCACCGTCCAGGCCAGCGCCATGTGCACCGGGTCCACCCCGTGCTTGCGCGCCAGCGCCACGTAATCCTCGGCGGTGGCAAGCGTCCGGTCGCTGTGCCGCGCGCCCATGTCGGGATTGATCGACATGCGCGAGCCTTCCGGCACCCGGCCGCCGCTGTACTTGCCGGTCAGGTAGCCGCAGGCCAGCGGCGAAAACGGCAGGAGCCCCACGTCTTCGTTGCAGCACATCTCGGCCACATCGGTGTCGGCCAGCCGACACATCAGCGAATATTCGTTCTGCAGAGAGGCGACGCGCGGCCCGCCCACCCGCTTGGCGGCTTCGATCCACTGGGTGGTGCCCCAGGCGCTCTCGTTCGAAACGCCGAAGGCGCGGATGGTGCCGCGCTCGACCTCCTGCTGCAGCGCGCCGAGACACTCCTCCATGTTTGCAATCACCTCGGCCCGGTTCTGACCGGAGGGATCGAAGGTCCAGTTCTTGCGGAACATGTAGGACCCGCGGTTGGGCCAGTGAAACTGGTAGAGATCGATCACGTCGGTCCGGAGCCGCTTGAGCGAGCCTTCGATGCTGCGCGCAATGGTCTTGGCGGTGATCGGCCCGCCGTCGGGCGACTGGTCGGAACCGTTGCCCAGGTGCTTGGTGGCCAGAACCACCTCGTTGCGCCGGCCGCTGGCCGCGATCCAGTCGCCGATGATCGCCTCGGTGCCGCCCACGGTTTCGCGCGACTTCGGGTTCACCGGGTACATCTCGGCGGTGTCGATGAAATTCACCCCGCGCTCCAGCGCGCGGTCGATCTGGGCATGGGCCTCTTCGGGCGACGTCTGGGTGCCGAAGGTCATCGTGCCGAGGCAGAGTTCGGACACCTCGAGGCCGCTCTGGCCCAGCTTGGTCATCTTCATGGTTCAGGTCCCCTTGTCAGTTGCGGCGGAACCTAACGCGCGAAGCAGAAAGTTAAACCCCGGAAGCGACGGCTTTTCATTGCCCCTCCCCCCTGCTTCTTCTCTTGCAAAAATACGCCATCCCCCGGTCTGCCCTGCGCGGCACCTCTTGAGAACAGAGCACGAACATCTACACTGTCCGCATGAGTCGTCACCACACCCTCCTCACGCGCGCGCCGCAGGCCGCGCGCCCCGCCCTGTCGGTGACGGGCGAGCTGTCGCTGACGCAGATGCGGGTGCACGAGTTCTGCGGCCTGGCGCGGCGCACCCTGGCGGCCTGGGTGGCAGGCGCGGTGCAGGCGGCGGGGCCCGGCCCGGTGATCTGGGTGGCGCCGGCCTGGGAGAAGGATGCGCTCTTTGCCCCCGGCCTCGCCAGGCTCTGCGCGCCCGAGCGTTTCGTCTTCGTGCACCCCACCCGCCCCGAGGACATCCTCTGGACCCTGGAAGAGGTGTTGCGCTCCGGCGCGGCGCCGCTGGTGGTCGGCGATCTGCCGGGCCTGCCGGGGCTGACCCAGGTGCGGCGGCTGCACCTCGCGGCCGAGACCGGGGCCGAGGTGCTGGGCGGCCGGCCGCTGGGGCTCCTGCTGACACCGGGGCGCGAGGGCGGTGCCCCCGGCGTCGAGAGCCGCTGGCGGCTCGATCCCGCGCATGCGCCGGAGGTACCGGGCTGGCGGCTCACCCGGCTCAGGGCGCGCACCGCGCCGCGGCGCGACTGGCAGGTGCGGCTGGGCCAGGCCGGGCCGGAGCTGGCGCCCCTGCCCGCCTGATTGCCCTGTGAGCGCCGCAATTCCTCCGCAATCGGCTGGTTAACCAGAGGGTCAGAAGGAGACCCACATGGAACAGCAGGCGCGCGCGCTCGCGGACGAGATCATCTGGCTGCACCCGGTGTCGGGCACGCCTGCCGACAGCGTCGGCTGGGTCCGCGCCCAACCTGCGGCCAACGCCGAGGCCGCACCGCGGCTCTCGGCCGAGATCGACCTCAGCGCCCTGCCCGAAACGATCTGGCGCGGCTACGGCCCGCGCCGCGGCTGGCTGCGCCTGTCGCTCGATGCAAGGGGCGAGCCGCTGGTGTTCTACAGCGCCGCCGCCCGGGGCCCGATGCAGTCGCCGGCGCCGCTCTGGCGGCTGACGCCCTCGCCGCTGGCCGCCGAGGTGATCACCGCGGTCCAGGCCTATGACCTGACCAAGCCCGCCTCGCAGCCCATCGACCTGCCGACGGCGCTCGAACTGCTGGGACGTATCTGCGGCGTGCTGGCCGAGTCCGCCGCGGTGCTCGACCGGCTGGAGGCCGAGAGCAGGCCCAGCGCGCCGGAGCCTGCCGGCAGCAACGGCATCTGGGGCCGCATGCTGCGCAGCCGCCCCGCGCCCACCCCGGCGCCGCGCGCGATTGCCAACCCCGGCATCTTCATCACCGGCCGCAGGGACATCGCCACCGCGCAATCGGTGCTCGACCGGCTGTTCGAATCGCTTGAACGGCTGCAGGGTGATCTGCCGCCCGAGGCGATGCCGCTGATCGCCGCGGCGCTGTCGCATGTCGATCTGCCGTTCTTCCTGACCGAACCGGCTCCGGATATTCCCGCCGCCCCCGGCGCGCCAGAGCCGCTGCGCATCTACCAGCGCAACGTGCCGGCCGACCGGTCCGCCCGCGCCGCCGAGGGCACGCCGGGCAGCACCTGGGCCGAGGACTGGCAGGGCACCCTGACCCGCCGCGCCTGCAGCCTGATGCAGAGCGCGCCGGAAACCCTTCCCGCCGCCGCGCGCGCCCATTGGGCGGCGCACCTCGAACGGCAGAAGGCCCCCGCCCCGGTGGCCATCGGCGACATCCGCCGCACCGGCAACGGCCCGATCGCGGTGCTTCTGCGCCTGCCGAGCCTGCCGCAGGCGGGCTGGGACTGGGGCGCCGATGCATTGGAAATCTGCCTGCCGCTGGCCGCATTGGCCGAGGGCGATTTCAGCCCGGCCTTCGGCCTCTGGCGCGAAGACTAGCTGCAGTAATATTCGTAGAGCAGGCCGATCATCCGCTGGGTCCGCTCGTCCGCCAGCGAGTAATAGACCGTCTTGCCCTCGCGCCGGGTGACCACCAGCCCCTCGTCGCGCAGCCGCGCCAGCATCTGGCTGACCGCCGCCTGGCGCATGCCCAGCGACTCTTCCAGCGCACCGACCGACATTTCCCCCTGGCCGAGATGGCAGAGGATCATCAGCCGTCCTTCATGCGCCAGGGTCTTGAGATACCCTGCGGCGGCCTTGGCGCTGTCGGCCATGTCTGTCGGGGTCGGGTCTAGCAAAGGGTCACTCTTGCGATCGTGCAGTGGCAAAACAATATGGGCGGTTTCAGGCTATCACGCCAATTGACCTTGCGGCAATCAGCTTTGCCGCGGCGGCGCGCCGCCGGCAAAGACATTGCCCGCCACATAGTCGCAGGGCGCCTCCTGCATCTCCAGGTGCAGCCCGTCGCCCTCGTAGGGATGCGCCCGCGCCAGCGCCTCGTCGACCTCGATGCCGAGGCCGGGGGTCGTGGGTGGCGTGACAAAGCCCCCCTCCACCGTCAGCGCACCGCCGATCAGGTCGTTGTGGAAAGGCGTCTCGATGGTCTCGATCATCAGCAGGTTGGGGATCGTCGCGGCAAGATGGATGTTGGCCGCCCATTCCACCGGCCCGGCATAGAGATGCGGCGCCACCTGGGCGTTGAAATGCTCGGCCAGTGCGGCGATCTTGCGCGTCTCCCAGAGCCCGCCGGAGCGGCCCAGCGCCGGCTGCAGGATCGCGGCCCCGCCGGTCTGCAGGACCGTGCCGAACTCGGCCCGGGTGGTCAGCCGTTCGCCGGTGGCCAGCGGGATGCGCACCGCCTCGGCCACCTTGCGGAACTCCAGCAGGTTGTCCGGCGGGATCGGCTCTTCGTACCACAGCGGCTGGTAGGCCTCGATTGCCTGCCCCAGCCGGATCGCGCCGCCGGTGCTGAACTGGCCATGGGTGCCGAACAGCAGGTCGGCGCGGTCGCCCACCGCCTCTCGGATCGCCTCGCAGAAGCTCATCGACATCGAGATGTCGCTCAGCGCCGGCTGATGCCCGCCGCGCATGGTGTAGGGCCCGGCCGGGTCGAACTTGACCGCCGTGTAGCCCCGCGCCACCAGATCGAGCGCGCTTTCCGCCGCCATCTCGGGCGAGACCCAGAAGTCCGGTAGAGGGTGCCTGTCCAGCGGATAGAGGTAGGAATAGGCCCGCAGCCGTTCGTTCATCATCCCGCCCAGCAGCGCCCAGACCGGCCGCTCCCGCGCCTTGCCGAGGATGTCCCAGCAGGCGATCTCGAGGCCCGAGAAGGCCCCCATCACCGTCAGGTCGGGCCGCTGGGTGAAGCCCGAGGAATAGGCCCGGCGGAACATCCGCTCGACATTCTCGGGGCTGTCGCCGGCCATGTGCCGCTCGAAGACATCGCGGATCACCGATTCCATTGCCTTGGGTCCGACCGAGGCGGCGTAGCATTCGCCCCAGCCGGTGATCCCGCAGGCGGTCGTCACCTTGACGAGAATCCAGTAGCGCCCGCCCCAGCCCGGCGCCGGCGGGGCGGTGACAATCACGTCGAGATCGGCGAGTTTCATGGCAGGCTCTCAATTGGGGGAAGGTTGATGCAGCTTCGTGTTCTTGGCGCGCAAGATATCGCGCTCTTGCGGAATGTCACCCCGGGGCTGTTCGATCATCCGATCCGCCCCGATCAGGCGCTGGCCTTTCTGCAGGACCCCGGCCACGTTATCGTGGCGGCGATCGCTGGCGGTGACATCCTGAGTTTCGCCTCCGGCACCGTGCTTCTGCACCCCGACAAGCCCCCCGCCTTCTTCGTCAACGAAGTGGGCACCCGAGAGAGCCATCGCCGACAGGGGCTGGCGCGGATGGTGACCCGGACGCTGATTGCCCATGTGCGCGGCATCGGCTGCCGGGGCGTCTGGCTCGGCACCGAGCCCGACAATGCGCCGGCACTGGCGCTCTACCGGAAGCTCAGGGGCGAGGAGCAGGTGTTTGTCGGGTTCGCGTGGGATGGCGCTTTCGACCTCGATCAGGGGTCTTGATTGAACAGGATGACGTTGCGCCGCGCCGCGCCGGACTTGGTGTCGGCGATGGCCTCGTTGATCTGGTCGAGCCGCCAGCGGCCCGAAACCAGTTCGTCGAGCTTGAGCCGTCCCTGCCGATAGAGATCGGCCATCCAGGGAATATCGCGGCTGATCACCACGTCGCCCATCTTGGACCCGACCATCGACGAGCCCATGAAGGCATTCACCACCGGTTCGTATTGCGCCATGGCGCCGGTGTGCGGCATGCCGACCATGATCATCCGCCCGCCCCAGCCGAGATAGCGCTGCGCATCGTCATAGGCCCGGATCGCCCCGACGGTCACCGCCACCACGTCGGCGCCGCGTCCGTCCAAAGCCTTCATCGCGTCCTTCCAGGGCGCCTCCGAGGTGGCCAGAACGCCATGGGTGGCGCCGAAGTCGCACGCCATTGCGAGCTTTTGCTCGCTCATGTCGACGGCCACGATCCGCCGCGCCCCGGCAATGCGCGCGCCCTGAATGGCATTGAGCCCGACACCGCCGGCGCCGATCACCACCACGTCCTCGCCGGCGCGCAGACGCCCGGCGTTGATCACCGCGCCGACACCGGTGATGACGCCGCAGGCCAGCAGTGCCGCGCTCTCGGCCGGGAGGTCATCGGGCAGCCGCACCACCTGCGAGGCGCTGACCACCACCCGCTCGGCAAAGGCGCCACAGTTCATCGCCGCCGTCAGCGCCGTGCCCTCGGAATCGGTGAGTTTGGGCGGCTCGATAGTCGGCGTCTCGCAGATCGTCGGCTTGCCGGAGCCGCAGCTCGGACAGGTGCCGCAGGGCTTGATCAGGGTGACGACGACGAAGTCGCCCTCGGCCAGCCCGGTGACACCGGCGCCGAGCTTCGACACCCGGCCCGCCGCCTCGTGGCCATAGACCGCCGGCAGCGCCCCGCCCCAGCCGCCCTCGGCAAAGGAGATGTCGGAATGGCAGATCGCCACGGCGTCGAGCGTGACCTCGATCTCGCCGGCCTCGGGGGCGCGCAGGGTGACCTCTTCGATCGCCAGCGGCGCCCCGAAGGCCCGCAGCACGGCGGCTTTGATTTGCGGCATGTCCCACCTCCTTGGTTGCCCTCACCCAAGCAAACCGGGGCGGCGGTGGAAAGCCGGAAATTCCGTCTCGCCCCGCCGTGACGTCAGGTCATTGCCGCGCCAGCCGGTCGATCAGGGCGGCCAGTTCCGCCGGCATCGACAGGAAAGGCGAATGGCCGCTGGCGAGCTCGTGCACATCGGCGCGGGGCCAGCCGGCCGTCATCGCCGCCTGATGCTCCGGCGGAATGGTCCGGTCGTCCCGGCAGAGGATGTAGCTGCGCGGCAGGGATTGCGAGACTTTGCTCAGGTTTACGACTTCCGCTTGCGGCGCGATCGGTTGCGGAGAGAGTCGCGGGATCGCAAAGGCGCGCTGCGCCTCGGTGCAATCGTGGTAGAAGCACTCCTCCGCCACCTCCGCCGGGGCGCTGTAGCACAGCCCGTCGTCGCTCTTGGTCAGCCTGCCGTGCAGCGGCCGGCGCGGCGCATCGCGCATCAGGTCAAGCATGCTGCGGCCGGGCTCTGGCACATAGGCGCAGAGATAGACCAGCCGCGCGATCCGCTCCGGCGCGCGCTCGGCGGCAGCGGTGATGGCATAGCCGGCGGCGGAATGGCCGAGCAGCAGGGTGTTGCGCCCGAGGGCGGCGCAGATCGCCTCGGCATAGCGTGCCAGCGTCACCTCGGCAGGCGGCGTCGGATCGTCGCCCGCCCCCGGCAAATCGATGGCGCGGGCGCTATGCCCCAAAGCCTGCAACTTACCGATCAGCGGCTCGAAACACCAGGCGCCGTGGCCAGAGCCGTGGATCAACAGGATGTCCGACACCGGCTCAGACATGGCCGATGTCGCGCAGGAACTCGCTCAGCAGCGCGGCAAAGGCCTCGGGCTGTTCCACCGGCGCCATGTGACCGGCGCGGCGCATCAACTCGAAGCGCGCGCCGGGGATCAGGTCGATGGTCTCGCGCACCAGGTCCGGCGGGGTCGAGCCATCCTCGCTGGCGGCAATGCCCAGACAGGGCAGCCGCAGTCCCGAGGTCGGCGTGTAGAAATCGGTGCCCGAGATCGCGGCGCAGCAGCCGGCGTAGCCCTCGGCGGGCTGGCGAGCGACCATGTTGCGGGCCATCCGCGCCTCGGGACCATCGCGAAAGCCTTTGGTGAACCAACGCGGCATCAGCCCGTCCAGAAGCGCCCCCGGCCCGCCGGATTTCACCATCTCGATCCGCTCCTGCCAGAGCGCGGGCGTGCCGATCTTGGCGGCGGTGCAGGACAGCACGATGGCGCGCAGAAGGTCGAGCCGCTTGACCGCCAGCCCCTGCGCCACCAGCCCGCCGATCGACAGGCCGACGAACACCGCGTCGCGCAGCTCCAGCGCGTCGAGCAGCGCCTCGGCATCGCGCACCAGCGCGCCCATGGCATAGGGCCCGGCCGGACAATCCGAGAGACCGTGGCCGCGGCTGTCATAGCGGATCAGCCGCAGGCCCGGCGGCAGATGCGGCAGCACGCCGTCCCAGATCCGCAGGTCGCAGCCCAGGGCATGGGCAAAGACCACCGGCGGCCCGTCGCGCGGGCCGTCGTCGGCGACATGCAGTCCAATGCCGTTGGCGTCAATCAGGCGGCGCGTGGGGGTCTCCTTGGTCTGGCGTTTGTGGTTCGCGGCGGAGGTTGGCCCCCGCCGCGCGTGGCGTTCAGGCGTGGGCCAGAGCCTTGGCGAAAACCCCGGCGTCGACATTGCCGCCGGAGATCGTGGCGATTACCGTGTCGCCTTCCAACTCCGCACCGTGGAACAGTGCCGCCGCCAGGGCCACCGCACCGCCCGGCTCGGCGACCAGCTTCAGATGGGAGAAGGCCAGCGCCATGGCGCGCAGCACCTCGTCGTCGCTGACCACGAGGCCGGGACCGCAGAGCCGCTGCATGATCGGAAAGGTGATCTCGCCCGGGCTGGGGGTGAGGATGGCATCGCAGAGCCCGCCGGCCTCGGTGGCATTGCGCTCGCGCCGGCCCGAGACCAGCGAGCGGGCCGCATCGTCATAACCCTCGGGCTCGACCGAGCGGGCGCGCATTCCGGGCGCGTGAGCCTCGAGCGCCAAAGCGATGCCAGAGGTCAGCCCGCCGCCGCCGCAGCAGGCCAGCACATCACCCTCGGTCACGCCCAGTTCTGCCGCCTGCTGGGCGATCTCGAGCCCGCAGGTCCCCTGCCCGGCGATCACCTGCGGCTCGTCGAAGGGGCGCACCAGCGTCAGGCCGCGTTCCTCCGCGATGCCGGCGCCCAGCTCCTCGCGGTCGACACCGGCGGCGCGGTCGTACAGCACTACCTCGGCGCCATAGGCCCGCGTGTTGGCAATCTTCATCTCGGGGGCATCGGCGGGCATGATGATTACCGCCGGCACGCCGAAGCGCTGCGCCGCCAGCGCCACGCCCTGGGCGTGGTTGCCCGAGGAAAATGCGATGACGCCGCGCGCCCGTGCCTCCGGCTCCAGCGCCGAGAGCGCCGACATGCCGCCCCGGAACTTGAAGCTGCCGGTGAGCTGCAGACATTCGGGCTTCACCAGCACCCGGCGGCCGGCGATCTCGTCCAGCAGCGGCGCGTTCAGCAGCGGCGTGCGGCGAACCACGCCGGAAATCCGCCCGTAGGCTGCCTCGATCATCTCGATATTCATTGCATGTCCTTCAGCCAGGCGCCCAGCGCCGCCAGCGCCTCGGGCTCGTCGAGAAAGGGGACGTGGCCCCGGTCGGGCACCACCGCCACATGGGCGTCGGGGCGGCGGGCCTGCATCTCGGCCAGGGTCTCGGTCGAGAGCAGGTCGGAATTGGCGCCACGGATGATCGCCATGGGCTTGCCCGCCAGCGCGTCGAACATCGGCCAGAGATCGGGCACCGGCTGGGCGCCGGCGGCGATCACCGCGTCGCGCAGCCGTGGGTCATAGGTCAGCGCCAGACCGTCCTCGGTCTGGTCAAAGAACTTCTCGACCTCGGCGCGCCAGCGGCTGTCGGGCACATTGGCAAAGCCCTTCATCACCGCCGGCCGCGCCGCCGCAGCCTCGTCATAAGTCTTCCAGCGCGGCGGCAGGCCGAGATAGCCCATGATCACCTCGAGCCCTTCTGGCGCGATGACCGGACCGATATCGTTGAATGCCACGCCGATCAGCTTGTCAGGCACGCCCATCGCCAGCGCCATGGCTACCAGCCCGCCGCGCGAGGTGCCCAGCACCGCGGCACGCTCCAGCCCGAGATGCGCCATCAGCTCGACCACGTCCAGCGCCTCGCGCGGGACGTTGTAGGTCAGCGGATCCTCGGCGAACTCGGACTTGCCGCGACCGCGATAGTCGAGGCGGATCACCCGGCAGCCTGCGAGATGCGGCAGCATGTAGTCGAAGTCGCGGCTGTCACGGGTCAGGCCCGAGAGGCAGAGCAGCGCCAGCCCCTCGCCCTGGTCGTCATAGTACAGCGACAGCCCGTCGGACGTTTTGAAATAAGGCACCTCAGGCTCCTGCCAGCTCGGGAATGCGGGTCAGATCGCTCAGCACCTCGCCGGGGCGGCCCGGCAGGCGGTCCATCGGCTCGCCGGCGCGGTTGACCCAGACGGTGCGGAAACCATAAGCGGCCGCCCCCGCTGCATCCCAGCCGTTCGACGAGACAAAGAGCACCTGTTCGGGCGTGCAGTCAAACCGCGCGCCGACCATGTCGTAGACCTGTTTCGCCGGCTTGAAGATGCCGACGCTTTCGACCGAGAGCACATCGTCGAGCAGCTCTTCCAGCCCGGCACTGCCCACCGCGCCATTCAGCATGTCGGGCGAGCCGTTCGACAGGATCGCGGTGTTCAGCCCGGCGGATTTCAGCGCCGCCAGCATCTGCGGCACTTCAGGGTAGGCCTGAAGCTCCCAGTAGAGCGCCAGCAGCCGTTCGCGCAGCTCGGCGTCGCCCTCCAGCCCCTGCTTTTCCAGGGCCCAGTCGAGCCCGTTCTGCGTGACCTGCCAGAAATCGCAGTGATCGCCGGTGATGGCGCGGAGCCAAGTGTATTGCAGCTGCTTGGCCCGCCAGTCGGCGGCCAGCGCCGGCCATTTGTCCGCCCAATGGCCCTGGCCCGGTTCTTCGGCGGCCAGCCGTGCGGCGGCGGCCACGTCGAAGAGCGTGCCATAGGCGTCAAAGATGCAGGTGGTGATGGTCATGAGAGCGCCTTTGATGAGGGTGATTTGCCGCCATCATGCCGATGGACGCGGCAATTGCCACCCCCTTGCCCGCAGGCCGGAGCCTAGCTGGCCAGGCTGAAATGCTCTGGCGGCACCCGGATCGACCAGTTCACGCCCTCGGTACCGATATTGTATTCGCTGCGCGCCGCCAGCATCGAGGGCGCCAGCGAGGTCAGCACCGTGCTGCCAAAGCCCTTGGTGCCGCGCGTTGGCGGGCCGGTGACATCGACTCCGGTTTCCGCCCAGGACAGGTGCAGGTCCTTGCCATCGCTCTTTTCCAGCGACCAGCGGATGCCGACCCGGCCGGAGCCATCGCGCAGGGCACCGTGCTTGACCGAATTGGTCGCCAGTTCGTGCAGCGCCATGCCGATGGTCTGGACACATTGCGGCTGCAGCTGGATATCGGGGCCTAGGCGCTCGATCCGGCCGTCCGAGAGATCGACGAAGGGTTCGAGATGGCGATCGATCAGCTGGCTCAGCGACACCGTGGTCCAGGCGCTCTGCACCAGCAGGTCGGTCGACTGCGACAGCGACCGCAACCGCGCCTCGAAGGCGGCGTTGAACTCCTCGAGCGAGGTCGCCCGCCGCGCGGTCTGGCGCTGGATGGCCATGACGATGCTCAGCATGTTCTTGGCGCGGTGGATCACCTCCTTGGCGATCAGGTCGCGGGCCTTCTCGGCACGGCGGATCTCGGTCACGTCACGGTGGATGTTCGAAATCGCCACCACCTCGCCCTCGGGGCTGCGGATCGGGGCGCAGGCGACCCAGACGTCGCGCACGGTGCCGTCCTTGGCCACCCGCGGCGCCTCGAACCGTTGCAGGCGGCCGGCGATGATCTCGTCGCGGTATTCGGTCACCCGTTTGGGCCAGCCCTCGGGGTAGAGCAGTTCCAGCGACTGTCCGATCGCCTCGTCGGCGGTATAGCCATAGAGCCGTTGCGCGGCGGGGTTCCAGGTGGTGATGCGACCGTCGAGATCGTAGCTGAGGATCGCGTCGTTCGAGGTGGCGATCAGCGCCGTCATGGCGCTGGCCTTGATGAAGGCGGCCTCGACCTCGCGCCGCTCGGTCTTGCGGCTGGTGATGTTGCGGTGCTGGACGATCAGAAAGGCAGCCTCGTCGCGCATCATCCGGTTGGCGGTCAGCTCGAACCAGCGTTTCACGGTCGGGCTGTCGCAGGGATATTCGCAGCGGAACGGCTGGCCGGTGGCCAGCACCCGCTCGAGCGCATCCGAGATCAGCGCCGCCTCGGCCGACGAGCTGCCAGCGGCGCCGCGACAGATGCCGAAGTAGTCGGTGCCGAGGTAACAGGTCTCGGCATCGCCGCCGTTTTCGATGCAGAACCGGCGCCAGGCCTCGTTGACGGCGACGATCCGGCCCCGGGCGTCAAGGAGCACGACCTCGTCGTGCATCGCCTCGAGAAAGGTTTCGGCATCCAGCCCGGCCAATGCCTCGGCGTCGTAATTCAGTGCCACAAACCGATCTCCGTTCCAATGCCAGCCTCCTCCGCTTGCCGGCACGGCGGCCTTGGTGACTCGGGGAATTGCTCAATTACTATACCAAAGCGATTAAATGCGCCATGTTCGCGTATTGCAAGCGCGGGAACCGGCCGATTGCGGCGGTTGGTGCGCTTTGGCAGGCGCGATTTGCCATTCGGGGCGCTTGTCGTTACCATGGCGCGCCATGAACCCGGAGCACCCGTCAGAGCGGCGGCCTCCCCTTCCCATTCCCCCACATCTCGGAGCTTTCATGACCCAGGTCAAATCGGGCGACACCGTTGCCATTCACTATACCGGAACTCTTGCCGACGGTGCCACCTTCGACAGCTCGCAAGGCCGCGACCCGCTGGAATTCACCGTCGGCTCCGGCCAGATCATCCCGGGCCTCGACAAGGCGCTGCCGGGCATGGCGGTGGGCGAGAAAAAGGTCGTCGACGTGCCCGCGGACGAAGCCTATGGCCAGGCCGATCCCAATGCCCGCCAGGCGGTGCCGCGCGCCGACATCCCGGCTGACATCCCGCTCGACCTCGGCACCCAGCTGCAGGTGCAGACGCCCACGGGCCAGGCCATGCCGGTGACCGTGGTCGAAGTGACCGACGAGCAGGTGACGCTGGACGCCAACCACCCGCTGGCCGGCAAGGACCTGACCTTTGCCATCGAGCTGGTCGAGATCAAGGCGGCCTGAGGTCTTTCAGGCTGACGTTTGAGCGCCCTCGCAGGTCACTGCGGGGGCGTTTTTCGTTCGGGGGCATGGCTTGGCTGTCAAGCGCAAGACGCGGCATCACCGGGCCACGGCGCGGCGAAGCAACGGTCGGTCTGTACGATTTATCCGCGTCACTGGCGCGCTTTGAATGAACGGTTCGCTGAGGTCTGACCAATCGCCGGGCCAAGGGGGTGGCCCGGCGATGGCGCGGCGGCCTGCGGCCTTGTTCCGCGCCAGAGAGCGTCAGACACACCGCGAAAGGCGTGTCATCGCCGGGCCGCGGTGCGGCGATGCAACCTGAGGTCTGTTCGATTTATCCCAGCCACTGGCGCGCTTTGAATGAGCAATGCGCTGACGTCTAACCAATCGCCGTGCCGGGGGGCGGCCCGGCGATGGCGCGGCGGCCTGCGGCCTTGTTCCGCGCCCGAGAGCGGCAGCCCATCTCAGTAATGCACCGTCACCACGACGTTGTCGCTGTAGGCGCCAACCTGCGCCTGCTGACCCTGGTGCACCCGGCCGTAGACCATGAAGCGCTGGCCGTAACCGGTGCCGGTGGCGCGGGCCTGGTCGTTGGTCGCCTCGCCCCAGATCAGGCTGCGGCCGGGGTCGCGGTAGAGCCCGTAGGCCAGCGTCCCGGTCAGCCCGCGCATCCGGCGCTGCGCCGGGTGGCTGACGCCGGGGCCGTCGCCCAGCCCCATGGCAACCGAATAGCCGGTGCCAGAGGTGCAGCGGATGTCGACCGCGGCGCTGGCATCGGCGGGGCCGCTGGCCAGGCTGGTGATCTGGCCGAAGTCCAGCGATCCGACGTCGAGCTCGCAGCTCGCCACCGTCTGTGCCCGAACGGTGAACTCGGCCACCGGGGTGCTCTGACCGAAAAGCTCACAGCTCACCACGCCGTGGCTCATCTCCACATGCGCCTGACCGGCAAAACGGGAACTGTAGAGCCCGGTGTCGAACTCGGTGCCATTGGCCAGAAGCTCGGCGTAGATCGGGATCGTGACCTCGCCCACCGAGCCCACAACGGGGATGAACACATGCACCTGATTGAGCGTGCCATGCAGCGTGCCGTGGCCGCCCTGGCGCAGCTGATAGGCCAGCGACTGGCCGGTCGGGCCGGTCAGGAAGCGCTGCGTATTGCCGGGCCCCGCCCCGCCGGTGCCGGCGCCAAAGCGCGCGCAGACGCCCACCGGCTCGGCCAGCGGGCTCGAGCAGGAGACGGTCAGCGTCCCCGAGGTGCGGTTGACCTCGCCCGAGCGCAGGCTGACCGCGCCGAAATCGATGTCGCTCACCGTGGCCTGACAGGTCGCGGCCCGCACCGGGGCGGCGATCATCAGGCCCAGCGCCATGGCCAGTGTTATGAGCAAATTCCTGTGGATAAAAACTCCGGCAGGCCTCCGATTTTTTTGGTTTAATTTCAGAATATTATACGTCAGTCTCGCACGCACATCAATCGCGGGTGCCGGCGAACTTTTCCTGCCACTCCGCCCGTTCCTCGTCGGCGATCTTGCGGAAGGTGACATCCGGCACGGTAAAGGCGTGACCGGCGCCAAGGCTTTCCAGCGCAGCCGTCACATCTTCGGGCCAGGCGGTGTCGTCGCTCTGCATCGCCTGCATCAGCTGCTCGGACGCATCGGGGATGAAGGGGCTGGAGATCACCGCGTAGAAGCGGATCAGGTTCAACGCCAGCCGGATCTGTGCCGCCGCCTGATCGGGGTCCGTCTTGAAGGTCGACCAGGGCGCGGCTTCCTGCAGGTATTCGTTGCCGGTCACCCAGATGGCGCGCAGCTCCTGCGCCGCCTTGCGCACCTCGATGGCCTCCATGTGGCCCTCGTAGGCGTGCAGCCGCGCTGTCAGATCGGCGATCACCGCCTGTTCCTGCGGCCCCCAGGTGCCGCCCGCCGGCACCTCTTCGCCGAATTTCGAGCGGCAGAACTTGGTCACCCGGCTGACAAAGTTGCCCAGCACGTCGGCCAGGTCCTTGTTGACCGAGGCCTGGAAGTTCTCCCAGGTGAATTCGCTGTCGGAGCTCTCGGGCGCATGGCTCAGCAGCCACCAGCGCCAGTAGTCCGAGGGCAGGATCGCCAGCGCCTGATCCATGAAGACGCCCCTGCCCTGCGAGGTCGAGAACTGGCCGCCGTCGTAGTTGAGGTAGTTGAACGACTTGATGTAATCGACCAGCTTCCACGGCTCGCCAGAGCCCAGGATCGTCGCCGGGAAGCTGAGGGTGTGGAAAGGCACGTTGTCCTTGCCCATGAACTGAGTGTAGCGCACGTCGTCTGCGCCCTTGTCAGTGCGCCACCAGCGCTCCCACTCGGCCTCGGGCTTGCCATTGGCCTCGGCCCATTCGGCGCTGCAGGCGATGTATTCGATCGGCGCGTCGAACCAGACGTAGAAGACCTTGCCCTCCATGCCGGGCCAGTCCTGATCGCCCTTCTTCACCGGGATACCCCAGTCGAGGTCGCGGGTGATGCCGCGGTCCTGCAGACCGTCACCGTCGTTCAGCCATTTCTTGGCGATCGAGGTGGTGAGGATCGGCCAGTCGCCCTTGCTGTCGATCCAGTCGTTCAGCTTGTCGCGCATGTCGGACTGGCGCAGGTAGAGGTGCTTGGTCTCGCGCACCTCGAGATCCGTCGAGCCGGAAATGGCGCTGCGCGGTTCGATCAGGTCGGTGGGGTCGAGCTGCTTGGTGCAATTCTCGCACTGGTCGCCCCGGGCCCGGTCATAGCCGCAGTTCGGGCAGGTGCCCTCGATGTAGCGATCGGGCAGGAAGCGGCCGTCGGCGTGGGAATAGACCTGCTTCTCGCTGACTTCCTTGATCAGCCCGGCCTCGGCCAGCCGGCCGGCGAAATGCTGGGTCAGCGCGTGGTTCTGCGGGCTCGACGAACGGCCGAAGTGATCGAAGCTGAGGCGGAAACCGCGGGCGATCTCGGCCTGAACGGCGTGCATCTCGGCGCAGTATTCGGCGACCGGCTTGCCGGCCTTGGCGGCCGCCAGTTCCGCCGGGGTGCCGTGTTCGTCGGTGGCGCAGAGAAACATCACCTCCTGCCCCCGCGCCCGCTGGTAGCGCGCAAAGAGATCGGCCGGCAGCTGCGACCCGATCAGGTTGCCGAGGTGCTTGATCCCGTTGATATAGGGAATGGCAGAGGTGATGAGGTGGCGTGTCATTGGCGTCCCCGCAAGTCGTTTGGCCCCCTTTACCCCAGCCCGCGCGCGGGAGCCAGAGCCTCGACCACACTGATGCGATGGTTCGGGACCAGAGCGGGGTCTTGAAGCCCCACCACCCGCTCAAGCCGTGCCATCGCCGGGCCGCGGAACGGCGAACCAAGGCAAGTTCTGCGCGATTTATCTCCGTCACTGGCGCGCTGGGATTGAGCGGCACGCGCACGTCGACCAATCGCCGTGCCGGGGGGGCGGGTCATGCCACAGGCATGCTTTCAGCATGGCGATGGCGCGGCGGCCTGCGGCCTTGTTCCGCGCCCTGCAGCGTCGGTCCAACCGGACAAGCCGTGCCATCGTCGGGCCGCGGTGCGGCGAACCAACTGCCGTTCTGTTCGATTTATCCGCGTCACTGGCGCGCTGGGAATGAGCGGCGCGCTGACGTCGACCAATCGCCGTGCCGGGGGACGGCCCGGCGATGGCGCGGCGGCCTGCGGCCTTGATTCCGCGCCTGAGCCTCATCAGACCGACCGGACAAAACCGTGCCATCGCGGGGCGGCGGTGCGGTGTTCCAACATCAGTTCCGCGCATTATCCCCCGTCACTGGCGCGCTAAGAATGAGCGGCGCGCGCACGTCACCCAGTCGCCGTGCCGGGGAGCGGGTCACGCCACAGGCATGCTTTCAGCATGGCGGTGGCGCGGCGGCCTGCGGCATTGATTCCGCGCCAGGGACAGGCTCGGGCGCAACGCCTCAGTCCGCCTCATCCATGTCGAAGCCCAAGTGTTTGGCCACGGCGAAGATGTCCTTGTCGCCCCGACCGCACATATTCATGATGATCACGTGGTCCTTGGGCAGTTCCGGCGCGATCTTCATGACATGCGCCAGCGCGTGACAGGGTTCGAGCGCCGGGATGATGCCCTCGGCCTCGCAGCAGAGCTGGAAGGCCTCGAGCGCCTCCTTGTCGGTGATCGCCACGTATTCGGCCCGCTTGGTGTCATGCAGCCAGGAATGCTCCGGGCCGATGCCGGGATAATCCAGCCCGGCCGAGATCGAGTAACCTTCGAGGATCTGCCCGTCATCATCCTGCAGCAGGTAGGTGCGGTTGCCGTGCAGCACGCCGGGGCGTCCGCCGGTGAGCGAGGCGCAATGCTCCATCTTCTGGTTCACGCCCTTGCCGCCGGCTTCGACGCCGATGATGCGCACGTCCTTGTCGTCGAGGAAGGGGTAGAACAGGCCCATGGCGTTCGAGCCACCGCCGATGGCGGCGATGATCGTGTCGGGCAGACGGCCCTCGGCCTCCATGATCTGCTCTTTCGCTTCCTTGCCGATGATCGATTGGAAGTCGCGCACCATCGCCGGATAGGGGTGCGGGCCGGCGACGGTGCCGATGCAGTAGAAGGTGTCGCGCACGTTGGTCACCCAGTCGCGCAGCGCGTCGTTCATCGCGTCCTTGAGCGTGCCGCGACCGGAGGTCACCGGCACCACCTCGGCGCCCAGCAGGCGCATGCGGAAGACGTTGGGCTTCTGCCGCTCGACGTCATGCGCGCCCATGTAGACCACGCATTTCAGACCGAACTTGGCGCAGACGGTGGCGGTGGCGACGCCGTGCTGGCCGGCGCCGGTCTCGGCGATGATCCGGGTCTTGCCCATGCGCCGCGCCAGCAGGATCTGGCCCAGCACGTTGTTGATCTTGTGCGCGCCGGTGTGGTTCAGCTCGTCACGTTTGAGATAGACCTTGGCGCCGCCCAGACGCTCGGTCAGGCCTTCGGCGAAATAGAGCGGGCTGGGCCGTCCGACGTAATGTTTCCAGAGATAATCCATCTCGTCCCAGAAGCTCTGGTCGGTCTTGGCCTTTTCGTATTCCTCTTCCAGCGACAGGATCAGCGGCATCAGCGTTTCCGAGACGAACCGGCCGCCGTAATTGCCGAAACGGCCCTTCTCGTCGGGGCCGGTCATGAAGGAATTGAAAAGGTCGTTGGACATGTTGCACCTGTGTCGGTTTCGCCGCCCTGAATACCGCCGCGGGCCGGGGAAGGAAAGCCCGGCTGCGCATGACATCTGTCCGGGCTTCTGGGGATTGCGGTTCTATTGGAGCTCGTGGCTTGGCGGCGTCAACCGGGAGGCCCCGGCGCGGAGGCCGGGGCGCGTGACCCTCTTGAGAACCGGTGGACGCTATTGACCGCCCCGGGCTTGACCCGAGGCCTCACCCTCTGCCCTGCCCCGCCAGACAATCCCGCAAGCCCGGCCGACGTCAGCGCCCACCTGCCCCGGACCTGATCCGGGGCCTC
Organism: Marinovum sp.; assembly: GCF_048263515.1. Taxonomy (NCBI): domain Bacteria; kingdom Pseudomonadati; phylum Pseudomonadota; class Alphaproteobacteria; order Rhodobacterales; family Roseobacteraceae; genus Marinovum; species Marinovum sp. The sequence goes on along the minus strand of NZ_JBLXEC010000002.1, from coordinate 176,853 downwards.
GCCGCCTGCCCTACCCAGCCAAGCAAAATGGTAACGCTGGGCGACGTCGTGACCCTCCTTCCCCCCAAAGCAAAACGGCGCGCCCCGGGGGGCGCTCCGTTTCGAATTGAGTGGCCGGAAGGGCTCAGAGGTTCGGCTGTTGCGAGGACAGGCCGATCTCGCCGCCCATGGCGACCATGTCCGCCACCAGCTTCACCGCCTCGTCGACGGCATTGGTGTCGGGCTCTTTCGCGTCCCTGGCCGAAGTGTGCACGGCCCGGGCCTCGGCGACCATCTCGTCGAAAAGCTCCTGGGTCATGTCGGCGCGCGGGATGGCGCGTTCGGCCAGAACCGTCACGCCGTCGGCCTTGATCTGGGCAAAGCCGCCGGTGACGACATATTCCGCCGTCTCGGCACCTTCGATCCGCAGAACGCCGGGGCGCAGGGTGGTGATGGTGGGCGCGTGATCGGCCATCGCCGTCATGTCACCATCCGCACCGGGGATCTGGACCGCGGTCACCTTTTGCGAAGCAAGGCTCCGCTCGGGGCTGACCAGGTCGAATTGAAGTTCGTCTGCCATGTTCTTCTCCTTGGGAGAGGTCGCCCCTCTGCGGGCCCTTGCGGGCCCTCATCGGGACGACCGGCCGTTTCCTCAGGCCGCGTCGGCAGCCATCTTCTCGGCTTTGGCTTTCACCTCGTCGATGCCGCCAACCATGTAGAAGGCGCCCTCGGGCAGGTGATCGTATTCGCCGGCGACAACCGCCTTGAACGAGGAGATCGTGTCCTCGAGCGGCACCTGCACACCGTCGGAGCCGGTGAAGACCTTCGCCACGTCGAACGGCTGGGACAGGAAACGCTGGATTTTCCGGGCACGGGCCACGGTCAGCTTGTCCTCTTCCGACAGTTCGTCCATGCCGAGGATGGCGATGATGTCCTGCAGCGACTTGTAGCGCTGGAGGATGTTCTGCACATCCATCGCCACCTTGTAGTGCTCTTCACCCACGATTGCCGGGTCCATCAGGCGCGACGAGCTGTCGAGCGGGTCAACGGCCGGGTAGATGCCCAGCTCGGAGATGGCACGCGACAGAACGGTGGTTGCGTCGAGGTGAGCAAAGGTTGTGGCCGGGGCCGGGTCGGTCAGGTCGTCCGCGGGAACGTAAACGGCCTGGATCGAGGTGATCGAGCCCTGCTTGGTCGAGGTGATCCGTTCCTGCATCGCACCCATGTCGGTGGCCAGCGTCGGCTGGTAGCCCACGGCGGAGGGGATACGGCCGAGAAGTGCGGACACCTCGGAACCGGCCTGCGTGAAGCGGAAGATGTTGTCGACGAAGAACAGAACGTCGGTACCGGACTGGTCGCGGAACTGCTCGGCCAGGGTCAGGCCGGTCAGGGCAACACGGGCACGCGCGCCCGGAGGCTCGTTCATCTGGCCGTAGACCAGAGCCACCTGGGACTCTTCGAGGTTGTCGGGCTTGATAACGTTGGATTCGATCATCTCGTGGTAGAGGTCGTTGCCCTCACGGGTCCGCTCACCAACACCCGCGAACACGGAGTAGCCCGAGTGCACCTTGGCGATGTTGTTGATCAGTTCCATGATGAGAACGGTCTTGCCCACGCCGGCGCCGCCGAACAGGCCGATCTTGCCGCCCTTGGCGTAGGGCGCCAGCAGGTCGACGACCTTGATGCCGGTGACGAGGATTTCCGACTCGGTCGACTGCTCGGAGAACTCCGGCGCCGGCTGGTGGATCGAGCGGGTCTCGGTGGCCGCGACGGGGCCGCCTTCGTCCACGGGCTCGCCCACGACGTTCAGGATGCGGCCGAGGGTGGCGTTGCCGACCGGCACCGAGATCGGGCCGCCGGTGTCGAGCACTTCCTGACCCCGGACGAGACCTTCGGTCGCGTCCATCGCGATGGTGCGGACGGTGTTTTCGCCGAGGTGCTGTGCAACTTCCAGAACCAGACGGTTGCCGTTGTTGTCGGTGGTCAGCGCGTTCAGGATCGCCGGCAGCTCATCGTCGAACTGTACGTCGACAACGGCGCCGATGACCTGAGTCACTTTGCCTTGTGCGTTTGCCATTTACTAGGTCTCCGGTTCTTAGAGCGCTTCCGCGCCCGAGATAATTTCGATCAGTTCATTGGTGATGACGGCCTGACGCGAGCGGTTGTACTCGATGGTCAGCTTGTCGATCATGTCGCCGGCGTTGCGCGTCGCGTTGTCCATGGCGGACATGCGTGCGCCCTGTTCCGACGCGGCGTTTTCCAGCAGACCGGCAAAGATCTGTGTGGCCACGCCACGCGGCAGCAGATCGGCCAGAATGGCCTCTTCGCTGGGCTCGTAATCGTAGAGCGTATTGGTGCCCGTCTCTTCACCGTCCTCGTCAGCTTCGAAGCTGGCGGGGATGATCTGTTGCGCCGTGGGGATCTGCGTCACCACGTTCTGGAACTTCGAGTAGAACAGCGTCGCCACGTCGAACTCGCCCGCGTCGAAGCGGCCCAGCACGTCCTTGGCGATCTCCTGCGCGTTGGCATAGCCCACGCGCTTGACCTCGCTCAGGTCGACGTGACCGACGAGATGCTTGCTGTACTCGCGTTTCAGCACGTCACGGCCCTTCTTGCCGACGGTCAGGATTTTGACCGTCTTGCCCTTGGCGAGCAGCTCTTGCGCATGGTTGCGCGCGAGCTTGGCAATGTTGCCGTTGAAGCCACCGCAGAGGCCGCGCTCGGCAGTCATGACGACGAGCAGATGCACGTCGTCACTGCCGGTGCCCGACAGAAGCCTGGGCGCGCTGTCGCTCTCGCCCACCGATTGCGCCAGCCCTGCCATCACGGCATTGAACCGCTCCGTGTAAGGCCGCGCCATTTCGGCAGCTTCCTGTGCCCGCCGCAGTTTTGCGGCGGCCACCATCTGCATGGCCTTGGTGATCTTGCGGGTCGACTTGACCGACTCGATCCTGTTTTTCAGGTCCTTGAGATTTGGCATAGCCTTATCTCCTTATGCGAAGTCGGCGGCGAATTCGTCCAGTGCGGCGCGGATCTTGTCCTCGGCTTCACCTTTGATCTTCGGGTCTTCTTCGGTGATGTAATCGAGAAGATCGGCATGCTTGGAGCGCAGGTGCTGCAGCAGGCCCTTCTCGAAACGGCCCACTTCGGACACCTTGATCTTGTCGAGGTAGCCCTTGGTGCCGGCGAAGATGACGCAGACGATTTCCGCGTTGGTCAGCGGCGAATACTGCGGCTGTTTCATCAGCTCGGTCAGGCGCGCACCACGGTTCAGCAGCTGCTGGGTGGCGGCGTCGAGGTCGGAGCCGAACTGCGCAAAGGCCGCCATTTCGCGGTACTGAGCGAGTTCCAGTTTCACCGGACCGGCGACCGACTTCATCGCGTTGGTCTGAGCGGACGAACCCACCCGCGACACCGACAGACCGGTGTTCACGGCGGGGCGGATGCCCTGATAGAACAGCTCGGTTTCGAGGAAGATCTGGCCGTCGGTGATCGAGATCACGTTGGTCGGGATGAAGGCCGACACGTCACCACCCTGGGTTTCGATGATCGGCAGAGCCGTCAGCGAGCCCGAGCCGTTGTCTTCGTTCAGCTTGGCCGAACGCTCGAGCAGGCGGGAGTGGAGGTAGAAAACGTCGCCCGGGTAAGCTTCGCGGCCCGGCGGACGGCGCAGCAGCAGGGACATCTGGCGGTAGGACACGGCCTGTTTGGACAGGTCATCGTACACGATCAGGGCGTGCTTGCCGTTGTCGCGGAAGTACTCGGCCATGGCGGTCGCGGCATAGGGGGCCAGGAACTGCATCGGCGCCGGGTCGGACGCGGTGGCGGCGACGACGATCGAATAATCGATGGCGCCGGTCTCTTCGAGACGCTTCACCAGCTGCGCCACGGTCGAACGCTTCTGGCCGATGGCGACGTAGACGCAGTAGAGCTTCTTGCTCTCGTCTTCGCCGGCTTCGTCGTTGTAGGACTTCTGGTTCAGGATGGTGTCAAGCGCCACGGCGGTCTTGCCGGTCTGACGGTCACCGATGATCAGCTCGCGCTGGCCGCGGCCGATCGGGATCATCGAGTCGATCGCCTTGAGGCCGGTCGCCATCGGTTCGTGCACCGATTTACGCGGGATGATGCCCGGTGCCTTGACGTCGGCGATGCGACGCTCGGAGGCGTTGATCGGGCCCTTGCCGTCCAGCGGGTTGCCGAGACCGTCGACCACGCGGCCGAGCAGTTCGGGGCCGGCAGGCACGTCCACGATCGAGTTGGTGCGCTTGACGGTGTCGCCTTCCTTGATGTCCCGGTCGGAGCCGAAGATCACGACACCGACGTTGTCGGTTTCAAGGTTCAGCGCCATGCCCATGATGCCACCGGGGAATTCGACCATCTCACCGGCCTGGACGCTGTCGAGGCCATAGACCCGCGCGATACCGTCACCGACGCTGAGCACGCGGCCCACTTCGGCGACTTCGGCTTCTTGCCCGAAGTTCTTGATCTGCTCCTTTAGGATCGCAGAAATCTCGGCTGCTTGGATACCCATTTATCCGACCTCTTTCATTGCATTCTGGAGGGAATTGAGCTTCGAGCGGATCGAGGTATCGATCATCTTCGAGCCCACCTTGACAACAAGACCGCCGATGAGGCTCTCATCGACGGCCGTTTTCACTTTGACATCCTTGCCCACGGACTTCTTCAGCGACGCGGCCAGCGCATCGGCCTGGGCCGGGGTCAGCGCCGTGGCACTGGTCACTTCGGCGGTCACTTCGCCCTTGTGGGCGGCAATCTTGCTGCGCAGCTGGGCAATCAGCTGCGGCAGGACGAACAGGCGCCGCTTGGCCGCCATCAGACCCATGGTCTTGACGAGCACCGGGCGGAGCTTCATCGACTTGCCGACGGCAGTGATGGCGTTTTCCTGGTCAGCACGGGAATACAGCGGGTTGCTGATCAGATCGCGCAGGTCCTCGCTGCTGTCCAGAGCGGCGGACAGATCGTCGAGGCTGGTTTCAAGTTCGGCGAGCTTGCCGTTCTCGTTGGCAATCTCGAACACGGCCGTCGCATAGCGATCGGCAATACCCGAGGAAATCGAAGCTGGTTCGGACACGTCCACCCTTCCGACTATCTGGCCCCGGTTTGCCGCAGGCTGCGACGTCCGGGGGCGTTTCCCGGCCCCGAACAATGCTCAGGGCGCTAAATCACGCCGGATGTAGCAGAGCCTTCCCCACCCCGCAACATACTTGAGGTTTTTTAAGGCGGGTGGATAAACGTGCAATTTCAAAAACTTGTCGCATGTGCGACCGAATGCGCACCTGCAAGCGCTTCAAAAACCTTTCATTTTCGTGAACTCCGACGATTCCCGACCCTTGAAATCCGCTGTTAGCGCCTAAACAGGCTTGGCCTCTTTTGCCGGTTTCGGGCTGAGCACGTCAAGCGGGCTGGGCACGTGCACCCGCAGCCCCGGGTCGTGCGGCGCCTGCACCCGTTTGCTGGCCTCGACCATCAGAACGCCGGCCGGAAGCGGCAGGCCGAAGCGCTGGCCAGAGCTTTCCCAGAGCCGCCCGGTCTTCATCCAGAACCGCCGCGGCGAGGGCGGCTGGTAGAGCGCGGTGGCGTGTTTCTCGGGCATGAAGCCATGGGTGCGCAGCTGGGTCTCGAGCTGGCTCTGGGTATAGGGCCGTCCAAACCCGAAAGGCGTGGCATCGCTGCGCGACCAGAGCCCGGCACGGTTCGGCACCACGAAAAGCACCTTGCCCCCCGGCCCCAGCACCCGGTGGCATTCCTCGAGCAGCGCCGAGGGCCGTTCCGAGGTTTCCAGCCCGTGCATCACCACCAGCTTGTCGATCCGCCCGGTCTCGACCGGCCAGAGGGTCTCTTCGGTCAGGACCGAGACATTGGGCATGCCGGCAGGCCAGCGCATCACGCCCTGGGGCCCGGGCATCAGCGCCATCACCCGGCGCGCCTCGGCGAGGTAGGGCCGCAGGAGCGGCACCGCAAAGCCGAAGCCCGCCACGGTCTGTCCCTTGGCCTCTGGCCAGAGCCGCAGCATGCGGTTGGTGACCGCCCGCTGCGCCGCCCGGCCAAGCGCGCTGCGGTAATAGAAATTCCTGAGGTCCTGTACGTCCAGGTGCATTGCGGTCCGCGTCGGCTTGGGTCAGAGTTGAGGGCCACTCTAGCAACGGAGCCGCGAATTGCCATGCCCCTTGAGCTCGTGACCATTCCCTGTCTGACAGACAATTACGCCTATCTCGTGCATGACGATCAAAGCGGCGAAACGGCGGTCTTCGACGTGCCGGAGGCCGGGCCGATCCTCGACGCCCTCTCCTCTCGCGGCTGGACCCTGAGCCATGTCTTCCTGACCCACCACCATGCCGATCACGTGCAGGGCACCGCCGAGTTGCTGGCCGGCGCCCCGGCACAGGTGATCGGCGCCAAGGCCGACGCGCACCGCCTGCCGCCGCTCGATGTCGAGGTGGCCGAGGGCGACGAGGTGGACTTTGGCGGCGAGAGCGTGCATGTGATGGAGGTGCCGGGCCATACCATCGGCCATGTTGCCTATCACCTGCCTGGGTCGGCAATCCTGGTCACCATGGACAGCCTGATGCACCTGGGCTGCGGGCGTCTGTTCGAAGGCACGCCGGCGCAGATGCTGGACAGCCTGCAGAAGATGGCCGCCCTGCCCCCGGAAACCACCGTCTGTTCGGGCCATGAGTATGCCCAGACCAACGTGCGCTTCGCCCTGACCATTGAACCGGAGAATTCCCGGCTTATCTCTCGGAGAGACGAAATTGCGGCGGCGCGCGCAGCGGGGCGCGCCACCGTCCCCACAACCCTTGCACTCGAGCTGGACACCAACCCGTTCCTGCGCTGCCACCTGCCGGCAGTGCAGTCATCGGTTGGGCTGGCAGACGGCGACCCCCTGGCCGTCTTCACCGAGGTTCGGAAACGCCGTGACAGCTTCTCCTAGCCTTCGCTGCGTTGCCGCATATCACGGCGCTGTGCACACAGTGTTTGGAAATGTGAGCGGGTACGCAAAGAAAAAACTTGAAGCGGCCCCGGGATCGACCAAACTTTAACCTTATGAGGCCACGGTTGGTTTGGCCCTTCCCGCCGCCGACCCAGATCAGAAGGAGCACGGACCAGTGCCTTCATTCTCGAATACGCTTGAACAGGCGATCCACGCGGCCCTGGCCCTGGCCAACAGCCGCTCCCATGAATTCGCAACGCTGGAGCATCTGCTGCTGGCGTTGATCGACGAGCCCGATGCGGCGCGGGTGATGAAAGCCTGCTCGGTCGACACCGAAGAGCTGCGCACCAAGCTGGTAGAATATGTCGACACCGACCTGTCGAACCTCGTGACCGATATCGAAGGGTCCGAGGCGGTGCCGACCGCTGCCTTCCAGCGGGTGATCCAGCGCGCGGCGATCCACGTGCAATCGTCCGGCCGCACCGAGGTGACCGGCGCCAACGTGCTGGTCGCGATCTTTGCCGAACGCGAGTCGAATGCCGCCTATTTCCTGCAGGAGCAGGACATGACGCGCTACGACGCGGTGAACTTCATCGCCCATGGTGTCGCCAAGGACCCCGCCTATGGCGAGGCCCGCCCGGTGACCGGCGCCCAGGACATGGACGATGAACAGCAAAGCACCGACAGCACGCCGGAGGCCGACCAGAAGGAAAGCGCCCTCGGCAAATACTGCGTCGACCTGAACGAAAAGGCGCGTCTTGGCGATGTCGATCCGCTGATCGGCCGCGAAAGCGAGGTCGAGCGCTGCATTCAGGTTCTCTGCCGCCGGCGCAAGAACAACCCGCTCTTGGTGGGTGACCCCGGTGTCGGCAAGACCGCCATCGCCGAAGGCCTCGCGCGCAAGATCGAGTCCGGCGAGACCCCCGAGGTCCTGTCGAACACCACGATCTATTCGCTCGACATGGGCGCGCTCTTGGCCGGTACCCGCTATCGCGGTGACTTCGAGGAACGGCTCAAGGCCGTTGTCAACGAGCTCGAGGAACATCCCGACGCGGTGCTCTTCATCGACGAGATTCATACGGTGATCGGTGCCGGTGCCACCTCCGGCGGCGCGATGGATGCGTCGAACCTGCTGAAACCTGCCCTGCAGGGCGGCAAGCTGCGCACCATGGGCTCGACCACCTACAAGGAATTCCGCCAGCACTTCGAGAAGGACCGCGCGCTGGCGCGGCGCTTCCAGAAGATCGACGTGGTGGAGCCCTCGGTTGAGGATTCGGTCAAGATCCTCAAGGGTCTGAAGCCCTATTTCGAGGATCACCACCACATCAAGTACACCGCTGACGCGATCAAGACCGCGGTCGAGCTTTCGGCGCGCTACATCACCGACCGGAAACTGCCCGACAAGGCGATCGACGTGATCGACGAGGCCGGCGCGGCGCAACATCTGGTGGTTGAAAGCCGCCGGCGCAAGACCATCGGCACCAAGGAGATCGAGGATGTCGTGGCCAAGATCGCCCGCATCCCGCCGAAGAACGTCTCCAAGGACGATGCCGAGGTGCTCAAGGACCTCGAGGCCAGCCTGAAACGCGTGGTCTTTGGCCAGGACGATGCCATCGTGGCGCTGTCCTCGGCGATCAAGCTGGCCCGTGCCGGGTTGCGCGAGCCCGAAAAGCCCATCGGCAACTACCTGTTCGCCGGGCCCACGGGTGTCGGCAAGACCGAGGTGGCCAAGCAGCTGGCGGATACGCTCGGGGTCGAGCTTCTGCGCTTCGACATGTCGGAATACATGGAGAAACACGCGGTGTCGCGGCTGATCGGCGCGCCTCCGGGTTATGTCGGCTTTGACCAGGGCGGCCAGCTCACCGACGGCGTCGACCAGCATCCGCACTGCGTGCTGCTGCTCGACGAGATGGAAAAGGCGCATCCGGATGTCTACAACATCCTGCTGCAGGTGATGGACCACGGGACCCTGACCGACCACAACGGCCGGACGGTGGATTTCCGCAACGTGATCCTGATCATGACCTCGAACGCCGGCGCCCAGGAACAGGCGAAGGCCGCCATCGGCTTTGGCCGCGACCGCCGCGAGGGCGAGGATACAGCCGCCATCGAGCGCACCTTCACGCCCGAGTTCCGCAACCGGCTCGATGCTGTCATCAGCTTCAAGCCGCTGCCGAAATCGGTGATCGCGCAGGTGGTCGAGAAGTTCGTGCTGCAACTCGAAGCGCAGCTGATGGACCGCAATGTCACCATCGAGCTGACCAAACCGGCGGCCGAATGGCTGGGCGACAAGGGCTATGACGACAAGATGGGCGCACGCCCCCTCGCCCGCGTCATCCAGGAGCACATCAAGAAGCCGCTCGCCGAGGAGCTTCTGTTCGGCAAGCTGGCCAAGGGCGGCGTGGTCAAGGTGACCGTCAAGGACGGCAAGATCGATCTCGAGATGAGCGGCCCTGACAATCCGCGCCTGACCGGGAAAAAGCCGCCGCTCCTGACGGCGGAATGATCGGCAGGCTCTGCGCCTGTCTTCTGGGCTCGGCCACCTTCGCGGCGGCCGAGCCCTTGTCTTTGGCCTTCCCGGTGGACTGCACCCTGGGCGAGACCTGCTACATCCAGCAATATGTCGACCATGACCCCGGCCCCGGCGCGCGGGATTTCACCTGTCAGGGTCTCAGCTACGATGGCCACAAGGGCACCGACTTCGGCCTGCCCAGTCACGAAGCCATGGCTGCTGGTGTCACTGTCAGGGCCGCCGCGCCCGGCGAGGTTCGCGGCATGCGCGATGGGGTGGCGGATCGGGTCTATGCCGGTCAGGATCTCGGCGGGCAGGACTGTGGCAATGGCGTTGCGATCACCCATGCGGATGGCTGGGAGACGCAGTATTGCCACATGAAACAGGGCTCTATCGCGGTGACCCCGGGCCAGCAGGTCGCGGCCGGCACGCCTTTGGGACAGATCGGGCTGAGTGGCCGCACGCAGTTTCCGCATCTTCACCTGACCCTGCGCCACGAGGGCGTGGTGGTCGATCCCTTTGCACCCGAGGGCGCCGAGAGCTGCGGCAGTGAGCAGACCCTGTGGGAGACACCGATCGCCTATCGCCCCGGCGGCATCCTCTCGCTGGGCTTTGCCACCCGGGTGCCCAGCCTTGACGCGGTGGCCGAAGGCTCGGCCGATGACCTGCCGCCGCGCCGCGATACGGCGCTGGTGGGCTATGGCTACGGCTTCGGCGCGCGCGCCGGTGATATCCTGCGGATCGTGATCGACGGGCCCGAGGGCCAGGTCATCGCCCACGACGCCCGGATCGAGAAGGCGCAGACGACGCTATTTCGCGCCGCCGGTCGAAAGGCGCAGGCCAGGGGCTGGCCTGCGGGCGCGTATCGCTTGAGCGTCACGCTGCTGCGCGGCGCCGAGGTGATCGACAGCCGCGGCACCGCGATTACCCTGCCCTAGCCAAAGCGCAGACCCTCGAGCATTTCCAGCTCGACCCGCGGAAAGCCCAGCGGGCCGAAATCGCGCGGGTGCATCATGAAGGGAAAGAGCGACATGTAGAGACGCTGGGCATTCTCGCCCATCCGGCCGACGGCGCCGTTGCCGGGATGGTAGCTCTCGACCTCCAACCCGCCGGCCTGCACCGCCGCATGGCGCGGCAGCATCAGGTGAAACACCTTGACCGCGCTCGGCGGCGTCACCTTGAAGACGCTGACCCCGTCGATGAAATCCTGCACCGGCGTCAGAACATGGCCTTCGCCGCTGGCGGCGCGGAACTGCGGCGGGTTGTGCAACAGGGCCGCCCCCGGCCCCAGCACCACGTCGCTGACCGGCCGACTGCGGCCAAAGGCCTCGGCGGTCACCCGGATCAAGCCGTCGAGCATGCTGCCGGGCTGGGCCTGGTCGGGCATGATCGCCGCCGAGCCGATCCAGAGCACGCGCTGCGGCCCGTCGGTGGTGTTGACCAGATCGCCGGGCAGCAGGTCCTCGATCGCCACCGGCCCGTCCGGGGTGGCCAGCACCGTGCCGCGGGCAAAGCCCGAGACGGCGCGCTCGAAGACCTCGGTCTGTGGCACCACGAAGGTCTGCTGGTCGACGGAATAATCGGCGTTGAGCGTGGCCACTTCCATGCGGCGCATCATCTGCGCGCCGGGGCGGGGCCGTTCGCCGGCGCGGGCAAAGCGCTCGACAGCCGACATTGGCAGGCTGGTGCCGTCGGGCTTGCGCCGCTGGTGCGGCAAAAGGGGACTCGTCATGATATGCTCCCAAGAGTTTGGGTCACATCCGCGTCGGCCCCCACCGACAACGACAGATTGACAGTTAACGTCGCATCTTGTCCGGATAATGAAGCAGATTTCCGGTGATCCGTCAAAAAACCGCGCCGATTGCAGGGCGCGGATGGATCAATCGTCACAGGGTCGGCGGGATTGTCGATCAGATGAAAACCGGGGTGCCTTAATTCGTCACAGCGTCGAATCGGGCGGTCTCTGGCGGGTCTGGCAGACAAAAGCCGCGCCCCGGGCGGGAACGCGGCTTTTCATCGGTGGGCCGTCGGTCGATCAGGCGCTCTTGCGCATCTCGACCTGGGCCTCGGCCTTGCGGCGTGCGATCATCGCGGCGCGGCGTTGGCCACGGGCGAAGGGCATGTCAATCTTGGTCGCTTGCGCACGCTCAACGGCGGATTGGATAAACCGGGTTTTCATGTCGCTGTCCTCAATCTGGTCTGCGGCAGGGTGCGCCGCGATACCCAATCAATATGCAGGGAGTTTCCGGCAGGCTTGGGGCAATTGGCTAAAATTTGCGATAAATCTGCGCCGGAGTTCCGGTGAAAAAAGGCGTTTATAAAAGCGCAATTTTCGTCAAATTTTCAGACAGTTGCGCCAGATCACCCCCGTCGCCGCCCCTGAACTGTGGCACCCAGAAGGCAGACCCCTGCCCCGGTTGCGCCGCAATCAGAGCCGGATCGCCGAAATCAGCCGGCCATAATCGGCCTCGCCGGCATGAACCGAGCGTCTGTAGGAATAGAACCGCTCGGCATCGGCATAGGTGCAATGGCGAATCCACTCGGCCGCGCCCACCCCGGCCCGACGCAGCCGGTAGAGCCCGAAACCCGGCAGGTCGAAGAGATAGCGGTCGCCCTTGCCCTGGGCAAAGAAGCGGCTGCTGTCGTGATCCTCGGCGAGGAAATCCTCGACGAATTCCGGCCCGACCTCATAGGCGTTCTGCGAAATCGCCGGGCCGATCACCGCATGCACGTTCTCGCGCGCGGCCCCCAGCCCCTCCATCGCATCGAGCGTCGCCTCGAGCACTCCGTCGAGCGCGCCGCGCCAGCCAGCATGGGCGGCGCCGATCACGCCGGCACGGGCATCGGCGAAGAGCACCGGCTGACAATCGGCGCTCAGCACGCCCAGGGCCAGCCCCAGCGTGGCGGTCACCAACGCATCGGCGCGCGGCGGCGTGTCGAAGGGCTCGGTCACCGGCACGGCCGTGGCCGAATGCACCTGATGCACGGTGACCAGCCGGTCGGGCGCCACATCGAGGCTGCCGGCCACGCGGCTGCGGTTGATCGCCACGATCTCGGATTGATCGGACGAGCCCTGGCCGCAGTTGAGCCCGTGAAACACCCCGGAAGAGGCCCCGCCCCGCCGGGTGAAGAACCCGTGCTTCAGCGGCGCCAGCAGATCGGAGGTGAGGATTTCCAGAGTCATGTTTCCAGTCCGGCTATGGGTGGGGCGCCGTGCGGCATCAGCCCCAGCACTTTGAAGAGCGTCCCCATTTCCTCGGGGTGCGTCAACCGCCGATGTGCCGCCACATGGGTCTCGAGCGCCGCGCCCTGCAGACCGGCGGCAAGTTGCTGCGCCCGCGGGGTGATGCCCAGCCGTTCGAGAAAGACGCCTTGGGTGGTCAGGCGGCTGTGGGCGCAGGGGGCGGCGGTGGCGATGGCCTCGAAATCCACGTGGGTGGTGAGGTCGGCCGCGCCCGGGTGGGCCAGCGGATCGACGCGTTGATGGCGGTGCAGCGCCTGCAGCGTGTCGCCCAGCGAGCGCCAGTCGCCATAGTCGATGATCAGCGCCGCGCCGCCGTGATCGGCAATGCGCTGGCCGATCGCCTCGGCGATCGGCGGCAGGCTCGGGGCGATCTCGACGATATCGCCGTCGCGGGTGTCGCCCAGCCGGTGCGCCAGCGCCGCCACGGCGGTGGGCTCTGTGCGGCCAAGCGTCAGGGCGCCGTCGCGGGCACCGACCCGGCGTTCGCACCAGCCGTCGCCCTGACGTTCGAACTGGCGGACCGGAAGGGCATCGAAAAACTCGTTCGCCACCAGCCAGAGCGGCGCCTGCGGCAGGTCGGTGACGTGATCGACCCAGGTGACGTCGAAGCCCGCCAGCGTCTCTTCCTGACGGGTGCGCAGCAGCGGCGAGGCCTCGACCAGCACCACCTCTGCCGCCTCGACAAAGCCCGGCACCTTGCGTCCGACGCGCAGGATATCTGCCATCAGCGTGCCCCGCCCCGGCCCCAGCTCGGCCAGGGTGAACCCCGGCTGGCCCTGGTCCATCCAGGCCCGCGCCAGCGCAAGACCGACAAGCTCGCCGAACATCTGGCTGATCTCGGGCGCGGTGGTGAAATCGCCCGCCGATCCCAGCGGATCGCGGGCGGTATAGACGCCATGCTCCGGGTGCAGCAGGCAGGTGGCCATGTAATCGGCCAGCGACATCGGCCCCTCGGCGGCGATGCGTTCCATCAGGAGGCTCGCCAGCGGCGTCATGCCGGGCGGTTCCTGACCACCAGCCAGAGCCCGATCACGATCATCGGCAGCGACAGGATCTGCCCCATGGTCAGCCCCCAGCCGCCGATCTGCCAGGCCAGGCCCAGCGGGTTGCCGGGCGAGACGAATTGCGCATCGGGCTGGCGAAAGAACTCGACCAAGAAGCGCGCCGCGCCGTAGCCGGCAAAGAACAGCGCCGCGATCCGCCCCGGCGTTTTCAACCAGCCGCGCGCCAGCGCCAGCCAGAGCAGCAGCGCGCCGAGCAGCAGGCCTTCGAGACCGGCTTCATACAGCTGGCTCGGGTGGCGCCCGCAAAGCGCGCCCACCGGCTGGCCGCAATCCTGCGCCGCCTCACCCGGGAAGGCCACCGCCCAAGGCAGATCGGTCGGCCGCCCCCAAAGCTCGGCGTTGACGAAATTGGCCAGCCGGCCGAACAGCAGCCCCGGCCAGGCGCCCAGCGCCATGACATCGGCCAGGGGCAGACGCTCGACCTTGTTGCGCGCGCTCCAGATCCAGGCCGCGAGCACCACGCCCAGCAGACCGCCGTGAAAGGCCATGCCGCCCTGCCAGATCATCAGGATCTCGCCCGGGTTGGCCAGGTAATAGCCCGGCTGATAGAACAGCACGAAGCCCAGCCGCCCGCCGAGGATGATGCCGAGGATGATCCAGGTCATCAGGTCCTCGAGCTGTGCCGGCGTCATCGGCGGGTTGTCACCGCGCCAGAGCGTCGGACGTTTCAGCAGCCGCACGGCCAGCATCCAGCCGGCGAGGATGCCGGCGATATAGGCCAGCGCATACCAGCGCAGCGCGAAGCTCATGCCGAAGAGGTCGATCGAGAAGATCTCGGGGCTGAGCGGGGGGAATGGGATCACGGATGACATGTGCGCTCCTTTGCCTTTCGCTTTTGCCGAGGTCAACCTTGTCGCCCCGCCCCTGCAGGGCCATATAGGTTGGAAATGTAACGGAGAGACCCCATGCAGACCCGGAACAAGGTATTCGACGACCTGTCGCAGTTGATGACAAACGCGATGGGCGTGGCCCAGGGCGCCAAGACCGAGGCGGAAACCGCGATGAAATCGATGATGGACCGCTGGCTGGCGGATCGCGATTTCGTGACCCGAGAAGAGTTCGACGCGGTGCGCGGGATGGCCCAGAAGGCCCGCGAAGAGAACGAGATGCTGAAAGCGCGCCTCGATGCGCTGGAGCGCAAGGACGGCTGAGGTTTCTGTCGTGTGAGATTCGGAGAGGCCGGGGGTGACCCGGCCTTTTTTCTTGCGGGCTGGGATCGGTGGAAGCGCCATGCGCGCTAACAGCGACGAAGTCGCCATGCGGCTAGTGCGAGAGCCACGAGACCAGGTTACGCCCGTCTGCATTTCCTGTTCCCCGAGAGCAAAGCTCCAAGCGCGTTAACAGCGGCCATAGGCCGCCGCGCATCATGCCGGAGGCATGCCTTCGGCATGACGGGCCGCCTCCACGGCGCGGCGATTTGGCTGACACAGGCGCGTCGATCCGATCTTCCTCGGACTTGGCTGAGATAAAGCGCTGCCGAACCACCCGCGGATCGCCGCACCGCGGCCCGTCGCTGCTCAGCTCGTGTGAGAGCCAAGGGACCAGATTGCGCCCGTCTGCATGTCCTCTTTCCCGTGAGCAAAGCCCCAAGCGCGTTAACAGCGGCCACAGGCCGCCGCGCATCGCCGGGCCGCCCCCCGGCACGGCGATTTGGTGGCCGTGAGCGCATCGCTCCAATCTTGTCCGGATTTGGCTGGGATAAAGCACTGCCGAACCACCCTGGGATCGCCGCACCGCGGCCCGTCGCTGCCCGGCTCGTGCGCCAAACACTCCGAGCGCCCCCCAGGACGTGCGCGAAAAACTGGCACCATCCGTTTGCATTCCGCCCGGCCGTTCAGGTAACACCGCGCCGCGGCGGGTGGCCTCGCGTCCCTCCTAGGGCCCCGCATACCATGGCGCTTCGTTGGCCTGGCTTGCGGTCACGGCCAGGACACACCCGGCCGCCTCTGCCTGCGCCGTTTGGACATGGCGCCCCGGTGCCCTAGACTCACAGGCACGCACGGCTAGCGCCGCAAACAGATAACAGACCCAGAAAGGGCAAGGACATCCCACCATGACAGATGCAAATGCAGACCAGGGCATTCCCCCGCCGGAGGGTGCGGCGAATGTCATCGACACCGACTACGAGATCGGACAGGACAATATCGAGACCAGCGTCGGCCCGATTGGCCTCGATATCCACAACCCGGTCTTCCTGATCTCGGGTCTCTCCATCGTGGCCTTCGTGGCCTATGCGCTGCTGGCCCCCGGCCAGGCCGAAGAATTCTTCGGCTGGCTGCGCCCGGCGCTCACTTCGAACTTCGACTGGTTCTTCCTCTGGTCGGCCAATATCTTCGTGCTCTTCTGCCTGTTCCTGATCGTCTCGCCCTGGGGCTCGGTCCGGCTGGGCGGGCGTGATGCGACGCCGGATTATGGCTATGCCGGCTGGTTCGCCATGCTCTTTGCCGCCGGCATGGGCATCGGGCTGATGTTCTTCGGCGTGCTGGAACCGGTCTATTACTTCGGCACCCCATGGGGCGACGAGCCACTGGGCGTGGTGCGCCCCTTCACCGAGGACGGCGCCCTGATCGAGGAGAACGTCGCCGAGGCGCGCCGCATGGCGCTGGCCGCGACCTCCTATCACTGGGCGCTGCACCCCTGGGCGATCTACGCCGTGGTAGCGCTGGCTCTGGCGCTCTTCACCTACAACAAGGGCCTGCCGCTGACGATCCGCTCGGCTTTCTACCCGATCTTCGGCGAGAGGGTCTGGGGCTGGACCGGCCATGTCATCGACATCCTGGCGGTCTTTGCCACGCTCTTCGGCCTGGCAACTTCGCTGGGCTTCGGGGCACAGCAGGCCAATGCCGGGCTGGAGTACGTCTACGGCGTGCCGATGAGCGTGACGGTGCAGGTGGTGCTGATCGTGGCGATCACCGCGGTGGCGCTGATCTCGGTGCTGCGCGGGCTCGATGGCGGCGTCAAGCTGCTGTCCGAGATCAACATGGTCATCGCCCTGCTGCTGCTGCTCTTCGTGCTGGTGGCCGCCGGTGCCGGCACGATCCTGACCGAGTTCGGCCGCGGCATCGTCGCCTACTTCCAGGAGGTCATCCCGCTGTCGAACCCGCATGGCCGTGAAGACACCGGCTATATGCAGGGCTGGACCGCCTTCTACTGGGCCTGGTGGATTTCCTGGTCACCCTTCGTCGGCATGTTCATCGCCCGGGTCAGCCGCGGCCGCACGGTGCGCGAGTTCCTGATCTGCGTGCTGATCATCCCCTCCTTCGTCTGCCTGTTGTGGATGGCGGTCTTTGGCGGTGCGGCGATCGAACAGCTCATCGCCGATCCCGCCGGTAGCGCCGTCAAGGCGCAGGTGATCGACAGCTACAACCCGCCGCTGTCGCTCTTCGCGATGCTCGAAGGGCTGCCCTTTGCCGCGATCACCTCGACTATCGGCATCGTGCTGGTGATCGTGTTCTTCGTCACCTCGTCGGACAGCGGTTCGCTGGTGATCGACACGATCACCGCCGGCGGCAAGGTCGACGCGCCGCTGCCGCAACGGGTGTTCTGGTGCACCTTCGAAGGGCTGGTGGCGATTGCGCTGCTGATCGGTGGCGGGCTGGCCTCGCTGCAGGCGATGGTGATCTCGACCGGCTTGCCGTTCACGGTGATCCTGCTGGCGATCTGCGTGGCGATTGTCAAAGGCCTGATGTCCGAACCGCGGAAGTAAGGTTAAGACCCCGGAAACGCCCCTGCAGGCAACTGCGGGGCGTTTTTCATGGACCGCGCCATCGCCGGGCCAGGGGGCGGGTCATGCCATAGGCATGCTTCCAGCATGGCGATGGCGCGGCGGCCTGTTGTAGTGCATCAGTTGACGTCAGCACCTCACGGACCGTCCACCAGAAATATGCGAAACCCGCGCCATCGTCGGGCCGCGGCACGGCGAAACACCCTCCGGTCTGTGCACTTTATCTCTACCACTGGCGCGCTTTGGATGAACGGCGCGCTCACGGCAACCCAATCGCCGGGCCAGGGGGCGGGTCATGCCATAGGCATGCTTGCAGCATGGCGATGGCGCGGCGGCCTGCGGCCTTGTTCCGCGCCTGAAGTGCATCACCCCACCCTACCGCAGCAACTCCGCCATAGGGATCGCGATCTCATGCTCCGGGCCCTCGGGCAGCCAGTCGCTCTTCAAGGTCCCGCGCAGCTGTCCGGTCACCGTCATCGCGATCAGCTTGCTGCCAAACCCCTGCCGCTGCGGCGGCCCCTCGACCGCCGGCCCGCCGGTTTCCTTCCAGTTCAATCGGAAGGTCCCCTCGTCGTCGCTCCAGACAATCGTCAGCCGCCCCTCGGACTCCGACAGAGCCCCGTATTTCGCCGCATTGGTCGCCAGCTCATGTACCACCAGCGCCAGCTGCGTGGCGCAGGAGGCGCCGATCGTCACGTTCGGCCCGTCCAGCGTCATATGCGTCCGGCCAGAAACCACATGCGGCTCGATCAGCGTCGCCAGCAGGGTCGAGACCACGGCATCGCCGCTGCTCACCGCCTCGCCGGTGATCGCCGGACGGATGATGTCATGCGCCTGCGACAGCGCCGCCAGCCGGCCCTGCAGCGCGGCGGTCATCTCTTCCTTGGTCTCCGACATCCGGGCCGTCATGGTGATCATGCCGCCGGTGATGGTGAAGAGGTTCTTGACCCGGTGATGCAGCTCCTCGGCCAGCAGCTGGCGCAGCTGCACCTCGCTGCGCAGGCGGATCTCGGCCTCGAGCAGCTCCGACAACCCGGTCAGAATGCGCAGCTCGCGATCGGACCACTCGCGCGGTTGGTTGTCGATGGCGCAGAACGACCCCAGCGTCTCGCCGTCCGGCGCATGCACCGGCACCCCGGCATAGGCGAGCACGTCGAGATCCTCGATCGCCATGTTCTCGCGCAGCAACTCGTGCTCGCGCGCGTCCGTCACCGTCAGCGGCCGGTCGAGGCTCACCACATACTGGCAGAAGGAATGTGACAGCGGCGTCTGCTGCGCCTGTGCCACGTCGCCCTTCAGGCCGACCTGCGCCTTGAAGAACTGTCGCTGCCCGTCGACCAGCGACAACAGCCCCACCGGCACGCCCAGCGCCTCGGTGGCGATCCGCACCGTCCGGTCAAAGAGCGCCTCGGTGGCACTGTCCATCAGCTCGGTCCGGGCCAGCGCCGCCAGACGATTGGGGTCCACCAGCCTGGCGCGATGCGCCTCGGTCTCTTCCGACGGAAAGTCTCTGTCAGCCCGCATGCGTTCGGCGGCTCCTTCAATGATGATCACGCCGGGATGGCACCGCCCCGGGGCTCGGGCCAAGGTAGCTGCTCCAAACCGCTTGCGCATCCATAAGTTGGCGCAAAATGCCTCAAACAGCCGAAATCCGCGACCTGTGCATGGTTTTAGTATCTTTCGTCATTCCATCCACAACTTATTGCGGAGGTCACGGAATTATCGCTTTACTTGGCCAAGCCCTCACGTCACCATATCAGGTAGGGGCAGCGGGTACGCCCACCTCCCCTAGAGCAGGCACCTAGCGCTTGGGGCGCTGCCACCCCCTCGCGCTACCAAAACAAAGAGGTGGCGCATGGCACTTTCCGAGCAGTACCTGGAGGACGATCTCCACCCGATCGACATCGTCGAGCATATCGCCGACCACAACGACTGGGACTTCGACCGCATCCACGACGACCAGATCGCCATGGCCGTCGAGGGCCAGTGGCGCACCTATTCGATCACCCTGGCCTGGTCGGCCTATGACGAGACGCTGCGGCTGATCTGCAGCTTCGAGATGGGGCCGCCCGAAGACAAGACCCCGCAGCTCTGCGAGGCGATCAACGCGATCAACGATCAATGCTGGGCCGGCGCCTTCACCTGGTGGGGCGAAAACCAGTTGATGGTCTATCGCTACGGCCTGGTCCTGGCCGGTGGACAGGTGGCCAGCCCCGAGCAGATCGACACGATGATCAATGCCGCGGTGATGAGCGCCGAGCGCTACTACCCGGCGCTGCAGCTGGTGGTCTGGGGCGATCGCACCCCGAAAGAGGCGCTGCAAGTCGCCATTGCAGAGGCCTACGGCCGCGCGTAACACTCGCCCCCGAATGCAAGGACAGGAGGGGGCAATGGGCTCACAGGAACTGGCGGACCGCGGCCTCGTGCTGCTGGGCTGCGGCAAGATGGGATCGGCCATGCTGCAAGGCTGGCTCAAGGACGGTCTGCCCGCCGCATCGGTGCATGTGATCGACCCCCATCCCTCCGACTGGCTGCAGGCCCAGGGCGTGAACATCAACGCCGCCCTGCCCGCCTCGCCCGCCATCGTGCTGATCGCGGTCAAGCCGCAGATGATGGGCGAAGCCCTGCCGGCGATTCGTTCCATGGCCGGCGGCCAGACGCTCTTTGTCTCGGTTGCCGCTGGCGTCACCCTGGCCAATTTCGAAGCGGTGCTGGGCGCCGACCAGCCTATCATCCGCGCCATGCCCAACACCCCGGCCGCCGTCGGCCGCGGCATCACCGCGCTGATCGGCAATGCCCATGTCACCGAAGCCCACATGACGCTGGCCGAGGGCCTCTTGCAGGCCGTGGGCCAGACCGTGCGGCTCGACGACGAGGCGCAGATGGATGCGGTCACCGGCGTCTCGGGCTCCGGCCCGGCCTATGTCTTCCACCTGATCGAAACCCTGGCCGCTGCCGGCGAGGCCCAGGGCCTGCCCGCCGATCTGGCGCTGAAACTGGCGCGCGCCACCGTCGGCGGCGCCGGCGTACTGGCCGAGGAAGCCGCCGAGAGCCCGTCGCAACTGCGCAGGAACGTGACCTCGCCCAACGGCACCACCCAGGCCGCGCTCGAGGTGCTGATGGATGAAGAAACCGGCTTCCCGCCGCTCTTGAAACGGGCCGTCAAGGCCGCGACAGATCGTTCCAAGGAACTCAGCAATGGCTGAGATCGGCTTCGACGATTTCCTCAAGGTCGACATCCGCGTCGGCACCGTGGTGCGCGCCGAGCCTTTCCCCGAGGCGCGCAAACCGGCGCTCAAGCTCTGGATCGATTTCGGCCCCGAGATCGGCGAGAAGAAGACCTCCGCCCAGATCACCGACCACTACACCCCCGAGAGCCTGGTGGGCCGCCAGGTCCTCGCCGTGGTCAACTTCCCCCCGCGCCAGATCGGCCCGGTAAAGTCGGAGGTGCTGACCCTCGGCCTCTCCGACCCCTCCGGCGGCATCGTCCTGATCGCCCCCGACCAACAGGTCCCCAACGGCGCCCGGATGCACTGAGCCCAGCGTTTCCCCCGAAACGCCCTCGGTGACAACGCGCCAACCACCCCGGTCTTTCCTCTTGCTCCAAATACCCTCGGGGGAGTCGCCCATGGCGACGGGGGCAGCGCCCCCCATCCCTGCTCAGACGTAAAGACGCAACAGATCAGCTGCGTGCCTTGACCACCTGCAACAGCGGCATCACGTCGGACATGTCCGGTCCGCGTTCCATGCCGGTCAGCGCCTTGCGCAGCGGCATGAAAAGCCCCCGCCCCTTGCGCCCGGTGGCCGCCTTGACGGCGCCGGTCCAGGTGCCCCAGGTCTCGCTGTCAAACGGACCTTCCGGCAGCAGCGCCATGGCCTGCTCAACGAAGTCGGCGTCTTCCTCGGCGATTACCGGCTCGGCACCGTCGCGGAACATCTCCCACCAGCCCTTGAGCTCGGCGCGGGTGGTGATGTTCTCGCGGGTCACGGTCCAGAAGCGCTCGCGCTGGTCTTCGGGCACGCCCAGCGCCGCGATGTCGTCGGCGACCTCGGCAAAGCTCAGGGTCTGCAGGTAGCGGCCGGTCAGCGGGAAAAGGTCCTGCTCATCGAACTTGGTCGGCGCCGAGCCGAATTTCGACAGGTCGAAGCCCTCGATCAGTTCCGCCATGTCGGTGCGCAACTCGACCGGGTCGGAAGAGCCCAGCCGCGCCATCAGGCTCAGCAGCGCCATCGGCTCCACGCCCTGCGCCCGCAGGTCACGCAGGCTCAGGGTGCCAAGACGTTTCGACAGCGCCTCGCCCTGCGGCCCGGTGAGCAGCGAATGGTGGGCAAACTCCGGCGCGGTGCCGCCCAGCGCCTCGATGATCTGGATCTGCGTCGCGGTATTGGTCACGTGGTCCGAGCCGCGCACCACGTGGGTCACGCCCATCTCTGTGTCGTCGACCACCGAGGCCAGGGTGTAGAGCATCTGCCCGTCCTGACGGATCAGCACCGGGTCCGACACCGAGGCCGCGTCGATCGAGATCGGCCCGAGGATGCCGTCGGTCCATTCGATCCGCTGCTGGTCGAGCTTGAAACGCCAGACGCCCTGGCCACGCTCGGCCCGCAGTTTGGCCTTGTCCTCGTCGGACAGCGCCAGCGCGGCGCGGTCATAGACCGGCGGCTTGCCCATGTTGAGCTGTTTCTTGCGCTTGAGGTCGAGCTCGGTCGGGGTCTCGAAGGCCTCGTAGAAGCGGCCGTTGGCGCGCAGCGTCTCGGCGGCGGCCTCGTAGCGGTCGAGCCGCTCGGACTGGCGCTCGACCCGGTCCCATGTCAGGCCCAGCCATTCCAGATCCTGCTTGATGGCGTCGACATATTCCTGCTTCGAGCGCTCGGGATCGGTGTCGTCGATGCGCAGGATGAAGGTGCCGCCAGCCTTGCGCGCGATCAGCCAGTTGAACAGCGCGGTGCGCAGGTTGCCGATGTGGATATAGCCGGTGGGCGACGGGGCAAAACGGGTGGTGGTCATGGAGGTCTCCTGTTGGCCCGAGCCTATCCCATGAGCGGCCGCTCTTGTCCAGCACCCCGCCATGTGTGCGGCACCGCCCCGGACCCCGATCCGGGGACTCGCCGGTCGACCAGGAGGCCCCGGATCGGGGTCCGGGGCGCGACGGCCCTGTGTCGGGGCGGGGTCGGCACTCGGCGACAGGAAATGACCAGGCCTAGCAGGATCGGGGCCATCGGCCAGGGGGCAGAGGTCGGGAGGGAGGGGCCAGCCCCTCGCGCTCCCCGAGGGTATTTTCGGCAAGAGGAAGGGGACGGGCCGCTCTCAGGTCGGCTGCACCGGCCAATGGGTTGCAAGGTCGCGCAGGCCGGCGCGGATCAGTTCGGCCAGTACGTCCAGATCGATATCTGCGAGCTTGTTGACATAGAGGCAGGAGACGCCGGTGCTGTGCTTGCCGAGCCGGGCGAGGATGTCTCCGAAATCGGCGTAGCCCGGCATGATGTAGATCGAGAGCCTTGCCTTGCGCGGCGAGAAGCCGGTGGCCAGGGCATCGCCTTCGCGGCCCGTTGCATAGCGATAGTGATACTGCCCGTAGCCCACCATCGACGGCCCCCACATCCGCGGCTGGAACCCCGTGACCTCGCGGAAGAGTTGGTCGAGCGCTTGCGCCTCTTCGCGCCGCCGATCCGGCGACACGGCAGCGAGGAATTCGGCCACCGGCTGGTCGGTGATCCGGGTCTTGTTGTCTGATGAAGCCATGGCGCCCTCCTCTGGCCATCCTGCCCCGGACAGGCGCTGTCCCGCTCTCACGAAACTGTGAGCGACGGGATCGCCGTGGACACACGTATAAGGGTCGGGAACCAATGCAGGGAGACACCCATGTCCTACAGACTTTCACGTCGCGGCCTTCTGGCCTCTGCCGCCGCCGCGCCGCTGGCCGGTCTTGCCGCCCGCCCCGCCTTGGCGCAGGCCGCGCAGCAGGGCATCAACACCACCGATTTCCGCCGGGTCAAACTCGGCGACTTCGAGGTGACCACGTTGCTGGCCGGCACCCGGACGGTGCCCGATCCGCAGACCATCTTCGGCCTCAATGTCAGCGAGGAGGACTTTGCCGAGGCCTCCGAGCAGGCGCATATCCCCACCGACAAGGCGCAGTTCTTCTTCACGCCGACGCTGGTCAACACCGGCGCGGAACTGGTGCTGTTTGACACCGGGTTGAACGCCGCCGGCATCACCGCAGCGCTCGAGGCCGCGGGCCATGCGCCCGGCGATATCGACGTGGTGGTGCTGACCCACATGCACGGCGACCATATCGGCGGGTTGGCCGATGACAGCGGTGCGGCGACCTTTGCCAATGCGCGCTATGTCACCGGATCGACCGAGTTCGACAATTGGGCGCAGGCCGGCAATGACGGCTTCGAGGCCAAGGTCCGGCCGCTGGCCGAGCAGATGGAGATGATCGCTGGCGGCGACAGCGTCACCTCGGGGATCGAGGCGGTCGAGGCCTTTGGCCATACCCCCGGCCACATGGCCTTTCGTCTGGAAAGCGGCGGTCAGAACCTGCTGATCGGCGCCGATTTCGCCAACCACTACGTCTGGTCACTGGCCCATCCCGACTGGGAGGTGAAGTTCGACATGGACAAATCCGCCGCCGCCGCCACCCGCCGCGAGTTGCTGGGAATGATGGCGGCCGAGAAGATGCCCTTCATCGGCTACCACATGCCCTTTCCGGCGATCGGCTATGTCGATGAACACGATGGCGGCTTCCACTACACACCAATGAGCTATCAGCTCATGATGTGAGCCTGAACGGTATGGGTCGGCTTAGCGAAAGGCCGGCCCATGCGCCCAGATCGTCAGCGACTGCCGCGCGCCGCGGGTGACCGGCGTGACCCGGTGCAGCAGGAAGGACGGAAAGATCACCGCCGCGCCATGCGCGCGGTTGGCCACCACCACATTGGCCGAGGGCATGACCTCGAGCGAACCGCCGTCGTAATCGTCGCGTTCCGCCAGCTGCACCACCATGGTCAGCTTGCGCCGCGCCGCCAGTGGCCCGTCGCCGATATCGGCGTGCCAGTCGAAATGGCCCTCACGCTCGGCGCCGTAGCGCGCCACCTGGGCGCTTTCCGAGAAATCCTGCAGATCGAAGCCAAAGACATCGCGGTTTGCCACCCGCACCAGGTCGATGATCCGGTCCATCACCCAATCGGCGCCGGACACATCGTCGAGCCAGACCAGATCGGCGCGGCGCAGGTTGTGGTCGCGGGTCTGCCGCACCAGCCGCGCATCGCGCGCTTCGCCAGAGGCGGCAAGCCGGGTGATTTCGTTGCATTCGGCAGGCGAAAAGGCGCCCGCCATCTGATGGACTGCGATCATGAGCTCTTCCAGAACGGAAACAAGCGCCGGGCTTGCGGCAAAACTTTCCGCCCTGCGCCACGGTTTGCGACCCCGACGGCGGAAAACGACAGGAATTTGCCTCACGCGGACTGGAAACCGCCGCCAGAGAGTGAGACTGTGAGCGCTAACTGCGGTTTCCGCGATCAACCTGGACCTTGCGATGCAAACCAATATCCTGACCATAACCCTCAACCCGGCGGTCGATTTCGCCACCTCGGCGCCGCGCGTCTATCCCGAGCACAAGCTGCGCTGCACCGATCCCAGCATCGACCCCGGCGGCGGCGGCATCAACGTCGCCCGCGCGGTGCAGATGCTGGGCGGCCATGCCACGGCGCTGATCGCGATCGGCGGTGCCACCGGCGCGCAGCTCTTGCAACTGCTGGCGCTCGAAGGTGTGCCGACGGTGGCCTTTCAGGGCCCGGGCGAGACCCGCACCAGCTTCTCGGTCACCGACCAGTCCGACAACCAGCAGTACCGCTTTGTGCTGCCGGGCGATCCCTGGGGCGAGGAAGACGTGGCGCGGGGCCTGCGCAGCATCGACCAGGCGGCGGCCGACAACACCCTTGTGGTGCTTTCGGGCTCGCAGCCGCCGGGCGTGGCCAAGGAGTTCCCTTCGATCCTCGCCGCCCACATCAAGGGCCGCGGCGCGCAGATCATCGTCGACACCTCCGGTCCCGCGCTGTTTCAGCTGGCGCGCGAGCCGCATGAGACGATCTTTGCCCTGCGCATGGACGGCCCCGAGGCCGAGGAACTGGCCGACCGCCCCCTGCCCACCCGCGAGGACAGCGCCGAATTTGCTCGAACCCTGGTCGAACGTGGCGTGGCGAGGAACGTCATCGTGGCGCGCGGGGCCGATGGCTCGGTGTTGTCGAATGCCGAAGGGTCGTGGCATGCGGTCGGGCCGAAGATCGAGGTCGTCAGCAAGGTCGGCGCCGGTGACAGCTTTGTCGGCGCCTTTGCCCTGGCACTGGCGCGGGGCGAGCCGGTGGGCGAATGCCTCAAGGTCGGCGTGGTCGCCGCCGGCGCCGCCTGCATGACTCTGGGCACGCGGCTCTGCGAAAAGGCCACGGTAGAGGCGCTCCTGCCCGGTGCGCAGCTGACCCGCCTGTGACCCCCGACATCCGGACCTTCGAGCGGCTCGCGGCAGAGGCGATCGACGCCCTGCCCGAGCCCTTTGCCACCGCCTCGCAGACCGTGGTGGTGCAGGTCGCCGATCTGCCGACGGACGAGATGCTCGATGCGCTCGGCATCGACGATCCGCTCGAGTTGACCGGGCTCTACGAGGGGATTCCGCTGACCGAGAAGTCGAGCTTCGACCAGCCGATGACGCCGGATGTGATCTGGCTGTTCCGCGAGCCGATCCTCGTGGAATGGCGCGACCGGGGCGATGTCAAGCTGTCCGATCTGGTGCGCCACGTATTGGTTCACGAACTTGCGCACCATTTCGGCTGGTCCGACGACGACATCGCCTTAATTGACAGATGGTGGGAGTGAGCGGCACTTCCCTGGCGGAAGGGTCGACGAAATGCGCGTACTGGCTGTGATGATCGCTCTGCTGTTGCCGGTAATGGCACAGGGGCAGGACCGGATGATGGTGATCGGCGATTCGATCCTCGCCTGGAACCGGTTGGGCGGCAATTCCATTCCCCAGATCCTCGACCGCATGGCGCAATACGAGGTGTCGAGCCGCGCCGTGCCGGGGGCGGCGTTTTCGCATTCCGGCAACCTGCGCAACATGCTTCAGCGTGAGATCCGCGGTCAGCTGCCGGCCGGGCAATGGGACGTGATCCTGCTGAATGGCGGGGCGAACGATCTGGCGCGGGAATGCGGCTGCAACCGCTGTGCCGCCACGCTCGACCGGATGATCAGCGCCGATGGCGCGCGGGGCGAGGTGCCGGCGTTTCTCGATGTCTTGCGGGCGCGGGCCAGCCGGGTGGTCTGGATGGATTACTACCCCGGGTCGGTGCGCGGCGGGCCCTTTGCTGCCTGCACCGACGAGTTGGCGGAATATCAGCTGCGGCTGGAGCGGGCGGCGCAGCGACGCCCTTGGGTGACGTTCGTGGACGCCGGCGACGTCTATGACCCGCGCGACATGTCGCTCTATGCGCGGGATCTTGTGCACCCGACGCCCAAGGGCGGCGCGCGGATCGCCGGGCTGATCGCCCGCGCGCTGGCCCGCTAGGCGCCGCGCCAGCCGCTGGCGAGGGGGTAGCGGGTCTGCCAGAGGCTCTTCGGGCTGATGACAGGCCCCGGCGGCCAGCGGCGGCGGGCGGCTTCGCCTTTTACGATGCGCTCGGCCAGTTCGGCGGCCTTGGCCGGGTCATGGCCCGCAGCCTGGCAGTCGGCGAGACTGCCGTCGAGGTCGATCAGCAGGGAGAGGATGGCGTCACGCTCGGTGTCCGGCGTCTGCAGCATGTCCTCTGAAACGACCTCCCCCGCCAGTCCCTGCATCCAGTCCTGGTAGGTGTTGTTGCGCCAGCGCAGGAGCTCGACCACCCGGCTGTCCGAGATATCCTTGAGCGGCGCATAGTCGCCAGAGCGCCCATCCGCGCCCAGCGCCGCCTCGGTACGGGTGCCATTGAAAAGGAGCAGATCGCCGTCTCCCTCGGGCAGGGCTTCCCCAGCATCGCCCTGCCCGGTCTTTGAAGAAACACTCAGACGCGCGGCAAAGGTCTCCATATCGTCGCAAACCGGGAAACAGCACAGGCTCCCAGCCCCCAGCGCATCCGCCGCAAGACAGGCCACCAATGCCGCCGCCGGTGTCTCGGACAGTTCCACCGCCGCCACCCCTGCCCCGCTGCGCCGCATGAAATCGTGCAAAGCCAAAGCCAGACAGCGGTATTCCTGCGCCAGTTCTTCCGGATGCCGCACCACCTCGCCGGGCAGGATCTCCCAACCATCGGCGCCGCGCAGCAGGTCCACATGCGCCAGCCCTTCCTCGAACAGCGACCGCTGAAACGCCAGCGCCCCGCGCAGGTTCAACCCGAAGCTGCCGCCATCGCAGACCGCCTCGCCCTGACCGCCAACCGCATTGAGATAGATCACCGGCAGCCCGGTCTCGATCCCCCGCGCCACCATATGCGCCAGCCGCGCGTCGCCGTGACCGCGCCGATAGGCCGCCATGTCCGGCACCAGCAGCAACTCGGCGCCGGTTTCGACCAGGGTCTCGGCTACCTCGGCGCTGCGGGCGTCTTCGCCCAGCGGGCTGCCGATGCGCAGCGGACCGACGGAATAGGGCCCGCCCAAAGGCCCGGAATCAAACAACGATCCGCGCGGCGGGGCGTGTTGCAGCTGCGTCGCCGCGATCTCGCCCCGCTTGCAGATCAAGTAGCCATTGCAGAGCGCATTGCCGACCTCCCAGGGCGCGCCAATCGCCAGAGCCGGCCCCTCGGCGCAGTCGCGCGCCAGGGCCTTTGCCGCCTCCAATGCGGCGCGCAGGAACGCAGGCTTGCGCAACAGCCCCTCGGCCTCGCCGGTCAGGAAGCGCTCGGGAAAGGCGATGAGATCGGCCCCGGCGTCCCGCGCCTCGGCCCAGGCCGACCGCGCCACGGCGGCATTGCCGGCGATATCGCCAGCGCATGGGTTCAGCTGTGCCAGCGTGATGCGAAATCTCTCGGTCAAAGCCTGCCCCCTCCTGCGCGTCTTCGCCAAACCTCTAGCAGATCACCCCGCGAGGGAAAGCACCCCGCCGCTCCAAACCCAGGTCAGCCCACTCGACCGCATCGTCGCGCCCGCCCACAGCGCGACATTCGTCTCGGCGGGCAGCGCCCACTGACACCGCCCCGCCCGGCACTGCGGCGGCAGGAACCCGCCGCAGCACCGCCTGCAGCATGACGCCAAGTGAAGAAACCCGTCAGATCAAGCGCCTGAGGTCAAAAGGCATTGTCTGCGCTGGCCGGCTCCATTACCTTTCCCGCAAAGCACACTCCGGGGGCATATTGGGGCAAATGAAGCAGACCATCCGCATCGCAGGCGTGACACTGGCACTTTTGGCGGCCTTGCCGGCCCTGTCCCAGAATGGCGAAGTGCTCACCAAGCAATATGACGATGGTGGCGTCTACGAGGGCACCTTTCAGGACGGGTTGCAGCATGGCGAGGGCAGCTACCGGCTGCCCAACGGCTATGAATACCGCGGCCAATGGGTCGAGGGCGAGATCAAGGGCAAGGGCGTGGCGCGCTTTCCCAACGGCTCGATCTATGAAGGCGAATTCGCCAAGGGCAAGCCGCACGGCATCGGCAAGATCACATTTACCGACGGCGGCACCTACGAGGGCAGCTGGGCCGATGGCGAGATCACCGGCCAGGGCGTCGCGATCTACGCCAATGGCGTGCGCTACGAAGGCAGCTTCCGCAACGCCATGCACCACGGCCGCGGCATCATGACCAGCCCCGGCGGCTACGTCTATGACGGCGACTGGGTGAACGGCGTCAAGGAAGGCAATGCCACGATCTCCTACCCCGACGGCTCGACCTACGAGGGCCGGGTGTCGGACGGGCTGCGCGATGGCCAGGGCAAGCTGGTGATGGTCGACGGGCTGATCTACGAAGGGCTCTGGCGCAGCGGGCAGATTTCCGGCACCGGCAAACTGATGCAGCCCAACGGCGACGTCTACGAAGGCGAGCTGGTCGATGGCCGCCGCGAAGGCCAGGGCCGGGTGACCTATGCCAACGGCGACGTCTACGACGGCCAGTTCCGCGACGACCAGCGCAATGGCAAGGGCGTCTTCACCGGCGAGGACGGCTACCGCTACGAGGGCGACTGGGAAAACGGCAAGATCCAGGGCGTGGGCACCGTGACCTACCCCGACGGCTCGATCTACGTCGGCGAATTCCGCAACGACTTGGCGCATGGTGTGGGCAACATCACCTATCCCGACGGCTCCACCTACGAGGGCGACTGGGTCGACGGAGTGATCGAAGGCGAAGGCAAGGCCACCTACCCCAACGGTCTGGTCTACGAAGGCGGTTTCTCCAACGCCCGCAACCACGGCTTCGGCGTGATGACCTATGCCGACGGCTACCGCTACGAAGGCGAATGGGAACGCGGCCGCCGCCACGGCAAGGGCACCGCCACCTACCCCGACGGCACGGTCTACATCGGCCAGTTCGCCGACGGGCAGCGCCACGGCGAGGGCGAGATCTCGATGCCCGACGGCTTCAAGTACATTGGCGAGTGGAAGAATGGCGAGATCTCCGGCCAGGGGGTCGCGACCTATGCCAATGGCGACGTCTACGAAGGCACCTTCGTCGCCGGCAAACGCCAGGGCGAAGGCACCATGCGCTATGCCGCCGGCCAGGAAACCAGCGGCGACTGGAAGAACGGGGCTCTGGTGCGGGCCGACGAGCCCGAGGCCCCGGCCGAAGACCCCGAAGCGCCCGCCGAGGAAAGCGACGCCGGCACCGAAGAGGCCCCGGCCGAGTAACGTAGGGTGGGTTTGCAACCCACCGTGCCCGGAAAGGCGAATGCGCCCCCGGTCAATATCCAACGGTGGCGGTGGGTTGCAAACCCACCCTACACGACTTCGCCTGCGCTCATCCGCTCGAGGAACGCCTCCGCCTCGCGCAATATCTGCGCCCGCTTGTCGTCGTCCATCCGGTCCCAGGTGCGGTACATGTTGCCCATACGCGCCACCCCTTCCAGCCGCTCGCGCTGCCGGTCGAGGAAGTGCCAGTAGAGCAGGTTGAACGGACAGGCCCCCTCGCCCACCTTGGTCTTCACGTCATAGGCGCAGCCGGCGCAATAGTCCGACATCCGGTCGATATAGGCCCCTGACGAGACATAGGGCTTGGACGCGAACAGCCCGCCATCGGCGAACTGGCTCATGCCGACGGTGTTGGGTGCCTCGACCCATTCATAGGCATCGGCATAAACGGCGAGGTACCATTCATGCACCACCGCCGGGTCCACCCCGGCCAGCAAGGCGAAATTGCCGGTCACCATCAGCCGCTGGATATGATGCGCATAGGCCTCTTCGCGGGTCTGCTCGACCGTCTTGGCCAGACAGGCCATCTTCGTCTCGCCGCCCCAATAAAACCAGGGCAGCTTGCGCTGCTGGTTGAGCTTGTTCTGCCGCGGATACTCCGGCCCTTCGAGGAAATAGACCCCGCGCACAAACTCGCGCCAGCCGATGATCTGGCGGATGAAGCCCTCGACCGCGTTGAGTGGCGCCTCGCCTGCCTCATAGGCCGCCTGCGCCGCGTCACAGACCTCGCGCACGTCGAGCAGACCGATGTTGATGTAGGGCGAGAGCACCGCGTGATAGAGAAAGCGCTCGCCGGTCATCATCGCGTCCTGATAATCACCGAACTTCGGCAGCGCGCCCTTGATGAAATGCGCCAGCGCGCGCCGCGCCTGACCCCGGGTGGTGGCAAAGGCGAACGGGCGCAGGTCACCGAAATTCTCGCCAAAGCGCGCCTCGACCAAGGTCAGCACCTCCTCGACCGTCTCGTCGGGGGTGAACTGCATCGGGCCGCCGAAATCGATCTCGTCGGGGGCGGGCTTGCGGTTCTCCTTGTCGTAGTTCCAGTCGCCACCAGCAGGATCGTCACCCTCCATCAGGTAGCCGGTCCTGCGCCGCATCTCGCGGTAGAAATACTCCATCCGCAAGGACTTGCGCCCCTCGGCCCAGGTTTCGAACATCTCGTGCGAGGCGAGGAACCGGTCGTCTGGCAGTTGGCGCAGCGGGATCGGTGCGGCGCTCAGGGCCTCGATCAACCGCCATTCTCCGGGTTCGGTGGCCAGCACCTCCGAAGCGCCGGTTTCCTCGGCCCGGCGCAGCAGTTCGCCGACAATCGAGCCCGAGTTCTCGGTATCGTCGAGCTGGCTGTAGCGCACGTCCCAGCCGTCATCGCGGAGCGCCTCGGCGAACTTGCGCATCGCCGCCAGCACCAGCGCGATCTTCTTGGGGTGATGCGGCACATAGTCGGTCTCGCCCGCAACCTCGGCCATGACCACCACGTCGCTGGCCTTGTCAGCCGCCTTGAGCGCGGCGATCTCGGGCGAGAGCTGGTCGCCGAGGATCAGGACCAGCCGGCTCACCACGGCACCGCCTTGCCGGCCCAGTCGAAAAAGCCGCCGGTCTGGTCGGGCGTCAGCCCGTCGATCACCGAGAGCAGGTTCTCCGCCGACTGCGCCGGCGTCACGGTCGCATGCCGATCCTGATAGTTGCGGGTGAACTCGGTGGACACGGTGCCGGGATGCAGCGCGACGCAGATCGCCTGGGCATGGCTGCGCGCCAGTTCGATGGCAAAGCCATGCACCAGCTGGTTCGCCCCGGCCTTGGCGACGCGGTAGGAATACCAGCCGCCCAGCCGGTTGTCGCCGATCGAGCCGACCCGCGCCGAGAGCACCGCCAGCACCGCGCGCTGCCGCCTTGGCAGCAGCTTCGGCGCCTGTTGCAAAACCAGCGCCGGCCCGATGGTGTTGAGTGCGAATTGCGCCGCCATCGCCGCGGGCGTCACATCGCGGATGGTCTTTTCCGGCCGCGCGCCGTCGATCTCCAGCGCGCCGGTGGCCACGAGGATCAGGTCGAACTCACCCTCCAGCGCTCCGAGGTGCCGCGCCACCGAGCCCGCATCGGTCACGTCGAGCCCCTCGCCCGAGCGCGACAGCCCGGTGACCGCCCAGCCGCGCGCCTCCAGCGCCGCGCAGACCGCGCCGCCGATGCCGCCAGAGGCGCCGATCACCAGCGCGCGTTTTCCGTCATTCCGTTCCATTCCGGCCAAAATAGCGCATCCTTGCGACAAATCCCGGCAAAAGGCACTTTTCATTCGGGGACACCCGCGTATAGTCGCCCCCATGTTGACCAATGGCCATATCCCGACCCTGTCCCGCGCCCCCGGCGCGGCGCTGGCGCTTGGCCTGCTTCTCCTAATCCGCCTCTGAGCGTGCCGTCAGGCGCGACCGCTCAGAGGAGGCTTGTTCGCGCCCGAACCCCGGAGAAGATTTTTCAAGAGACATCATCATGACCCACACAGACAAGAACCGCGTGTTGATCTTTGACACGACCCTTCGCGATGGCGAGCAGAGCCCCGGCGCGACCATGACCCATTCGGAAAAGCTCGAGATTGCCGAGCTGCTCGACGACATGGGCGTCGACATCATCGAAGCGGGCTTTCCGATTGCCTCGGAGGGTGATTTCCGCGCGGTGTCCGAGATTGCGCAACGCTCGAAGAACGCGGTGATCTGCGGGTTGGCGCGGGCGCAATTGCCGGACATCGACCGCTGTTACGAGGCGGTGAAGAACTCGGACCGGCCGCGCATTCACACCTTCATCGGCACCTCGCCGCTGCACCGCGCCATTCCGAACCTGACAATGGATGAGATGGCCGAGCGGATCGAGCAGACCGTGACCCATGCCCGCAACCTCTGTGACAACGTGCAATGGTCGCCGATGGATGCAACGCGGACCGAGTGGGATTACCTCTGCCGGGTGATCGAGATCGCCATCAAGAGCGGCGCCACCACGATCAACATCCCCGACACCGTGGGCTATACCGCCCCGCGCGAGAGCTCCGACCTGATCCGTCGGCTGATCGAGACGGTGCCGGGCGCCGACGAGGTGGTCTTTGCCACGCATTGCCACAATGACCTCGGCATGGCGACGGCGAACAGCCTCGCGGCAGTCGAAGCGGGCGCGCGGCAGATCGAATGCACGATCAACGGCCTTGGCGAACGCGCCGGCAACACCGCGCTGGAAGAGGTGGTCATGGCGATGAAGGTGCGCCACGACATCATGCCGTTTTCCACCGGCATCGACACCCGCAAGATCATGCATATCTCGCGCCGCGTCGCCACGGTCTCGGGCTTCAACGTGCAGTTCAACAAGGCCATCGTCGGCAAGAACGCCTTTGCGCATGAAAGCGGCATCCACCAGGACGGCATGCTGAAAAACGCCGAGACCTTCGAGATCATGCGCCCCGAGGACGTGGGCCTTTCCGGCACCTCGCTGCCGCTCGGCAAGCACTCGGGCCGCGCGGCGCTGCGCGCCAAGCTCAAGGAATTGGGCGTCGAGGTCGGTGACAACCAGCTCAAGGACATCTTCGTGCGCTTCAAGGAGCTGGCCGACCGCAAGAAGGAGGTCTTCGACGACGACATCCTCGCGCTGGTCTCGGCCACCACCGAAGGCGACGCCGACCAGTTGCAGCTGGTGAACCTCAAGGTGATCTGCGGCACCGGCGGCCCGGCGGAAGCGGCACTTGAGATGGAGATCGGCGGCAGCGAACACTCCGCCACCTGCCAGGGTGACGGGCCGGTCGATGCGGCCTTCAAGGCCGTGCGCGAG
Organism: Marinovum sp.; assembly: GCF_048263515.1. Taxonomy (NCBI): domain Bacteria; kingdom Pseudomonadati; phylum Pseudomonadota; class Alphaproteobacteria; order Rhodobacterales; family Roseobacteraceae; genus Marinovum; species Marinovum sp. The sequence goes on along the minus strand of NZ_JBLXEC010000002.1, from coordinate 142,713 downwards.
CTCCACCCCAACGAGGCACGGCTGCAGCTCTATCAGGTGCATGCGGTGACCGAAGGCACGGATGCCCAGGCCACGGTCTCGGTGCGGCTGGAAGAGGACGGGATGATCGCCACCGGGCAATCGGCGGATACCGATACGGTGGTGGCCTCGGTCAAAGCCTACATCCTGGCGCTCAACCGGCTGCTGGTGCGCCGCGAGAAGCTCGGGCCCGGGGCGGATGCGCGGGAGATCAGCTACAAGGAGCTTGGCTGAAGACCGGACGGGTGACGGGGTGAACCGGCCTGACTGGGCGGGCTTGGGCTCCTTGGCCTGAGGACAGGACTGGGGGGCCAGCCCCCCAGACCCCCCGAGGGTATTTTTAAACAGAAGAAGCAGGGGGGTGGGGCTTTTGAGCCCTGGCGGGGTTCAGGGTGTAGCCCTTCGAGATATTCGGGGGCGAGGGCGGGCGTATCGCGCACGACGCCGTACCGGACTTAATCCGGGACCTCGCCACAGTTGCGTCTCCAGGTCACGGCAGCGCGGCGTTGTTTGTCACGTGCAGCCTAGCGGAACGGGGTGTCCCCGCGCAGCGCCGTCCCGGGCTTGACCCGGGACCTCATGGTTTGTCGCCGAGGCCTCGGATCAGGTCCGGGGCAGCGGCGAGGCGAAGCGTCCTGCCGTCAGCTCACGACCGGCCTTTCCACGGCACCAGCACGCGCTCGGCCTTGCGCATCAGCATGTCGATGCCGAAACCGATCACGCCGATCAGGATGATGCCCATCAGCACGATGTCGGTCAGCTGGAACTTGGAGGCGACCATGATCATCATCCCGGCGCCCTTTTCGGCCGCGACCAGTTCGGCGGCCACCACCGTGCCCCAGCAGACCCCCATCGCCACCCGCGCGCCGGTGAAGATTTCCGGCAGCGAGTTGGGCACGATCACATGCCGCATGATCTGCGCCTTGGAGGCGCCCAGCGAATAGGCGGCGTGGACCTTGGTGATGTTCACCCCAGACACCCCCGAGCGCGCGGCGATCGCCATGATCCAGAGCGCCGCCAGGAACAGCAGGATGATCTTGCCGGTCTCGCCGATGCCGGCCCAGATGATCACCAGCGGGATCAGCGCCAGTGGCGGCACCGGGCGCATGAACTCGACGATCGGGTCGAACCAGCCGCGGAACCAGGCCGAGAGCCCCATGGCATAGCCCAGCGGGATGCCCACCAGCGCGCCGGCGACAAAGCCCACCACGACGCGGAACAGCGAATAGCCCAGATGCTCCCAGAGCGTGCTGCCGCGGTAGCCCTCGCTGGCGATCCCGCCCAGCCGCGCCACCACCGCTTCGGGCGGCGGCAGCCAGATCGGCTCCATCTGCCAGCCCTTGGAAGGCTCGAAGTTGAGTGTGCCCTTCTGGCTCATGCCGACCCGGCCAAAGCCTGTCTCGACCTCGCCCCCGGGGGCGATCTCCATGCCGTCGACCGCCACCACGCGGTGGCCCTCGTCGCGGCCTTTCTCGTCATTGGCGTCGACCCGCATCAAGCCGGAGCGCCAGGCGCCGATGGTATAGGCGTCGTTCTTGGCCCAGCCCTCGCCGGGCTCGACCTCGGGCACCTGCGCGTCTTCGCCCACCGGATGCACCAGCACGGTGATCGTGGCGTCGTCGCGGCTGCCGTCGTCGGCCTCGGCGGTATAGGTCATCGTCGCCACGCCCTCGAAGGGGCCCGGCGCATGCAGGAAGCCCGGCAGCAGCGACGATCCGGTGAAGGCGCCCCAGATCAGGAAGATCGTCAGCACCGAGATCACGCTGGCGATGCGGTTCGAGGTCACGGCGCTCTCGTCCCCGAAGGTCACCGTCTTGCGCGCGGCATAGCCCTTGGCGGTCTGGTCGACGATCAGCCGCACCAGAAAGAAGGAGCCCACGAAAATCGCGATGTAGATCAGCAGGATGGTCATGATGCGTCCTCGGTGCGGCCCATGATTTCCTCTTCCATGTCCCAGATCATGCCAAGGATCTCCTCGCGCCTCTCGGCGAATTCAGGGTGTTTCTTGACCTCGCGCAGGTCATGACCGACGCCGAGATCGGCAAAGGGCAGCCGGTACTCACGGTGAATGCGGCCGGGGCGCGGCGCCATGACCAGCAGACGTTCGCCCAGCAGCAGCGCCTCCTCGACCGAGTGGGTGATCAGGATGATGGTCTTGCCGGTCTCCTTCCAGAGCTTGAGCACCAGCGACTGCATCTTCTCGCGGGTCAGCGCATCAAGCGCGCCCAGCGGTTCGTCCATCAGGATCACGTCGGGGTCATTGGCGAGACACCGCGCCAGCGCCACCCGCTGCTGCATGCCGCCGGACAGCTCGTAGATCGCCTTTTCCTTGAAGTCCCTGAGACCGACGATATCAAGCAGGTGATCGACCTCGGCGCCGTAGTCCTTTTCGCCCTGCCCCTTCATCCGCGGCCCGAAGCTGACATTCTCGCGCACCGACATCCATTCAAACAGCGCGCCCTGCTGGAACACCATGCCGCGTTCGGCATCGGGGCCAGTGACCGCATGGCCGTTCAGCTCGATCCGCCCCGAGGTCGGCGCCAGAAAGCCCGCCACGATGTTGAGAAGTGTGGTCTTGCCGCAGCCCGAAGGCCCCAGCACCGACATCAGCTCGCCCTCGGCAAGGTCGAGCGACACGTCCTGAAGTGCCTGCACGTGACTGCCGTTCGGCAAGTCGAACCGCATCGACAGATTTTCTATCCTGAGTCCCGACATGGCCTGCCCTGTTGCCCCTGTTGGTGGGGCCGCCCCTCTGCCTGGAACGGCAGGGGACGGCCCGGTGTCAAAGCCTGAAAGCCTTCAGGCCTTGCGCATTACATGCCGTTGGCAGAGGACAGCGGCCCGGTGTTGACCGCGTCTTCGTAGCTGTCGAGCGCGGCATCGATCGAGCCGGCCTCGACAAAGACATCGGCCACGCCCTTCATGAACTCCTGCGCGCCGCCGCCGAGCCATTTCTCGCCCAGCTGTTCGTCGACCGGCGGGAAGATGAAGGTCGAGATCGTCGACTTGGTCGCCTCTTCGTCCATGCCGGCGTCCTTGGCGATCACAGGCAGCATCTTTTCGTGGTTGGTCTCATCCGCCCACATGGCATTGGCATCCGCCGTCACCTTGAGGAATTTCGCCACGGTGTCCGAGTTCTCGGCCACCCACGACGCAGGGCCGGAGGTCACGTCGAAGACCAGGATGCCCAGCTCTTCCTTCTCGGCGCCGGTCAGCAGCGAATTGCCGTGCTCGAGCATCCGGCGGAGCGATCCGCCCCAGCCGCAGGCCATGTCGACCGAGCCCTGTGCCAGCGCAGCCGCGCCATCCGGCGGCGCCATGTCGACCACGTCGAGCGAGCCGACGTCGACGCCGAAGTGGCCCATCTGCTTGAGGAAGCCGTAGTGGGCGGCGGTGCCCAGCGGCACGGCAACCTTCTTGCCGGCCAGTTCGCCGGCGCTTGCCTTGTCGATCTCGAGCTCTTCGCGCACCACGCAGTTGTCATTCTCGGAATAGCTCACCGCCACGTCGAGGATCTGCAGGTCCTGCCCCGCCGAGGTCGCCACCACGAAGGGCGGCACGCCCTGGCTGACCGACAGCTGCACGTCGCCCGAGGCCATCGCCGCCGACATCGCCGTGCCGGTGTCGAAGCTGACCCAGTTGACCGGCATGCCCAGCGCCTCGTCATACATGCCTTCGACCTTGGCGTATTGGAACGGCATCGGCCATTCGAGGAAGTAGCCCACCGTGATGCCGCCGCTGTGGCTGGCGGCAAAGCCCGCCTGCGCCGAGGCCAGCAGTGCCGCGGCCGCAACCGTCCCCATAACCCGTCGTGTCATTTTCATATGTTCAGCTCCCGTGTTGGTCCCGCCCGTTTCGGGCTTGTGTTCGCCGGTTGTCCGGCCACGCCGCGGGTTGACCCGGGCGTTGTATCAATCCGAGCGGAAAACCCCGCGCCGATCAACGAAAAACTTTGCGCGCCGAAAGAACCGCGTCATCACCGAATGACCGGCTTGGCGGTATTTTCTTGCCAATTCAGCGCCTTGCCCGTGGGGCACCTGCATCTGGTGCCAAAGGCGTTATCTCTGGACTTAAAGTCTGACCCAATGTGGACCTATCCTTGACCGCCATTCGCCGCTTTTTTTGACAGAGACGACAGCCCGCCCTCAGCGGGCCTGTTGCCGCGTAGTTTCCGAACCCCCAAAACTGAAGGTGACGCCATGGATGGCACTCTGAGCGCAAATGATATCAGCCGTGTTGTCGAGGCCGACAAGGCGCATATCTGGCACCATCTGACCCAGCACAAACCCTTCGAGACCTCCGATCCGCGGGTCATCATCGAGGGCAAGGGCATGCACGTCTGGGACCAGCACGGCACCCGCCTGCTCGACGCGGTGTCGGGCGGTGTCTGGACGGTGAACGTCGGCTACGGCCGCGAACGCATCGCCAACGCCGTGCGCGACCAGCTCTTGAAGCTGAACTATTTCGCCGGTTCCGCCGGCTCGGTACCGGGATCGCAGTTCGCCGAGGCGCTGCTCGACAAGATGCCGGGCATGAGCCGGGTTTATTACTGCAACTCCGGGTCCGAGGCCAACGAGAAGGCCTTCAAGATGATCCGCCAGATCGCGCACAAGCGCTACGGCGGCAAGAAGCACAAGATCCTCTACCGCGACCGCGATTACCACGGCACCACGATCTCCTGCCTCTCGGCCGGCGGTCAGGACGAGCGCGGCGCGCAATACGGGCCCTACACCCCGGGCTTTGTCCGGGTGCCGCATTGCCTCGAATACCGCCGCCACCAGCAAGAGGGCGCGCCCGAGGAGAACTACGGCGAATGGGCCGCCGAGCAGATCGAAAAGATCATCCTGGCCGAGGGTCCGGACACCGTCGGCGGCCTCTGCCTCGAGCCGGTGACCGCCGGCGGCGGCGTCATCACCCCGCCCGAGGGCTACTGGCAGAAGGTCCAGGAGATCTGCGACAAGTACGACATCCTGCTGCACATCGACGAGGTGGTCTGTGGTCTGGGCCGCACCGGCGAATGGTTCGGCTATCAGCACTACGGCATCCAGCCCGACATGGTGACCATGGCCAAGGGCGTGGCCTCTGGCTATGCCGCGATTGCCTGTCTGGTGACCACCGAGGCGGTGTTCGACCAGTTCAAGTCCGACGCTTCGGACCCGATGGATTACTTCCGCGACATCTCGACCTTCGGCGGCTGCACCGCCGGCCCGGCGGCAGCGCTGGAGAACATGGCGATCATCGAGGAAGAGGGCCTGCTGGCCAACACCCGCGCCATGGGCGAGCACATGTTCGCGGCGCTGTCGGAGCTGGCCGAGCGGCACCCGGTGATCGGCCAGGTGCGCGGCAAGGGTCTGTTCCTCGGGGCCGAGCTGGTCACCGACCGCGAGACCCGCGACCCGATGCCCGAAGCGCGCGTCGGCGCGGTGGTGGCTGATTGCGCCCGTCAGGGCGTGATCATCGGGGCCACCAACCGCTCGGTGCCGGGCTACAACAACACGCTCTGCTTCAGCCCCGCGCTGATCGCCAGCAAGGACAACATCGACGAGATCGTCAGCGCCGTCGATGGCGCGCTGGGGCGGGTCTTCTCCGCCTGACGCGGAACGCACAGGTGACGGCAAAGGGGGCTTCGGCCCCCTTTGCTGCATCTGGAGCAGTGTAAAGCGACTTTGGCCCGGCAGTCGCGCCGATAAGTCCAGATTGCACCCGCCATAAAGCCAGCGTACGCTCGCGCCATGGCCGTTCCCGTCGAAGCCTTCTTCCTTGATCCCCATGCCCAGGGCACGCTGCAGGTGCGCATCCAGCAGATGATCGCCCAGAGCATCCTGTCGGGCCGCATCCGGCATGGCGAAAAGCTGCCCTCGACCCGCAAGCTGGCGCATCACCTCGGCGTCAGCCGGATCACCGTGACGCTGGCCTATACCGAGCTGGTGGCCAATGACTATCTCGCGGCGCGCGGCCGGTCGGGTTATTTCGTCTCGGACAACGCCCCTGCCCCGCCGCCGGTCTTTGCCGATGCCGCGCCGGCGGGCAACCGGGTGGATTGGTCACGGGCGCTTGGGCAGCGGTTTGCCCAGACCTCCGAGGTGACCAAGCCGCTGGACTGGAACCGCTACAAGTACCCCTTTGTCTACGGCCAGGCCGATGCGAGCCTCTTCGATCACGCCAACTGGCGGCTCTGTGCCTTGCGCGCGCTCGGCGGGGCGGATTTCCATGCGCTGACCTCGGATTACTACGATCAGGACGACCCCGAGCTCATTGCCTTCATCGCGCGCCACACCCTGCCCCGCCGCGGCATCCAGGCCCGGCCGCAGGAGATCCTCGTCACCCTCGGGGCGCAGAACGCGCTCTGGCTGGCGGTGCAGGTGCTGCTGACGCGGAGCCGCGTCGCGGCCTTCGAGAACCCCGGCTACCCGGCGCTGCGCGACATGCTGCTGCAGGCCCGCTGCCGGTTGGCGCCGGTGGAAATCGACGCCGACGGGCTCCCGCCCGATGCGCTGCCGGACGCTGCCGACGTGATCTTTGTCACGCCCAGCCACCAGGCGCCGACCTCGGCCACCATGCCGATCGCCCGCCGGCGCGCCCTGCTCGACAAGGCCCGGGCGCTGGATGCGCTGATCGTCGAGGATGACTACGAGTTCGAGATGGCCTATCCGGCGGCGCCGCAACCGGCGCTGAAATCGCTCGACCGCGAGGGCCGGGTGATCTACGTCGGCTCCTTCTCGAAATCGCTGTTTCCGGGCCTGCGGCTCGGTTACCTGGTGGGCGACGAGGCCTTCATCCGCGAGGTCCGCAGCCTCCGCGCCAGCGTGCTGCGCCATCCGCCGGGCCATGTGCAGCGCACCACCGCGCATTTCCTGGCGTTGGGGCACTACGATGCGCTGATGCGCCGCCAGGCCCGCGCGCTGCACGACCGGCGCGAGACGATGGAGGCGGCGATCAAATCCGAAGGGCTGGAAATTGCCGGTCTGCCGGGCGTTGGCGGCTCGTCCTTCTGGATGCGCGCGCCCGAGGGGATGGACACGATCCGGCTGTTCGAACGGTTGCAGGCGCTCTCGGTGCTGATCGAGCCGGGGCACAACTTCTTTGCCGGCGAAGACGTGCCGCGCAACTACTACCGCTTGGGCTATTCCTCGATCCCGAAGTCGAAGATCGCCGAGGGCATGGCGATCCTCGCGCAGGCGCTGCGCGACGAAACCTGAGCTTACCCTCGGGTAAGGTATTGATTTTACGTTAAACTTTATGAATGCGGCGGTAAGGGTCTAGCGCCACCAATGGGTCGGCACGATGATCAGCGCGCCGATCGACGAGACGATGGCGTTGAGACCGGGAGAGGCAAACCCCAGCCCGAACATGATCCGCACGAAGTAGAACAGAAAGGCGCCGCCGACGCAGATGATGATGCTCTGCAGGTAGCCGTTGTGGGTAAAGCCCGACTTTTCGGATACATAGCCCACGATGCCGGCAATCACCACGGTGCCGATCAGAACCGGAAACATCAGCTTTCCCCCAGGATAAGCCCGCGCGGCAGTGACATGCCGCGCAGAAAGGTCTCGGCATCCTGCGCCGCCTTGCCCGCCCGTTGCAAGCTCAAGAGCCGCACGGCGCCGTCACCGCAGGCGACGGTGATCCGGTCGTCGAGCAGCGTGCCGGGGGTGCCCTGTCCCGCGGCCAGTTCCGACATCAAGAGCTTGATGCGGGTGCCTTCAGCTGTGGTCCAGGCGCCGGGAAAGGGCGAAAGGCCGCGGATCTGCCGGTCGATCTCTTCCGCCGGGCGGGTCCAGTCGATGGCGGCCTCGGCCTTGTCGATCTTGCTGGCATAGGTCACGCCCTCGTCGGGCTGCGGCTCTGGCGTGAGGTCTCCGAGCCGGTCCAGCGCCTCAACAATCAGCCGCGCGCCCATGGCGCTCAGCCGGTCATGCAGGATGGCGGTGGTGTCCCGGGCCGTGATCTCCGTTGCCTCGCGCAGCAGCACCGGGCCGGTGTCGAGACCGGCCTCCATCTGCATGATGCAGACGCCGGTTTCGGCGTCACCGGCCATGATTGCCCGGTGGATCGGTGCCGCCCCGCGCCAGCGCGGCAGGAGCGAGGCGTGGATGTTGAGGCAGCCGTGTTTCGGCGCATCGAGCACCGCTTGCGGCAGGATCAGCCCGTAGGCCACCACAACCGCCACATCGGCGTTCAGGGCGGCAAACTCGGCCTGCGCCTCGGCACCTTTCAGCGACACCGGGTGGCGCACCACGAGGCCCAGCGCCTCGGCGCGGGCATGGACCGGCGTCGGACGGTCCTTCTTGCCGCGACCGGCGGGGCGCGGCGGCTGGCAATAGACGGCGGCGATCTCGTAACCTGCGTCGACCAGCGCGTCGAGCACCGGAACCGAGAAATCCGGCGTGCCCATGAAGATCACTCTCATGACAGTTTCCTCGCGCGGCGCAGCAGCATGTCGCGTTTGACCTTGCTCAGCCGGTCGAAATACATCCGGCCGTTCAGGTGATCGATCTGGTGTTGCACCGAGGTGGCCCAGAGGCTGACGAAGTCGCGCTCTTCGATCTCGCCATGTTCGTTCTGGAAGCGGACGGTCACCGCGCGCGGGCGTTTGACCTTGGCCGAGACGCCGGGCAGGTTCGGGCTGGCCTCTTCGTGTTCGCGCAGCTGCACCGAGGCGTGCAGCACCTCGGGGTTGGCCATGCGCACGACGCGGCCGCGCTCTTCCGAGGCATCGACCACGGCAAGGCGCACCATCTCGCCCAGCTGCGGGGCGGCGAGGCCGACGCCGGGCATCGCCTCCATCACCTCGATCATCTGTTCCCAGAGGATACGGTGGGCATCGGTGAGCTCGGTCACCGGCTGGGCGGGGGTACGCAGGCGCTTGTCGGGCCAGGGGATCACTGTGCGGGTCATGGCGGTGGGGTAAGCCAGCGCGCGGATTGCCGCAAGGGGGATGGTGGGGGTGTTGTGCCGGGCCGCGACCCGGCCCTTGCGCCGGTCAGGCGGTGCGCGACATCTCGCGCTTCATCTTGATCATCTTGCGGGTGATGATCTGGCGCTTGAGCGGCTTGAGGTAGTCGATGAAGAGCTTGCCGTCCAGGTGGTCGATCTCGTGCTGCACGCAGGTCGCCCAGAGCCCGTCCATGTCCTGCTCCTGCAGGTTGCCGTCGCGGTCGAGCCAGCGCACGCGCACCTCGGCCGGGCGGGTGACCTCGGCGAACTGCTCGGGGATCGACAGGCAGCCTTCCTCGTAGGTGTTGAGGTCGTCGGAGCTGTCGATGATCTCGGGATTGAACATCACCACCGGTTTCGGCGGCTGGGTGTCGTCCTTTTCGCAATCCATCACGATCAGCCGGTCGAGCACGCCGATCTGCGGCGCGGCGAGGCCGATGCCGGGAGCGGCATACATGGTTTCCAGCATGTCGTCGGCCAGCGCGCGCAGATCGTCCGAAAGATCGGCGACAGGCGTGCAGAGCTTCTTGAGCCGCGGGTCGGGGTGGATGAGAATGGGCCGTTTCATGCGGGTGATCTAAGCGAGCTTTGGCAAAAGCGCAACGGGGCTAGCGGCGAAGAACCGCGCCCGGGTTCATGATGCCGTTGGGATCGAGCGCGGCCTTGATCGCGCGCATGGCAGAGAGCTTGACCGGATCGCCGTAGCGCTCGAGATCGCTCACCTTGAGCCGGCCGATGCCATGCTCGGCACTGAAAGAGCCGCCCATTTCGACGCAGAGCCCGTGCACCGCGTTCTGGATGGCATCGCGCGCACCGGCGTAGTCGGACTTGCTGCGGCCGGGGGCCGGGAAGACGTTATAATGCAGGTTGCCGTCGCCCAGATGCCCGAAGCAGTTGATGCGGATGTCGGGGAAGTCGGCCAGCGCCGCGGGGGCGCGTTCGATGAAGTCGGGCACCTGCCCCAACGGCAGGGCGATGTCATGCGAGGAGATCGCGCCTATCATCCGGTTGGCGGTGGGAATTTCCTCGCGCACCGCCCAGAGACCGGCGCGCTGCGCCTCGCTCTGGGCGATCACCCCGTCGCTGGCCAGACCCTCTTCCAGCGCCCCGGCAAAGATCGCCTCGAGCGCTGTCATCGGGTCTTGACCGGCGCTCATCCCCAGTTCGATCAGCACCGACCAGGCGGGGCGCTCGGCAAAGGGCTGGCGGACCTGCGGCAGCTTCTCGGCAAGGAAGTCGAGCCCGGTGCGGCCGATCAGTTCGAAGGCCGAGACCGTCTCGCCGGCGATGTCGCGGGCAATGGCCAGCAGCCTGAGCGCGGCGGCGGGGCTCTCGACCACCAGCATTGCGGTGCCGGTGGCGGCGGGCCGCGGCGAGAGCCTGAGACTGGCGGCGGTGATCACGCCGAGGCTGCCCTCGGCGCCCATCAGCAGGTGCTTGAGGTCATAGCCGGTGTTGTCCTTGTAGAGCCGCCCGAGGCCGTTCCAGATGCGCCCGTCGGGCAGCACCGCCTCGAGCCCGAGGCAGAGCGCGCGGGCATTGCCATAACGCAGCACGTTGACGCCGCCGGCATTGGTCGACAGGCAGCCGCCAATCCGGGCGCTGCCTTCGGAGGCCAGCGACAGCGGGAACAGACGGTCGGCCTCGGCCGCGGCGGTCTGGATGTCGGCGAGGATGGCACCGGCTTCGGCCACCAGCACGTTCTCCTCGGCATGGACCGCGCGGATGGCCGTCATCCGCTCGAGCGAGAGGATCAGCGCCGGCGGGCCTTCGGGCTGCACCTGCCCGCCCACCAGCCCGGTGCCGCCGCCGTAGGGCAGCACGCCGACGCGGGCGACGTTGCAGGCGGCGAGGATGCGCGACACGTCGCCCGCCGTGCGCGGCAGGGCGACAAAGCCCGCCTGCCCCTGCCAATGGCCGCGCGGCTCCTCGAGGTGGCGCGGCTCGGCGGGACGCAGGGTGCCCTCTGGCAGGTCTTGCGCAAGGCGCGCGGCAAAATCGGCATCCGCCGGGATCAGATCGGTCATCGAAGGTCTCCTTGGCCCCGGTCTTACGACACTCTTGCGGCGACTGCTATTCGTCGTCGCGCAGCCAGGCCGGGCGCAGGATCACCACGGTCGGACGCGAAGGCAAGGTGGCGAGGCTGACCTCGATCTCGGAGGTGCCGGGGCGGAGGATCTCGAAGTCGTCGGCCATGCCCGAGGCGAAGTATTCGACGCCGTAATCGGAAAACCAGTGCATCGGGATGACGATCGAGGATTTCAGCCGCTTGAGGATGCGGATCATCGTGCCGAGATCGACGGTCATGCCGCCATCGACCGGCGCCATCACCACATCGAGCCGTCCCAGCGCGGCATATTGCCGATCATCCGGCTCGTGGTGCAGGTGGCCGAGATGACCGATGCAGAGGCCCTCGACCTCGAAGACGAAGATCGAATTGCCCTTGGGCTCGATCCCCGCCGCGCCGGAGCGGATGTCGGTCGAGACATTGCGCACCACCATTTCGCCAAGGTCGAGGTAGTGCTCGATGCCGGCACCGAAGGGCTCGCCCCAGCCGCGCAGGGCATGGGGGATCGCGGGATCGGGGGCGTGGGTGAAATGCGAGCTGTGGGCGTGGTTCATCGTCACCACGTCGGGGATCATGCGGGTGGTGCCGATGAAGCCGGTGAAATCGGTGACGGCATTGAGCCCGCCGGCGGTGCGGATCAGAAAGGCCGCATGCTGGATGTAGCGGATGCGCACGGTGTAATCGGGCAGTGGCGCCTGCCAGGAGGCCTTGTGCACATAGCTGATGCCGGGCGCGGCATCGGCGATGGCAATGCAATGCGAGGGGCGACGCTCCTGCGCGGTGGCGGCGGTGGATAGGATAACCAGTGCCGCAAACGCGGCGAACACCCTGAACATGGGACACCTCCTGAGGCTGTGGCCCATCCTAGCCCCGGCGTGGCCGCGAAACGAAGTCAAAAATCGGGTGGCGCCCCCGGCGCTGTCCGGAAATGGCGGTAGGCGTCGCCCCCTGCCTCACTTATGTTCGACCATCGGCCCATTTTCACATGAGGTAGACAGATGAAGAAGTTCATTATCGAACGCGAGATCCCCGGTATCGGCGGCATGAGCGGCGACGAGCTCTGCGGCGCGTCGCAGACGTCGAACGCCGCGCTGGCCAAGCTGGCGCCGCGGGTGCAATGGCAGCATTCCTATGTCGCCAATGACAAGTCCTTCTGCGTCTATCTGGCCGAGGATGAAAAGGCGGTGAAGGACCATGCCGAGCTGAGCGGCTTTCCCGCCAACACCATCACCGAGGTGCGGACGGTGATCGATCCGACCACGGGAAATCCCGCCTGAAACCGGGCCGCGCCGGGCCTAGAGCCCGGCGTCGGACTTGCCGCGCCGGTCGATGCGCAGCGCGGCATAAAGCACGTGGGTGCGCCAGCGGCCGTTGATCTGCAGGTAGCTCTGCGCCACGCCTTCGTATTTGAAGCCGGCGCTTTCCAGCAGGCCGCGAGAGGCCTGGTTCTCCGGCAGGCAGGCGGCCTCGATCCGGCTCAGGTCCATCTTGGTGAAGGCATGGTGCACCAGCGCGAGGATCGCCTCGCGCATGTAGCCGTGGCGGGCATAAGGCGCGCCGATCCAGTACCCCAGCGTGCCGGCCTGCGCCGGGCCGCGGCGGATATTGTCGAGGGTGATCGCGCCCAAGAGCGCCTGATCTTCGCGCCGCACCAGAAACAGCGGCATGGCGGTGCCGTTGGTGATGGCGCGCTGCGACCAGTAGACCCGGTTGGTAAAGCTCTTGCGGCTCAGGTGATCCGACGACCAGGTCGGCTCCCACCGTGTCAGGAAATCACGCGAGCTGTCGCGCAGCGACGACCAGTCACGGAAATCCGAATGCAGCGGTGCGCGCAGGGTAAGACGCGTGGTCTCGAGCCGTATCCTGCGACGGACCAGAAGCATCAGGCGGCGCGCCGCGCGTTCAGCCCCGCGAGATCCGGGGCGGCCTCGACCGGACCGTAAAGCGCCATGGCGACCGGCGCCGAGGCGGCCAGATGGCCGCCGAATTCGCGCACCCCGGCCACGGTGACGGCATCGATCCGGCCGATGGTCTCGGCCAGCGAGGGCACGCGGCCCCAGATCTGCACCATGCGGGCCAGCCGCTCGGCGCGGCTCGACGGGCTTTCCAGCCCCATCAGCAGACCGGCCTTCATCTGCGCCCTGGCGCGGGCGACCTCGGCCTCGGTCATGTCGTCGGCGGCGCGCTTCATCTCGTCGATGGTCAGTCCCACGAGATCCGAGATCTGCTCGGCCGAGGTGCCGGCGTAGATCGTCATCATCCCGGTGTCGGCATAGGCGCCGGCCTGGGCAAAGATCGTGTAGCAGAGACCGCGGTTCTCGCGGATCTCCTGAAACAGCCGCGAGGACATGCCGCCGCCAAGCGCCACGGAATGGACCTGGGCGGTGTAGATGCCTTCGTCGCGGTAGCCGGGGCTTTCCAGCGCCAGGGCGAAATGCGCCTGCTCCAGCGACTTGACGGTGCGGCTCTCGCCGCCGCCGAAGCGCGCCGGGCTGTCGGCCTCGGCCTTGCGCGAGGGCAGATGGCCGAACAGCTCTTCGGCCTGACGCACCAGCGCCGCGTGATCGACCGCACCGGCGGCCGAGAGGATCATCTGGTCGGGCCCGTAGTGCTCGGTGACAAACCGCGCGAGGTCTTCGCGGGAGAAGGATTGCACCCGCTCGGGCGGGCCGAGGATGGTGCGTCCCAGCGCCTGACCGGGATAGGAGGCCTCTTGCAGCCAGTCGAAGATCACGTCGTCGGGGGTGTCGTTGGCCTGACCGATTTCCTGCAGGATGACGCCACGCTCGACCTCGATCTCCTTGGGGTCGAACACCGGGTTAAGCAGGATGTCGGCCACCACGTCCACCGCCAGCGGCACATCGGCCTTGAGCACGCGGGCGTAATAGGCAGTCACCTCACGCGAGGTATAGGCGTTGATGTAGCCGCCCACGTCCTCGATCGCCTCGGCGATCTGCAAGGCGCTGCGCCGGTTGGTGCCCTTGAAGGCCATATGCTCGAGGAAATGCGCGATGCCGTTCTGGTCTTCGCGCTCGGCGCGACCGCCGGCCCCGACCCAGATGCCGACCGAGGCCGATTCCAGCCCCGGCATGTGTTCCGTGACCACGCGGAGCCCGTTGGCGAGCGTATGCAATTCTACCGTCAAGAGGCGATCTTCTCCCGGATGTGGGTTTCGAGGGCGTCGAGGTCGTTCGGCACTCGGGTCACCCGTTCCGGACGCTCATACAGATCCGCCATGCGTTGGGGAAGCCCCGGCCGCACACCTGACGCTTTTTCAACCGCGTCGGGGAATTTCGCCGGATGGGCGGTGGCCAGCGTGATCATCGGGGTGGCGGGATCGCGTTGCTCCTCGGCCACCTTCACGCCGACGGCGGAATGCGGGCAGAGCAGTTCGCCCATGCTCGCGCGCGCCTGCTGAATGGTGGCCAGGGTCTCGTCTTCGCTGGCACGGCCGCTGTCGAAATGCTCGCGCAGACGCTCGAGCGCGCCCTGGCTGACGGTGAACCCGCCCTGCCCCAGTTCCTCCATCAACAGGCCGATGGCATTGCCGTCGCGGTCATAGGCGTCGAACAGCGCCCGCTCGAAGTTCGAGCTGACCTCGATGTCCATCGAGGGCGAGATCGAGGCATGGACCGAATCCTTGGCATAGGCGCCGGTCGAGAGGCAGCGGTGCAGGATGTCGTTCTGGTTGGTGGCGATCACCAGCCGGTCGATCGGCAGGCCCATGCGCTTGGCGATATAGCCGGCGAAGACATCGCCGAAGTTGCCGGTGGGCACGGTGAACGACACCTTGCGATGCGGCGCGCCGAGCGAGACGGCGGAGGAGAAGTAGTAGACCACCTGCGCCAGCACCCGCGCCCAGTTGATCGAGTTGACCCCCGCAAGGCGGACCTCGTCGCGGAAGTCGAAATGGTTGAACATGTCCTTGAGCCGGGCCTGACAATCGTCGAAATTGCCGTTCACCGCGAGCGCATGGACATTGGCCTCTGACGGCGTGGTCATCTGCCGGCGCTGCACCTCGGACACCCGGCCATGCGGGAAGAGGATGAAGACATCGACGGCATCGAGCCCGCGGAACGCCTCGATCGCGGCCGAGCCGGTGTCGCCCGAGGTGGCGCCGACGATGGTCACCCGCTCGCCGCGGCGCTTGAGCGCATCCTCGAACAGCTGGCCGATCAGCTGCATCGCGAAGTCCTTGAAGGCCAGGGTCGGCCCGTGGAACAGCTCGAGCAGGAAGTGGTTGGGGGCCAGCTGTACCAGCGGCGCCCGGGCGCCATGGCCGAAACCGGCATAGGCGCGCGCGATGATGTCGCCGAAGCTCTCGTCGGTGAAGCTGTCGCCGACGAAGGGGCGCATCACCCGAAAGGCGGTTTCCTCGTAGCTGAGGCCCGCCAGCGCGGCGATGTCTTCCTGGCTCATCTGCGGGATGGTGGCCGGGACATAGAGGCCGCCGTCACGGGCGAGACCGCTGAGCATCGCCTCTTCGAAGGAAAGTTCCGGGGCGCGGCCCCGTGTCGAGATGTATTTCATCGCTCAAGCGTCCTTGGTCTGGCGTGCGCGGAAGATGTAGAACCCGGTCATCCCCAGCCAGATCGCGGCGAGGGAGAACCAGGTGATGGCGTAATTCAGGTGATCGTTCGGAATCGCCGAACTGTCGACCGGCAGCGGGGTGAGGCCGGGGGCCGGCGGGTCTTCGCTGCGGACGATGACCAGCAGCGGCTCGGTCTTGAGCGCCCTGGCCATGTCGGCGACGTCGCGGGCGAACCAGATGTTGCCGGTCACGTCGTTATCCGGGGTCGAGGAGGTGCGGTCGTCGGGCCAGTGGATGTTGCCGGTGATCTCGGTCGCGCCGATGCGCCGTTGGGCGTCGCGGGCCTCGGTCGGGATGAAGCCGCGGTCGACCAGGATATGCCGGCCGTCGTCGGTCACGAAGGGCGCGATGACGCGGTAGCCGGCGCCGGATTGCTTGCGGGACACCAGAACGAAGAGCTCGTCCAAGCCGAACTGGCCGGTGAGGGACACCGGGGCATAGGTGTCGCTGGCGATATCGGGCACCTCGGGCAGCGGGATCGGGTCGGCGGCGATGCGGCTGTCGATGGCGGCGAGGATGTCCTGCTTCCAGGCCAGCCGCTGCACCTGCCAGAGCCCGAGCGCGACCAGAACGGCCGCGCCGGCCAGACCGATGATCAAGGCAAAGAGGATGCGCCGCATGTGGCCTCGTTGAATGAAGGGGCGCGCCCGGAGGCTCCGCACGCGCGCGCCCCGTGTTTTCCATGGTTCCGGCGGGTTATGCAACCGCAAAGCAGGGTGGGGTTCGTGGAAGGGGGAGGCGCGCATCGGCAGGTCGAGATGTGGGTGCCGAGCCGCGGATCGTCGGGCCGCGGTGCGGCGAACCTGCGGTAGGTCGGCAGCGCTTTATCTCAGCCAAGTCCGGAAAGATCAGAGCGATGCGCCTGTGTTAGCCAAATCGCCGTGCCGGGGGGCGGCCCGTCATGCCGAAGGCATGCCTCTGGCATGACGCGCGGCGGCCTTTGGCCGCTGTTAACGCGCTGGTGACAAAAGCCGGACGGTGGTGCCGAGCCGTGCATCGTCGGGCCGCGGTGCGGCGATCCGGAGGTTGTTCGGAAGTGCTTTATCTCCGCCAGGTCCGAGGAAGATCGGATCGGCGCGCTTGTGGCAGACAAATCGCCGTGCCGGAGAGGCGGCCCGTCATGCCGAAGGCATGCCTCTGGCATGATGCGCGGCGGCTTGCAGCCGCTGTTAACGCGCTGGGGGAAGAGACCTACCGGAGCCCCCCAAACAGAAAACGCCCACCAAGTGGCGGGCGTTTCCGAACTCAACCAGTCAGAGGCCTCAGCCGCCCCAGATGTAGACCGCGGCGAAGAGGAAGAGCCAGACCACGTCGACGAAGTGCCAGTACCAGGCCGCCGCCTCGAAGCCGATGTGCTTCTCGGGGGTGAAGTGACCCCGCATCAGCCGCAGCAGGCAGACGAAGAGGAAGATCGTCCCGATGATCACGTGCGCGCCGTGGAAACCGGTCGCCATGAAGAAGTTGGCGCCGTAGATGTTGCCGGAGAAGCCGAAAGCCGCGTGGCTGTACTCGTAAGCCTGGAAGATCGTGAAGATCACACCCAGAACGATGGCGATGATCAGGCCCCACTTGGTGTCTTCGCGGTTGTTCTCGTGCACCAGGGCGTGGTGCGCCCAGGTGGCGGCAGCGCCCGAGCAGAGCAGGATCAGCGTGTTGATCAGCGGCAGGTGGAAAGGATCGAAGGTCTCGATGCCCGCCGGCGGCCAGACGCCCTCGACCGCGGGGCTGTAGCCGTTCGGATCCATCGGGTAGAGCGCGTGCTTGAAGAAGCTCCAGAACCAGGCGGCAAAGAACATCACTTCCGACATGATGAACAGGATGAAGCCGTATTTCAGGCCGATCCGTACCACCGGTGTGTGATCGCCGACGCGGCTCTCGGCCACGACCTCGGACCACCAGCCGAACATGACGTAGAGCACGCCGACAAAGCCGATCAGGAACATCCAGGGACCGTTGTCGTGGAACCAGAGCACCGCGCCGAACAGCATGATGAACCCGGAAACCGACCCAAGCAACGGCCAGATCGAGGGGCTCAGAATGTGATAATCGTGGTTTTTAACATGGGCCATTGTCGTGTCTTCCCTCGTGCAAAAGGCTCAGTTCGTGTGGGTATCTGCCGGCGCCGCCTCTGCCTGGGCGGTCTCCGGCATGTCGATCTCGTAGAAGGTATAGGACAGCGTGATATGCTTTGTGTACTTCGCATCGCGGTCTTCGACAATCTCGGGATCGACGTAGAAGGTCACCGGCATTTCCACCCGCTCGCCCGGCATCAGCACCTGTTCGGTGAAGCAGAAGCAGTCGATCTTGGTGAAGAACGCGCCGGCGTCATAGGGCGCGACGTTGTAGCTGGCCTGCCCGGCAATCGGACGGTCGGTCGGGTTGTAGGCCTCGTAGAAGGCGAGGCCGGTCTCGCCGATGCGGATCGTCATCTCGGACTGCAGCGCGCGGAATTCCCAGGCCATGTTGCGGTCGAGCGAGGCATCGAAGCGGACCTTGATGGTCTTGTCGAGGATCACGTCGCTGCCCGCGGTGGCGGTCTGGGTGACACCGCCAAAGCCGGTCACCCGGCAGAACCAGTCGTAGAACGGCACCGAGGCCCAGGCCAGCGCGCCCATCACCACGACGACCGAGACGGTCTGCAGAACGGTTTTGGTCGGACCCGAAAGCGCCATCACTGCGTCTCCACGGATGTGGCCGAGTCGCGGAAGCCCTGGCTGGTGACCTTGACGTAGGTCAGGCCGAAGATGATCGCGATCAGCGCCGCCAGCACCAGGCCGACACCGAGGTTTCGGCCCTTGCGGCGCTGGTGCAGTTCATGTTCGGGTTGAAAGCTCACAGCAGACCTCCGAGCGACAGGGCAAAGCCCGCGCGGTCGAGCCCGGCCTCGACGAGGATCGCGCCGAAATGGGCAAAGAGATAGACCAGCGACAGCTTGAAGAAGCTCCGCTCGACGGCGAAATTGTCGGCCTCGGCATCGTCTTCATTGCGGCGCCAGATGCGGATCGCCCCCTTGATGAAGAGCGCGTTGAGCACCAGTGCCACCACCAGGTAGAACGCGCCCCCTGCCCCGGTAAAGGCGATGGCCACGGCCAGCGCCGCCAGCAGCAGGGTATAGGCCAGAATGTGCACGCGGGTCGCCTTGCGGCCGTGGGTCACGGTCAGCATCGGCACGCCGGCATTGTCGTAATCGCCGCGCATGAAGAGCGCCAGCGCCCAGAAGTGCGGCGGCGTCCACATGAAGGTCAGGCAGAACATCAGCACCGACTCGACCGAGATGCCACCGGTCGCGGCGGCCCAGCCGATCATCGGGGGGAAGGCGCCGGCGGCACCACCGATGACGATGTTCTGCGGCGTCCAGCGCTTGAGCCACATGGTGTAGATCACCACGTAGAAGAAGATCGTGAAGGCCAGCAGACCGGCGGCGACCCAGTTAGTCGCAAGCCCGAGTAGCACCACGGCAAAGCCCGAAAGCGCCAGGCCGATGGCCAGCGCCTCTTCGGGCGTGACCTTGCCGGCGGGGATCGGCCGGCGGGCGGTGCGCTTCATCACCGCGTCGATATCGGCGTCCCACCACATGTTGAGCGCGCCGGAGGCGCCGCCGCCCACCGCGATGAAGAGCACGGCGCAGAAGCCGACAAAGGGATGCACCGCCACCGGCGCGGCCAGCAGGCCGACAAAGGCGGTGAACACCACCAGCGTCATGACGCGCGGCTTCAGCAGGGCGAAATAATCGCCGAACTGGGCTTCGCTGTCGCGGCTGGCGCTATGGAGGCTGGCGTCGGTCATATCGGTCTCCGGTGTGGTGGGCAGCAGCTGCCCACCCTACGGGGCGGGGTGTAGGGTGGGCAGTGACTGCCCACCTTGGGGCATTACTTGGCCAGGGCCACGTCGTAGGGCTGCGGCAGGCCGGCGTATTCCTCGACCGCACCGGCGAGCCAGGCTTCATAGGCCTCTTCGCTCACCACCTTGACGGTGATCGGCATGTAGGCGTGGTCCTTGCCGCAAAGCTCGGAGCACTGGCCGAAGTAGACGCCTTCACGGTCGGCATTGAACCAGAGTTCGGCGATCCGGCCGGGCACGCCGTCCTGTTTCACGCCGAAGGCCGGGATGGTCCAGGAGTGGATCACGTCGGCACCGGTGACCTGCATCACCACGGTCTTGCCCACGGGCACGACAACGGCGGTGTCGGTGGCCAGCAGGTAGAGATCGTCGCTGTAGCCGGCATCGGCCAGACCGTCGCGGCCCAGCATGAAGCTGTCGAAGGCAACGACGCCCGGCTCGACACCTTCGATGCCGGCGTCGACATATTCATAGCCCCAGTACCACTGGTAGCCGGTCGCCTTGATGACAATGTCACCTTCCGGGATTTCCTGCTGCTTGAACAGCACCGGCAGCGAGAAGGCGCCGATCAGCACCAGGATGGCGATCGGGCCGATGGTCCATGCCACCTCGATCGGGGTGTTGTGGGTAAAGGTCCTGGGGGTCGGGTTTGCCTTGCGGTTGAAGCGGGCAAAGCAATAGACCATCAGGCCGGCGACGAAGATGCAGATGATGGTGATGATCACCAGCAGCATGCCGTCGAGCCATTGCAGATCGCGCGCCAGCTCGGTGGCTGCCGGCTGAAAGCCGACCCCGTTCGGCACCGGCTTGCCGATGACCTCGAGGTCCTGCGCCATGACAGGCGCCGCGGCGAGCGAGGCCGCAAGGCCGGTGAGCAGAGATTTAAGTTGCATCATATACACCCTGGTCGGTTCATGCTGTTCGTCTTCGGGGGGCGGACGCGAAAAATTCGCGCATACGAATCCGTTGCCGCGCCGCCCATTGTAACGCAGGCGTTTAAAATCATATTCTGTGAACGAGATAAAGCGCCACGCCCGCGTCAAAGGGCCGCTTTTTTTGATTTGGATCAAACTTCCCGAGGCACATCCCATGGCAGAGACCGCGTTTCGCCCGTTTCAGACATCGCTCGACAAGGATCGGGCGCTGGCGCTCGTGCAGGAGGCCACGGCCGGGGCCGACGACGGCGAGCTGTTTCTCGAACGGCGCCGGTCCGAGGTGCTGCATTTCGACGATGGCCGCGTGAAAACAGCCAGTTACGATGCGTCGGAGGGGTTTGGCCTGCGCGCCGTGCGCGGCGAGGTGGCGGGCTATGCCCATGCCACCGAGATCAGCGAGCCGGCCCTGAAACGCGCGGTCGAGACCGCCCGTCTGGCGGTGGGCGACGGTGGCGGCGTCATGGCGCCCGGCCCCAAGCCCACCAATCGCAGGCTTTATACCGATGCCGATCCGATCACCGGGGCGGAATTTCCGGTCAAGATCGAGACCCTGCGCGAGATCGACGCCTTCTCGCGCGATCTCGATGCCCGGGTGGTGCAGGTCTCGGCCACCATCATGGCCTCGTTCCAGGAGGTCGAGATCCTGCGGCCCGATGGTCTGCATGTCACCGATGTGCGGCCGATGACCCGGGTCAATGTCTCGGTGATCGTCGAACAGAACGGCCGGCGCGAAAGCGGCGTGGCCGGTGGCGGCGGGCGCGTGGGCCTTGACGGTCTGCTCGATCCCGCCGACTGGCAGGCCAAGGCGCGCGAGGCGCTGCGCATTGCGCTGGTCAACCTCGAGGCCGAGCCGGCGCCGGCCGGCGTGATGGACATCGTGCTTGGCCCCGGCTGGCCCGGCATCCTGCTGCACGAGGCGATCGGCCACGGGCTGGAGGGCGATTTCAACCGCAAGGGCTCGTCCGCCTTTGCCGGACTGATGGGCAAGCAGGTGGCGGCGAAGGGCGTGACCGTGCTGGATGACGGCACCCTGCCGGACCGGCGCGGCTCGCTCTCGGTCGATGACGAGGGCACGCCCTCGGGGCGCAACGTGCTGATCGAGGACGGCATCCTGACCGGCTTCATGCAGGACCGTCAGAACGCCCGGTTGATGGGCGTCGATCCCACCGGCAACGGCCGCCGCGAGAGCTTTCAGCACATCCCGATGCCGCGGATGACCAATACCTACATGCTGGGCGGCGATGCCGAGCCGTCGGATATCGTGGCGGGGCTCGAGGATGGCATCTGGGCGGTGGGCTTCGGCGGCGGTCAGGTCGACATCACCAACGGCAAGTTCGTGTTTTCCTGCACCGAGGCCTACCGGGTCAGGAACGGCAAGGTCGGGGCCCCGGTCAAGGGCGCGACGCTGATCGGCGATGGCCCCTCGGCGTTGATGCGCATCCAGGCGTTGGGCAATGACATGGCGCTTGATCCCGGCATGGGCAATTGCGGCAAGGCCGGTCAATGGGTGCCGGTGGGCGTGGGTCAGCCGACGGTGCGGATCGGCGGTCTGACCGTGGGCGGCGCCGCGGCCTGAGGCTTCGGGGCCTGCCGGGACACCGGCGGGCCCCTCGAAACCGACAAGTTTCCACAAACATCGAAATCTTTCATTCCACTCAAACTGTTGCAGTTTACCGCCTGTTAACCAGCCACATTGTAGACATGATTCTGCAAGCAGGCGGGACCGGAATGACCGACACAGTTTATTCTTCCTCTCACCCCCTACTCCCACCCACCTCGGAAGATGACCGGTTGGGCTGGCTCCGCCTCTTGCGCTCTCATCGGGTCGGTGTCTCGACCTTCTATCGGCTGATGGCGGAACATGGCAGTTCCAGCGCCGCCCTGTCAGCCCTGCCAGAGGTCGCACGCTCCGCCGGGATCGAGAAATATTCCCCCTGTTCAATGTCGGAGGCCGAAGGCGAATACCGCCGCGGCTGCGCCTTTGGCGCGCGGCTGATCTGCCGGGGCGAGGCGGAATATCCGCCGGGCCTGGCCGAGCTTGGCGATGCGCCGCCGCTGTTCTGGGCGCGCGGCCGGATCGAGCTTCTGCACAAGCCGCTGATTGCCCTGGTCGGGGCGCGCAATGCCTCGTCGCTGGGCACCCGCATGGCGCGGGCGCTGGCGGGCGAGCTGGGCGAGGCCGGTTTTGTCGTGGTCTCGGGGCTGGCGCGGGGGGTCGATACCGCCGCGCATCTCGCCGCGCTCGAGACCGGGACCATCGCGGTCTTTGGCGGCGGGATCGACGTGATCTATCCGTCGGAAAACACCAAGCTGGCCGAGGATATCCAGGCGCGCGGGCTGACCCTGTCGGAACAGCGGCCGGGGCTGGCACCGCAGGCCCGGCATTTCCCGCAGCGCAACCGGATCATCTCGGGCCTGTCGCGAGGGGTGGTCGTGGTTGAAGCGGCGGCGAAATCCGGCAGTCTTATCACTGCGCGGAATGCGCTCGACCAGGGGCGCGAGGTTCTGGCGGTGCCGGGCCATCCCTTCGACGCCCGGGCCAGCGGCTGCAACATGCTGATCCGCGACGGCGCGCGGCTGGTGCGCAACGCCGCCGATGTGATCGAGGCGCTGGGGCCGATTGCCTCGGCTCCCGAGGTGCAGCCGGAGCTGCCGCTGCTGCCCGAGGCGCCCCCGGAGCGGCGCGATCTGCGCGAGACCGCGGCCCTGCACAACGAGATCCTGTCGCGGCTGGGGCCCTCGCCCCTTGCGGAAGACCAGTTGATCCGCGACCTGCGCGGCGCCTCGCCTTCGGTGGCGGCGGAATTGACGGACCTGGAGTTGTCGGGCCGGATCACACGGCATCCGGGAGGATTGATTTCGCTGGCGTCGTGAGGGGCATCTGGCGCCGGGCGGAAGGTGGGCAGAACCGCCCACCCTGCGACGCGGGGCAGACTCAGAAACAATAGTCCGAGATGACGGCGCGGTATTCCTCGCAGAGCGGGTCCCAGGCGAACCAGACGTCAGTGGCACCGATGGCGTGATGCACGGCGACCCAGGTCTCGCCGCTCTTGCGGTAAAGCGCCTGAATGGCGGTGCCGTCCATCGTCTCGGGGTCGAGCGTGCCGCGCTGGTAGCCGGGCGTTGCGGTCAGATCGATCGCGGCTCCTCCGGGGCGCTGCGCGGTCACGGCGGCAAAGCCCAGGTCGCCGGCCACCCGCATTTCGGCGACCACAAATTCCACCGGCGCGCCGAGTTCCCATTCCGCGTGCGGGCGCAGCGCATCCATCAGCGCCGTGCGCAGGGCGCTGCCGCGCGGCGGCTCCTGCCAGTCCTGGGCGGCGGCGGGCCCGGCGTAGAGCGCCAGAACGGCGAGGCAGGTCACAAGGCGCGTCATGGATCCTCCGGCGATCCTCCGGTTGCAGCCCTCACGGTAGTGACACGCAGGGATTTTACAACGCCGATTTGCCTGCATTGACTTTCCAACCCTCCCGCCCCCATGTTCCGCCGCCAGAGCAGGCGGTTTGAGTCGAAAGGAAATTTCATGCCAGTTGTTGTTGTCGAATCTCCGGCCAAGGCCAAGACAATCAACAAGTATCTCGGCTCGGACTACACCGTTCTGGCGTCTTATGGCCACGTGCGTGACCTTCCCGCCAAGAACGGTTCGGTCGATCCCGAGCAGGATTTCGAGATGAAATGGGAGATCGGCGCCGACAGCCGCAAGCACGTCAAGGCCATCGCCGACGCGCTCAAGGATGACAATGCGCTGATCCTCGCCACCGACCCCGACCGCGAGGGTGAGGCGATTTCCTGGCACCTCGAAGAGGCCCTGCGCAAGCGTCGGGCGATCAAGAAGGACACGCCGGTCAGCCGCGTTGTGTTCAACGCGATCACCAAGAGCGCCGTCACCGAGGCGATGAAGAACCCCCGGCAGGTCGATGCGCCGCTGGTCGAGGCCTACCTCGCCCGCCGGGCGCTGGATTACCTCGTCGGTTTCAACCTCAGCCCGGTTCTGTGGCGCAAGCTGCCCGGCGCGCGCAGCGCCGGTCGGGTGCAATCGGTCTGCCTGCGGCTGATCGTCGAGCGCGAGATGGAGATCGAGGCCTTCAAGCCGCGGGAATACTGGTCGGTCAAGGCGCTGCTCACCACCCCGCGCGGCCAGGAATACGAGGCCCGGCTGACCCTGCACGCCGGCAAGAAGCTCGACAAATACGACCTTGCGAACGAGACCGCCGCCGAGCTGGCGGTGCAGGCCGTGACCTCTCGCGAGCTCTTCGTGGACTCGGTCGAGGCCAAGCCCGCCACCCGCAACCCCTCGCCGCCCTTCATGACATCGACCCTGCAGCAGGAGGCCAGCCGCAAGTTCGGCATGGGCGCACGGCAGGCGATGAACGCGGCGCAGCGGCTCTACGAAGCCGGCCATATCACCTACATGCGGACCGACGGCATCGACATGGCGCCCGAGGCGGTCGAGGCCACCCGCGCGGCGATCAAGGATCGCTACGGCGCTGAATTCGTGCCCGGCAAGGCGCGGATCTACAAGAACAAGGCCAAGAACGCCCAGGAAGCGCACGAATGTATCCGTCCGACGGATATGACCAAGGACGCCATGGCGCTTAAACTGCGCGAAAGCGACCAGGCCAGGCTCTATGACCTGATCTGGAAGCGCACCATGGCCTGCCAGATGGAAAGCGCCCGGCTGGAACGCACGGTGGTCGAGATCGCCAGCCGCGACGGTCAGGTCGGCCTGCGCGCCAATGGCCAACGCATTGCCTTCGAAGGCTTTCTCAAGGTCTACGAAGAAGGACGCGACGACGTCGCCGAGAGTGATGACGACCGCATCCTGCCGCAGATCATGGAAGGCGAGCCTGCGAAATTCGCCAGATCCGGGCTGGAAAGCGATTATTCCAAGGCCGGCGACAGCGCCCCCGAGGTGATCGAAACCCAAGGCATTCGCCGCAATGGCAAGGCGCTTCTGTCTGAAAACACCGCCGTTCTGGCGCTACAGCACCACACCCAGCCGCCGCCGCGCTATACCGAGGCGACGCTGGTCAAGAAGATGGAAGAGCTCGGCATCGGCCGGCCCTCGACCTATGCCAGCATCGTCACCACGATCCAGGAACGCGGCTATGTCGCCAAGGAAAAGAACCGGCTGATCCCCGAGGACAAGGGCCGGATCGTCACCATCTTCCTGCTGAATTTCTTCCGCAAATACGTGGGCTACGAGTTCACCGCCAACCTCGAGGAAGACCTCGACAAGGTGTCGGCGGGCGAAGGCGACTACAAGGAGGTGCTCAAGCGCTTCTGGCAGGATTTCTCGGCGGCGATTGCCGAAACCTCCGATCTGCGGATCTCCGAGGTGCTCGACGTGCTCGACGAGGCACTGTCTGACCAGCTCTACCCGCCGCGCGAGGATGGCACCGATCCGCGGATCTGCCCGAAATGTGGCGCCGGCAAGCTGCACCTCAAGACATCGCAGACCGGCGGTTTCGTCGGCTGCGGAAATTACCCCGAATGCACCTACACCCGGCCGATCGCCGGCGAAGGCGCCGATGGCGAGGAAAAGCTGCTGGGCGAGGATGCCGGCGACGAGATCTGGCTCAAGGCCGGCCGCTTCGGCCCCTATGTGCAGCGCGGTGAACCCACGCCCGAGAACAAGAAACCGCCGCGCGCCTCGCTGCCCAAGGCCAAGGGGCAATATGTCCCCGGTTGGGGCCCCGAGGACCTGACGCTGGACAAGGCGGTGACCCTGCTCAGCCTGCCGCGAGAGATCGGCGAACATTCCGAAGGCGGCATGATCAAGTCGAACTTCGGCCGTTTCGGCCCCTACATCATGCACCAGAAGCCTGACGAGGAGAAACCGGTCTACGTCAACCTCAAGGACCCGATCGAGGTCTTCGAGATCGGCATGAACCACGCCGTCGAACTGCTCGACCACAAGCGCGCCAACCCCGGCCGCGGTCGCGGACGCACCGCCGTCAAGCCGCTCAAGGAGCTGGGCGATCACCCCGACGGCGGCGCGGTCAACGTGATGGAGGGGCGCTACGGGCCTTACGTCAAATGGGAAAAGGTGAACGCCACCCTGCCCAAGGACACCGAGCCGGCGGATGTGACCATGGAGATGGCGCTGAAGCTGATCGAGGAGAAGGCCGGCAAGAGCAAGAAGAAGGCCCCGGCCAAGAAGGCAGCCGCCAAGAAACCGGCCGCGAAAAAGGCCACGGCCAAGAAAGCCGCGCCGAAAAAGGCCGCCGCCAAGGACGAGTGACCCCGCGTCCCGGCCCCCGCGCCGGGCCCTCACCGTCTGTATAAGGCGCCCAAGAAGGGTCACCGCCCTCCCCCTCAGCCACAGTGCCGTCCCGGCCCCCCGCGCCGGGACCTCACCGCCTGACCAAATCACTCAGGCGGGATCACCGCCCTATCCCCAGCAATACCGCCGTCCCGGCCCCCGAGCCGGGACCTCACCGCCAGCCCAAGGCCTTCCCGGTTGGACACTGCCCTGCCCCCGCCACGGCCCCCCTGTGACCTTTCCGCACTCACATTCACGCTCGCGAATACGTGAGTGGAAACCCGGCCCACTTTCGGTCTTTGTCCCGCTTGCACGGAACGACAATCGAAAGGTCCTGACATGCACAAGACATATACCCGCCGCCACCTGCTCGCCGCCTCCGGCGCCGCGCTGCTGCTGCCCGCCGTGGCCCGTGCCGCCGAACCGGTGCGGCACAATATCTCCGCCTTCACCCATCAGGACTGGCGCGATCATTTCAGCGATCTGGGCAAGGGCGCCATCGTCTGCGACACCAACTCCCGCGCGCTGCATTACTGGTCCGCCGACGGCAGTGATTACCGCGTCTACCCGACCTCCGTGCCCAAGACCGACGAGCTGACGAAACGCGGCTACACCAGGATTGTGCGCAAGAAGGTCGGCCCCTCCTGGACCCCGACCGCCAGCCAGATGGAGCGGTTCCCCGACTGGAAACCGGTCGCCGGCGGCGCGCCCGACAACCCGCTGGGCACCCATGCGCTGTATCTAGACTGGCCCGCCTACCTGATCCACGGCACCCATGACACCCGCAAGATCGGCCGCCGGTCGTCCGACGGCTGCATCGGGCTCTACAACGAAAAGATCGCGGAACTGTTCGAGATCACCCCGATCGGCACCCAGGTCCGCCTGATCTGACGATTCCTCTGACGCAAAAGGGCGACCCCGCAAGGGATCGCCCATCTCAATTAACTGCCGCTTGCGCCTAGGCCGCGACCTTGGCCGCCTCCAGCGACGCCAGGATCGCCGCCCAACCCCTCTCGTGATTGTCGCGGCTCTCCTCGCTGGCAAAGCGCACATGGGTCAGGGTCAGCCTTGTGCCGGCGCCCTCGGGCACGAAGTCCAGCGTCACCTCGCTGCCGTCTTCGGAATAGGGGCTCTCCCAGGTAAAGACGATGCGCTCATGCGGGCGGATCTCGCGGTAGGTGCCGGCATGCGGCAGCTCCTGGTCGCCGGCCTTCATTAGGATCTCGAAGCGCCCGCCCTCCTTGGGGTCGGTGCTGACATGCCCCACCGAGACGTTCTCGCCCGGCAGCATGAAGCGTTTCAGCATCTCCGGATCGAGCCAGGCCTTGAACAGCGCCTCCTGCGGCGCGGCGATGGTGCGGTGAACTTGCAGTCTGAGGTCAGTCATCGTGGTCTCCTTTGGTCATGAGATGATCCAGGGCCTCGAGCCGCAGATCCCAGATCGAGCGCAATTCGCCGAACCAGCGGTCGACCTGCGCCAGCGGCGCCATGTCAACGTCGATCAGGTGGTCGCGCCATTCGGTGCGTCGCTGCACCAGCCCGGCCCGCTCCAGCACCTTGATGTGCTTGGACACGGCATTGAGGCTGAGGTCGAAACGGGCGTGGATCTCGGTCACCTTCAGCGGCCCGTGCTGCGTCAGCAGCGTCAGGATGGCGCGCCGCGTCGGATCGCTTGCCGCCTTCAAGACGTTTGAGAGGTCCGGTCCCGTTTCTCGTTTAGCCATAAGGTGGAATAACACGCCTTGCGGCAATCAGTCAACCCTTTGGGTGAATGACTGACCGGCCCCTCACCGCCTTGCTAACGCTAACGCCCCGCTGCACTGCGGCAATCCAATTGACTTCGGGTCCGCCCTCGCCCACAAATGCCGCAATCACAGAGAATGGGGGATTTTTCATGAAGAAAGTCTATGGATCGGCGTCAGAGGCGCTCGACGGGCTGCTCTTTGACGGCATGCTGATCGCCGCCGGCGGCTTCGGCCTCTGCGGCATTCCCGAACTGCTGATCGACGCGCTGGTCGAGAGCGGCGTCAAGGATCTCACCGTGGCTTCGAACAATGCCGGCGTCGACGGATTCGGCCTGGGCAAGCTGCTCGAGACCAAGCAGATCAAGAAGATGATGTCGTCCTACGTCGGCGAAAACGCTGAATTCATGCGCCAGTATCTGTCGGGCGAGCTCGAGCTCGAGTTCAACCCGCAGGGCACCCTGGCCGAGCGCATGCGCGCCGGCGGCTGCGGTATCCCTGGCTTCTACACCAAGACCGGTGTCGGCACCCAGATCGCCGAGGGCAAAGAGGTCAAGCAGTTCCGCGGCGAGGATTACATCCTCGAGGAAGGCATCTTCGCCGACCTGTCGATCGTCAAGGCCTGGAAGGCCGACGACACCGGCAACCTGGTGTTCCGCAAGACCGCGCGCAACTTCAACCCGCCGGCGGCAATGTGCGGCAAGGTCTGCATCGTCGAGGTCGAGGAAATCGTCGAACGCGGTTCGATCGACCCCGATCACATCCACCTGCCGGGCATCTACGTGCACCGGATCATCCAAGGTGAGCACGAAAAGCGCATCGAACAGCGCACCGTGCGCAAGCGCGAAGAGGCCTGATGGCCGTCACGGGCACCTTCGACGAGATCGTCGCGCTGGAGCCGCAGCACGAAAAGCTGCTGCGCGCGATCCGGTCGCTGGTGCACGCGATCCATCCCGACGCCTGCGAGGTCTGCCGTCCCGGCGACCGCGCGGCGAGCTGGGGATGGGGCCCGAAGAAGATGAGCGAGGCCTATGTCTACGCGCTGCCCTATACGCACCATGTCAACCTGGGCTTCTACCGGGGGGCCAGCCTGGCCGATCCGGCGGGGCTCCTGACCGGTACTGGCAAGGCAATGCGGCACATTCGCCTCACTGACAGCAAGCAACTGGAAAACCCGGCGCTGCGCGCGCTGATGGCGCAGGCCCGCGACGAGCGGCGCGCGGCGCTGAACACTTAGAGGAGACGAGGCTTATGCCCTGGGACCGCAATCAAATGGCCGCACGCGCGGCGGAAGAGCTCGAAGACGGCATGTATGTCAACCTCGGCATCGGCATCCCGACGCTGGTGGCGAACTACGTGGGCGACAAGGACATCACCCTGCAGTCCGAAAACGGCATGCTGGGCATGGGTCCCTTCCCCGTCGAGGGCGAGGAAGACCCCGACCTGATCAACGCCGGCAAGCAGACGATCACCGAACTGGCGCGGACCTCCTACTTCGACAGCGCCACCTCCTTCGGCATGATCCGCGGCGGCAAGATCGCGGCAGCGATCCTCGGCGCCATGGAAGTGGCGGAAAACGGTGACCTCGCCAACTGGATGATCCCCGGCAAGCTGGTCAAGGGCATGGGCGGCGCCATGGACCTCGTGGCCGGCGTCGGCCGCGTGATCGTGGTGATGGATCACACCAACAAGCACGGTGACAGCAAGCTCCTGAAGGAATGCACCCTGCCGCTGACCGGCAAGGGCGTGGTCGACCGCATCATCACCAACCTCGGCGTGCTGGACGTGGTCGAGGGCGGCCTCAAGATCGTCGAATGCGCCGATGGCGTCACCGAAGACGAGCTGCGCGCCGCCACCGAGGCCACCATCGTCTAAGACCCGACCGGGGCGGCCCAGCGCTGCCCCGCTTCGCTCTTCCTCTTGCTTCAAATACCCTCGGGGGAGGCCACAGGCCGGGGGCAGAGCCCCCACCCGGCCCCGCAGGGGCTCAAACCTGTCGCCCCCTCGGGGGCGCCCGTGTGACAGCCCCCTCGCGCGGGCTTCAGTTCATGGTGACAAAGACACAGCCGTCGGAAATGAACATCGGCGGCGTCTTGCAGAGCCCCTGCGCCACCTTCCAGGCCGCCAGCACCTTGGGCACATAGTCCCGCGTCTCGGCATAGGGCGGCACGCCGTCATGCTTGCCGATCGAGTTCTCGCCGGCGTTGTAGCCTGCCAGCACCAGGATCGGATCGCCTTCGAACTTGCGGATCAGGAAGTCGAGGAAGCGCACGCCGCCCTTGATGTTCTCGGCCGCGACGCCGGTGTCATCGACGCCGAAGCGCGCGGCAGTGGCCGGCATCAGCTGCATCAGCCCCTGCGCCCCCGCCGAAGACACCGCATCGACCCGCCCGCCGCTTTCGACCGACATCACCGCCAGCGCCAGCGCCGGCGAGACCTGGGTGCCCACCGTGGCCTTGAGGATCTCGACCCCCTGCACCGCGGCGATCTTCTGCAGGTCCTTCAGTCGCGGCGCACGCACCCCCTGCCCCGCCGGCGCCTTGTCGAGCGCCGCCAGCGCCTCTTCCAGCCGTCCGGGATTGCGGGCCTCGTATTTCGCCGAGACCGTCGTCCAGAACCAGCCATGGGTCGGCGCGCCGCTGTCGCCGCTGTCTCCGGTCGCCGGTGCCACCTTGGCCGGGGCCAGCTTGCGCGGTGCGGGCGCGGTGATCTGCACGAGAATGCGTTTCTTGGTGCCGGGCTTGGGCGGCTTGACGCGGCGCGCCTCGAAATCGGGAAAGGCCGGCGGATCGGCGGCGGCTGGCACGGCCGCGGCCACAAGCGCGCAGAGCGCAAGGGTTGCGAAATGTCTCATCGGGATACCTGCTCTACCTCGTTGGGAGGTCTTATTGTCGCGAATTTCGCAAATAACCCCGGTCAAAGCCAGTTTTGTCGGCGCGAAAAAGGGCAGACGCGCCATATTTGCCATCCGGAAATCGGCCGCCCCTGCCCCGAAAGATTTTCCTCAAGTTTTATTTCCAAGAAATTTCAGCGGCTTGACGAAAAAATCACAATCCTTACCCGGGTGGCTGCAAAACGCGCCATTGCTGCCCAACTGCCGCCCCATTCCGCTGGCTTATTAGCGTCATACCAAGTCGGACAGACCTGAGGTGAGAGGCAGTTCTGAGACCCCCGACAAGGTTAGAGAAACGCAAATCGACCTACGGAGACCAAACCAATGATCAAGTTCATCAAAAACTTCCGCAAAGACGAAGACGGCGCTGTCACTGTTGACTGGGTTGTCCTGACCGCAGCCATCGTCGGGCTCGCCATCGCAGCCTACGGCGCGATCGAAACCAACGCCACCACGCTGTTCAACGCCACTGCCGGCGCAATCGGCGGCCAGAACGACTTCTGATCCGCATGATCGTCTGACCTGAGGGGCGCTTGCCGCGGCAAGGCCCTCCCCCAACATCCCCGGCCCGAGGGCCAACCTGGAGAGACCCCATGATCAAGTTCATCAAAAACTTCCGCAAAGACGAAGACGGCGCCGTTACTGTTGACTGGGTCGTTCTGACCGCAGCCATCGTCGGCCTGGCCATCGCAGCCTACGGCGCGATCGAAACCAACGCCACCACGCTGTTCAACGCCACTGCCGGCGCAATCGGCGGCCAGAACGACTTCTGATCGGTCTTATGACTGACTGGCGACAGGTACCCAGAATTCGCGCTTGGGTACCTGTCAGACCAACCTCGCCGTCCGGCACACGCCGCCCTCGGGGCGGTTGCCTGCTTCCGGACGCGTAGCTGCCAGATATCGACACGACCAAGACAGCATGACCCGGCGCATCCCCGAAAGCCCGGATCCGCATGATCCCGACGCGATCAGTCCGACGATCCCGACGGTGTCCCTGGGGGTATCATTTGTTAGGAGAGACGGCTATGAAGAGGCTTCTCAAACAGTTTTACATATCTGACGACGGTGCTGTGACCGTTGACTGGGTCGTTTTGACCGCCGCGATCGTCGGGCTTGCCTCGGTGGCCTATGTCACGATCGAGAGCAACACCAACACATTGTCCTCCGCGATCGGCGGAGCGATCGGTGGCCAGAACGATTTCTAGAGCCTGACAGGCTCACCGCAACAGGCGAGACGGCCGGCCCGAAGCAAGGGCCGGCTCTCGCACGTGGCCAGCTGCCACGCGACACCCCCGGCCCAGGCAGGCCTCGGCCGACCCGATGGCGGGGCGCGCTGGCCCGAGGCGTGGCCGACCCCGGCCGCCAGAAGGCCCGGTAAACCCTCCCCCAGACCGCCCCAGACCGCCAAGGTGACAGGGCCGAGGCCCCCGCGCCCCGTGAGGGCCCGCTTGGGGGCATAGTTTTACCACATTCATCCGGCAGGATAGTCGGAGCAGTTTCAAAGAAAGGGCAGGACAATGCGAGTGGTATTCGGAATGGTGCTGATTCTCGGCATCGCGCTGGCCGGCTTCGCGGTTTACCTGGCCAACGGCTATGTGAATTCCTATCGCGTGGCTCTGGCCAAGGCCAAGAACTCGGAAGGAATCGCGACGGTCGACGTCTATGTCGCGACCAAGCGAATGAATTACGGCGACAAGCTGGAAAAGGACGCCGTGCGCGTCGTCAAGTTCCCGCGCGCCTCGGTGCCGGAAGGCACCTTTCTTCAGGCCGGCGGCGCCGCGCCTTATCACAAGCCGTGGGACGAGCTCGACGAAGCCACCCAGGACAAGCTGCGGGAAAACCCGCAACCGGGCGTGCACCCGCGCCGCGACGGCATGAAGATCACCGAGATCCGCGATCTCTTTCCCGAGAACGGCGAAGAGCGCTATGTCCTTCGCGCCATCGAGAAAGGCGAGGCCATCCTCGCCACCAAGGTGACCGAGCCCGGCCAGGACGCCGGCATCACCTCGCGGCTTGATCGTGGCCAGCGGGCCTTTGCGATCAAGGTCGACGTGGCCTCGGGTGTCTCGGGTTTCCTGCGCCCCGGTGACCGCGTGGATGTCTACTGGACCGGTCGTGTCGCCTCTTATGGCGAGGAAGGCGGGCGCAATTCGACCGATGTAACCAAGCTGATCGAGACCGGCGTCAAGCTGATCGCTGTCGACCAGTCGGCCTATGGCGACAAGACCGCCAACACGATTGCCCGCACGGTGACCGTCTCGGCCAAGCCGCAGCAGGTCGCGGCCCTGGCTCAGGCGCAATCGACCGGTCGACTGTCCCTAGCGCTTGTCGGTTCCGGCGACACCAGCGTGGTGGGTCCGGTCGAGGTCGACCAGATGAGCCTTCTGGGGCTCGAGGCCCCGGTCGCCGAGAAGATCGTCGAAGTGGAGAAGGCACAGGTCTGCACCATCCGCACCCGCAAGGGCGCCGAGATGGTCGAGATCGCCATTCCCTGCACCAACTGACACCCGCTAGATCCGGTATGTCAAAAAGCCCAAAACGCCGCATCCTGTGATGCGGCGTTTTGATTTTTCTCTACCTGTTGCGAGATACCCACATAAAAACCGGGTCGGAAGCCATTGATTCTTGCAAAAAATCCAATGTTCCCGCAAGGTACGCTCAAATGCAGGCATCAAGACCTGCGATTTGAGGCGTGATCGGAAAGGCAGGTCACAGATGACAGTGAAGATGTTACTCGGAGCCGCCCTTGTGGGTGCCGCTCTGGCAAGTGGACCATTTGCGCCCAGCGCACAGGCCGAGACCCTGCGCGTCGTACGCCAGGGCACCTCGTCCAAGCTCTCGGTGCCGATCAACCGGGCGGTCGTGGTCGAAAGCGATGTGCCCTTTGCCGAGCTCTCCATCGCCAACCCCGCCATCGCAGACATTTCCTCGCTCTCGGATCGCACCATCTACGTGCTGGGCAAGGGCACCGGCACCACGACGCTAACCCTGCTCGATGCCTCGGGCCGGCTCATTACCAATGTCGACGTGCATGTCACCTTCGACCTGACCGAATTCAAGGAACGCCTGCGCCAGATCATGCCGGGCGAAAAGATCGAGGTGCGCAGCGCCGATGACGGGATCGTCCTGTCCGGTGTCGCCTCTTCGACTCAGAAGATGATGCGGGCGCTGGACCTGGCCGAGCGCTATGCCCCCGACCGCGTGTCCAACCTGATGAGCGTCGGTGGCGTCCAGCAGGTCATGCTCAAGGTCCGCTTTGCCGAGATGTCGCGCAACGTGTCGAAATCGCTGGCCTCGTCGCTGGCACTGGGCGGCAATGTCGCCAACAACAATGTCGGCGTGCGCTTCGGCGCGGGCCAGGCGGCGCGGAACTCGGCGCTTCAGGGCATCCTGAACGGCGTGATCCCCGGGTCGACCCAGAACGAGATGTCCTCTTCCATCGGTTTCAACCTCGGCGCGGTCGAAGTGGCCCTGCTGCTGGAAGCGCTGGAGAGCAAGGGCATGGTCCGCATGCTGGCCGAGCCCAACCTGACCGCCCTGTCGGGCCAGGAGGCGACCTTCCTTGCCGGTGGCGAATATCCGGTGCCGGTCTCGGCCGAAGCCGACCTGATCCGCATCGAGTTCAAGCCCTTCGGCATCGAGCTCAGCTTTACCCCGCGGGTTGTCGACAACGACATCATCAACCTCGAGCTCAAGACCGCGGTCTCGGCGATCGACCCGACCAACGGCTTTGTCAGCAACGATTTCCAGATCGACGCCTTCACCCGCCGCGAAGCGACCACCACGGTCGAGATGCGCGACGGCGAGAGCTTTGCCATCGCCGGCCTGCTGAAGGACGACTTCCGCGATCTCAACGGCCAGGTGCCCTGGCTGGGCGACGTGCCGGTGCTGGGCGCGCTCTTCCGTTCGGCTGAATACAGCCGCGAACAATCGGAACTGGTGATCATCGTGACGCCGCACCTGGTGACCCCCACCCGTGGCGAAGCGCTGGCCCTGCCCACCGACAAGGTGCGGCCGCCGTCCGAAAAAGACCTCTTCCTGTATGGCCGGGTGGCCAGCGACACGGCATACAAAAAAGGACCCGTTGCCGAGGTTGCGAAGCAGGACTTCTCCGGGTCCTATGGCTATGTGATGGATTGATCGGATGCAGCAGCCGCGCTTGACATATCTTGTGGCTTCGGTCGCCGCCCTGGGCATCCTTGCCGGATGCTCCCCGCACAAGGGTCCGGTTCAAAGCTCTTTCTACCGAGAATCCGGCGCGCTGATCGATACCGGCAATTTCGGCACCGCCACGATGAACAACCAGGCCTATCAGACCGGCGAGAAGCAGTGGGTCTACAACATGGCCCAGCGGTTCGCCGACGAGGTGCTGACCACGGTCAACTTTGCCTTCAACTCGGCCGCCCTGGACGCCGGTGCGCGTGACACGCTGCGCGAACAGGCCGCCTGGATCCGCCGCTTCCCCGAAGTGCGCTTCCGGGTCTATGGCCATACCGACAAGGTCGGCTCGAATGGCTACAACCGGCAGCTCGGCCAGCGCCGCGCCGATGCGGTGGTGAATTTCCTGGTGTCGCAAGGCATCTCGCGCTCGCGCCTCGAAGCGGTGGTGAGCTTTGGCGAGACCCAGCCGCTGATCGTGACCGAGGGCCGCGAGCGCCGCAACCGCCGCACGGTGACCGAGGTCACGGGCTTCGTGGCGGGCCATCCGATGCTGCTCGACGGCAATTACGCCGCCGTCGTCTACCGCGAGTACCTGACCTCCGGCGAACCCGGCTCGACCTTCTCGACCGGCGTGTCGACCGGCACCCAGGCGGATACCGGAGACAGCTCTGCCAACTAGACTACCTCGTAAAATGGCAGACAAAAGGAGGCGGAAGTTCCGCCTCCTTTTTGTTTTTGGACCGGATAAACAATCCGACGTGATCCCGACCGATTGGCCCGAATTCGCGAAATAACGATCTTTTGGCCGCAATCTCGCCCGAATTTTCCAGCACCTTCGACCCAGTGAAATGTGCCACGCGGGACCATCAACCCGCGGGACGGCCCCAGATCCTCGCCGCGGCACCGGGCACATGGTGCGCTCGCGGACGGCAAGGACAGAGGGCGTGTAGAGCTTGGTAAAGGATATGAGGCCATGACTGACGAAACAGCGCTTGAGATGGACATTCCCCCCATCGTCGCCTGCACTATCAGCCGGAATGTGCAGGAATTCGAGCTCCTGATCGAAGACATGGAAAACGCCCTTGGCGAACAATGGGGCGACCTCGGCTTCGAAGAGGCGATCCCCTTCTTCGCCCAGGAAGACGCCTCTTCGCTGGAATTCATCGCCATTGCGCTGGATGCCGAGGACGAGGCCGACCTGCCGGTGCTGGCCGAGATCATCACCGCCGCCAAGGCGCGCGACATCAAGGTGATCCTGATCACCGAGGATGTCTCGCCTGCCGCACTGCATCACCTGATGCGCAAGGGCGCCGATGAGTTTGTCCCCTACCCGCTGCCCGAGACCGAGCTGCAGTTTGCCATCGACCGGATCCGAGCCGCCGCCCCTGCCCCGCAGGAACAGGCCGCCGCGGTGGCCCTGGCCGAGATCGAGGACGAGGCCGAAGCGCCCGCCGCCCCCGAGCAGAAGAAGGTCAAGCTGAAGAAAGGCGAATCGCGCAACGGCGTGCTGATCGCCGTGCACGGCCTTGTCGGCGGTGTCGGGTCCACGACCTTTGCCACCAACCTCGCCTGGGAACTGGCCACCATCTCCAAGCAGGATGCGCCCAAGGTCTGCCTGATCGACCTCGACCTGCAGTTCGGCTCGGTTGCGACCTACCTCGACCTGCCGCGCCGCGAATCGGTCTACGAGCTGCTGTCGGACATCGAGAACATGGACGAGGACAGCTTCAGCCAGGCGCTGATGGACTATGAAGACAAGATGCAGGTTCTGACCGCGCCGGCCGACATGCTGCCGCTCGACCTGCTGCCGCCGCAGGACGTGGAAAAGCTGCTCTCGACCGCCTGCGCGCATTTCGACTATGTCATCGTCGACATGCCCAAGACGCTGGTGCAATGGTCCGAGACAGTGCTCAACATGGCGCATGTCTACTTCTCGATCCTCGAGATCGACATGCGCTCGGCGCAGAACGCCCTGCGGCTGAAGCGGGCGCTGCAATCGGAGGATCTTCCCTTCGAGAAGCTGCGGTTCCTGCTCAACCGCGCGCCGAAATTCACCGACCTGACCGGCAAGAGCCGGGTCAAGCGCATGGCCGAGAGCCTGGGCATCTCGATCGACGTTCAATTCCCCGACGGCGGCAAACCCGTGGTGCAGGCCTGTGACCACGGCTTGCCGCTGGCCACCGCCGCCGCCAAGAACCCGCTGCGCCGTGAAATCGCCAAGCTTGCCAAATCGCTGCACGAAATCGGTGCAGACGCGGCAGAAGCAGCCTGAGGACAGAGCAGATGTTTTCCAAATACCGCAAAGCCGACGCCCCCAAGCCCGCCGCCAAGGCCGACAATGTCGCCAAGCTGCCCACCCGGGATGATGCGCCCGCCAAGCCGGTCTCGATGCGCCGCCCGGTGGTCAAGACCATGGCCGCGCGCCCGGTGGCGACCGACAAGGAACAGAAGCGCAAGGAACGCATGGGCGAGCTCAAGCTCGAACTGCACCGCGCCCTGCTCGACAACCTCAACCTCGGCGCGCTGGAACACGCCACC
This sequence comes from Marinovum sp., assembly GCF_048263515.1. Classification (NCBI taxonomy): domain Bacteria; kingdom Pseudomonadati; phylum Pseudomonadota; class Alphaproteobacteria; order Rhodobacterales; family Roseobacteraceae; genus Marinovum; species Marinovum sp. The sequence goes on along the minus strand of NZ_JBLXEC010000002.1, from coordinate 104,723 downwards.
GAGGCCGACCTGAAGGCCGAGATCGGCGACATCGGGCAGGAACTGCTGAACGAAAAGGGCGTGGTGCTGAACCGCGAGGATCGCGCGACGCTGATCCAGGAGCTCTACAACGAGGTCAAGGGCCTCGGCCCGCTCGAGCCGCTGCTGCAGGACGACACGGTCAACGATATTCTGGTGAACGGCCCGCAACAGGTCTTTGTCGAGCGCAACGGCAAGCTCACCCTGTCGGACGTGACCTTCAAGGATGAAAAGCACCTGCTGCGGATCATCGACAAGATCGTTTCCGCCGTCGGCCGCCGCGTCGACGAGAGCAACCCTTACGTCGACGCCCGTCTTGCCGACGGCTCGCGCTTCAACGCCATGGTGCCGCCGATTGCGGTCGACGGCTCGCTCGTCTCGATCCGGAAGTTCAAGAAAGAGAAGCTGGCGATCGACGACCTGGTCAAGTTCGGCGCCTTCACCGAGGAGATGGCCGCCTATCTTCAGGCCGCCGTCGCCTGCCGGCTGAACGTCATCGTCTCGGGCGGGACCGGTTCCGGTAAAACCACCACGCTCAACGCCCTGTCCTCCTTCATCGACGACAGCGAACGGATCCTGACGATCGAGGACACCGCGGAACTCCAGCTGCAGCAGACCCACGTCGGCCGGATGGAAAGCCGCCCCGCCAATGTCGAAGGCAAGGGCGCTGTCAGCCAGCGCGACTGTCTGCGCAACGCCCTGCGGATGCGTCCCGACCGCATCATCGTCGGCGAGACGCGCGGCGAGGAAGTCATCGACATGCTGCAGGCGATGAACACCGGCCACGACGGCTCGATGACCACGATCCACGCCAACTCGGCCCGCGACGGTGTCAGCCGTCTGGAGAACATGGTCGCCATGGCCGGCATCGAGATGCCGATCAAGGCAGTGCGCTCGCAGATCGCCTCGGCCGTCAACCTGATCGTCCAGGCTTCGCGCCTGCAGGACGGCTCGCGCCGCATGGTCTCGATCACCGAGGTGACCGGCATGGAAGGCGAGGTGATCTCGATGCAGGAGGTCTTCCGCTACCAGCGCGTCGGTCTCACGCCCGACAACAAGATCATCGGCCATTTCACCGCCACCGGCGTCCGCAGCCACTATTCCGAGCGCTTCAAGCTCTGGGGCTACGACCTGCCGCCCGCCATCTTTGAACCCTTCGCCGCGGAATAGATCTCATGGAACTCTCAGCAGAACCGATTATCTACGGATTGATCTTCGTCGGCGTCCTCGCGCTGGTCGAAGGGGTCTATCTGACCGTCTTCGGCAAATCGATCAGCCTCAACAGCCGGGTCAACCGCCGGCTCGAGATGATGGACAAGGGCGTGCGCCGCGACGAGGTGCTGGAAAAGCTCCGCAAGGAGATGACCCAGCACGTCAAGTCGCGCAAGATCCCGCTCTATTCCCTGCTCGCCACCAAGGCGCAGAAGGCCGCGATTGCCTTCACCCCCGGTCAGCTGATCCTGATCATGGTGGTGGTCTGTTTCCTGGCCTTTGTCGGCCTGACGCTGGGCACCGAGACGGGGCTGGCCGTGCGCGCCGCCGCCGCTGTCGCCATGGGCGTCGGCGGGGTCTACACCTGGATCAACCACAAGGCCGGCAAGCGAATGTCGATGCTCGAAGAGCAGCTGCCCGACGCCATCGAACTGATCGTGCGCAGCCTGCGCGTCGGCCACCCCTTCTCTTCCGCGCTGACCATCGTGTCGAAAGAGGTCAAGGACCCTCTGGCATCGGAACTGGGCATCATCGCCGACGAGGCCGCCTATGGCCGCGACGTGGGCGAGGCGCTGCGCGAGATGTCGGACCGGCTCGACATGCAGGATCTGCGCTTTCTCGCGGTCGCGGTGACCATCCAGCAGCAATCGGGCGGCAACCTCGCCGAGGTTCTGGCCGGTCTCTCCAAGGTGATCCGGGCGCGCTTCCGTCTGTTCCGCAGGGTCAAGGCGATCACCGCCGAGGCCAAATGGTCTGGCAAGTTCCTCTCGGGCTTTCCGATCATGTGCCTGATCTTCATCCAGCTCACCGACCCGCATTACTATGACGAAGTGATCGATCATCCCTTCTTCATCCCGGCCTGTTTCGTGGTCTTCGGCTTCCTCGCGGCGAACCTTGTCGTCATGCGGATGCTCGTGAACATCAAAGTGTGAGGAACCATCATGTTTGAACCCGGTGGAGTGTTCTACGAGATGCTGGGGCCGATGGCCCCGGTCATCATCGTCGGTGGTCTTGGCGCGGTGCTCCTGCTCCTGGCGGTGTCCATGCTGTTCCGGCAGCGGCCCGACCCGATGGACAAGCTGGTGGCGCAGACCCGCCAGCAGAAGACGATGAAGAGCGAGACCCTGCGCTCTGGCGGCACGACGAACAAGAAGCTGGAGAAATACGGCAGCTTCCTCGAGCCGCAGGACCAGGAAAGCTATTCCGAGATCCAGAAGAAACTGATGCAGGCCGGCTATCGCGGCCGCGACGCGGTGCGGATGTTCCATGCCGCGCAGGTGATCCTCGGCGTGCTGGCACTTGGCCTGGGCCTTGCCTATTTCTACCTGATCCTCGGCCCCGAGAATGCCACCACCCAGCAGATGGTGATGTATATCCTGGGCCCCGGTGCCGCCGGGTATTTCCTGCCGAAATACTGGGTCAACCGCCGCGCCGGCAAACGCCACGAAGAGATCGAGGACGGCTTTCCCGACGCGCTCGACATGATGCTGGTCTGCGTCGAGGCCGGTCAGTCGCTCGACCAGTCGATCCTGCGGGTCTCCAAGGAAATCCAGTCGTCCTATCAAGAGCTTGCCTATGAGTTTCAGGTCGTCAGCCACGAGATCAAGGCCGGCAAGGACAAGGCCACCGTGCTCAACGACATGGGTGACCGCTGCGGCGTTCAGGACATCTCGTCCTTCGTCACGGTGCTGATCCAGGCCCAGGTCTTCGGTACCTCGATCGCCGAGGCGCTCCGGGTCTATGCCGGCGAGATGCGCGACAAGCGGGTGATGCGGGCCGAGGAAAAGGCCAACCAGCTGCCCACCAAGATGACGCTGGTGACCATGGGCCTGACCGTGCCGCCGCTTCTGATCATCCTCGTCGGCCCTTCGGCCATGGGCATCATGAAGCTGGGCTCGCTGGCCGGCTGAGGGTGCGGTGGGTTGCAAACCCACCCTACGGGCGCCGGGGGTTTCCTTCGGCGCCATCGGCAAAATCGCAACGTGGCCACGGTTTCTGCGCCTCAGGGCAACAAACCTGTCCCCACCGGCGCGGCCCCTGGGTTAGGCTTCATGCCAAGCCGGGCCGCCCCCAGGGTGAGACACCGGCACGAACCGAGGCAGTCAACAACAAGCAGGAAAGACGGTGGCCCTTTCCAGAACAGCCGGCCTTCTGGCCGTGATCCTCCTGACAACCGCCTGCTCGCAGGGCGGTTTTTCGCGTGACAGCGACTCTCCCTACGCGCCGCAGGTCAATCGCCGCGCCGATGCGGTCGACCAGCTTCTCGTGGGGCACAGGTTGCTGGCCGCCAAGGAATACGAACTGGCGCTCACCGCCTTCAACCGCGCCGCGCTGGAGCGGGGCATCGGCGATGCCGAGGTGCTCTCGGCGCTGGGCACCGCCAACCTGGCGCTGGGGCGGCTTGGCCAGTCCGAGACCCTGCTGCGCCGCGCGGTGAAGAAGGAAGAGAGCTGGCCCGAGGTCTGGAACAACCTGGGCGTCGTTCTGATGGAGCGTGGCAAGCATGCCGAGGCCGCCCAGGTCTTTCGCAAGGCCTATGCGCTGGACAACGGACAGGACGATGCGATCCGGGACAACCTGCGGTTAGCCCTCGCAAAACTGGACAATATCCAGTACGGTATCGAGCAAGAACAAGACTATAAATTGGTGCGGCGGGGCAGCTCAGATTACCTGATCCGAACCGCACTTTAGAGGCAAGAGCAGAAAAGGACGCAAAATGCGCCACCCCACATTTGTGTTCGCCGGTCTGGTCGCCGTGCTGGCGCTGGCCGCCTGTGAGAAAGAGATCGACAAGGATGCCGTCGATCGCAAGCTGCAAGACATCAACGTGATCGACGAAAGCAACCTCAACGAGGTGATGCTGACGAATTCCGATCCGAACGAGGCGGTGAGCTATTTCCAGCGCGCCGTCGCCGGTCAGCCCGACCGTCTCGACCTGCAGCGCGGCCTGGCCGAGTCGCTGATCCGCGCCAAGCGCCCGACCGAGGCGGTCTCGGTCTGGAAGAAGATCCTCAAGCACGAAGACAGCACCCCCGACGACAAGGTGCAGCTGGCCGACGCGCTGATCCGCGACAACCAGTGGAAGGCCGCCGAAGAGGTGCTCGACAGCGTGCCGCCGACGCATGAGACATTCAAGCGCTACCGGCTCGAGGCGATGATCGCCGACAGCAACAAGGAATGGAAACGCGCCGACAGCTTCTACGAGACCGCCGTCGGCCTGACCACGACGCCCTCGGGCGTGATGAACAACTGGGGCTATTCCAAGCTCAGCCGTGGCGATTACCCCGGTGCCGAGCGGCTGTTTGTCCAGGCGATCCGCCAGGACACCTCGCTCTTTACCGCCAAGAACAACCTGGTTCTGGCCCGCGGCGCGCAGGGCAACTACACCCTGCCCGTGGTGCCGATGAGCCAGCAGGAGCGCGCCGAGCTGCTTTACACGCTGGGCCTGTCGGCGGTGAAACGCGGCGATGTCGAGACCGGCAAGGGCCTGTTCCGCGACGCCATCGAAACCCACCCGCAATACTTCGAGGCGGCGGTCCGCTCGTTGGGTGCGCTGGAAAACAACACGGCGAACTGAGCGATGAACCTGCATGTCACCGCCTGGTCAGCCCTCTGGTTTCTGCCCTTCGCGGTGCCTGTGTGCATCTATGTCTGCTGGTCGGACATGCGGATGATGAAGATCCCCAACAAGGCCGTTCTGGCGCTGACCGCGGTGTTCCTGGTGGTGGGGCTGATCGCCCTGCCCCTGGCGGAGTATCCCTGGCGGCTGGTGCAGCTGGTCATCGTGCTGCTACTGGGCATCGTGATGAATGCCACCGGTCTGGTGGGTGCCGGCGACGCCAAGTTCGCCGCCGCCGCCGCGCCCTTCATCCACCCCGGCGATTTCGTTTTCCTGATGATGCTGCTGGCGGCGACCCTGCTGGGCGCCTTTGCCGCGCATCGTCTGGCCAAATACACCCCGCTGCGCCGCATGGCGCCGGCCTGGGAAAGCTGGGACACCGGCAGCGATTTTCCCATGGGCCTGGCGCTTGGCGGCACGCTCACGCTCTATCTCGCGCTTGGCGCGGTGTTCGGGAGCTGAGGGATGGCACGCTTCACCATTTATGAACCCCTCGCCGCCACCATGGCCCCAATGTGAGAGAGGATCCCGCGATGAACATGGCCGTCGGAAACGTCACCGCCCCGCCCGCGCCCAAGCGGATCGAGGAGATGGCCCTGCCCGTCGTGATGATGCGGGACATCCTGCTCAAGACGATGTTCCGCTCGAACCTCGACGTGGTGACCGAGATCGCCCGCAATGTCTGCCTGCCGATCCCGGTCACGCAGGAGCTGGTCGACATGGCGCGCACGCAGAAGCTGCTGCAGGCCACCGGCACGCTGAACGCCAATTCCGGCAACGAGATGGGCTACGAGCTGACCGATGCCGGCAAGGCGCGGGCGCTCGATGCGCTGGCGCAGTCGGAATATTATGGCGCCATGCCGGTGCCGCTGGCGGTCTACCAGGAGCAGGTCAAGCGCCAGTCGATCCGCAACATCCAGATCACCCGCGATCAGCTGACCGCCGCCATGGGCGAGCTGATCCTGCCCGACACGCTGATGGACCAGCTGGGCCCGGCGGTCTCGGCCGGTCGCTCGATCCTGATGTACGGCCCGCCGGGCAACGGCAAATCCTCGATCTCCAACGGTATCCGCAAGGCGATGGGCGACAAGATCTATGTCCCGCGCGCGATCGAATATGCCGGCCAGGTGATCACAGTCTACGACCCGATCGTGCATTCCGCCGCCGAGGAGCAGGAAGACGACCCGAACCAGCTGCGCCGCGCGTCCAACCGCTATGACACCCGCTACGTGCGTTGCGAGCGCCCCACCGTGGTGACCGGCGGCGAGCTCTCGCTGAAGATGCTCGACCTGGTCTACAACCCGACAGCGCGGACCTACCAGGCGCCGCTGCAGCTCAAGTCCTCGGGCGGCATCTTCATCGTCGACGACCTTGGCCGCCAGGAAGAGCCGCCGCAGTCGCTGGTCAACCGCTGGATCGTGCCGCTCGAGGAGAGCCGCGACATCCTTGCCCTGCAATCGGGCGAGAAGTTCGAGGTGCCGTTCGACACGCTGGTGGTGTTCTCGACCAACTTCCACCCGAACGAGATCTTCGACCAGGCGGCGTTGCGGCGGATCTTCTTCAAGATCAAGATCGACGGGCCGGGACAGAAGGATTTCCTGAAGATCTTTGCGCTGGTGGCGAAGAAGAAGAAGCTGCCGCTGGACGAGGCCAGCCTGATCCACCTGCTGCAGAAGAAATATCCCACCATCGACAACGTCTATGCCAACTATCAGCCGGTGTTCCTGATCGACCAGATCCTGTCGATCTGTGCCTTCGAGGGGGTCTCGCCCCGGATGACGCCGGAATATGTCGACCGCGCCTGGGCCAACATGTTCGTCAAGGACGAGAAGATCGTGAAGTGAGACCGGCGGCGGATTTGGGGGCTCTGCCCCCGTCCGCCAGGGCGGACTCCCCCGAGGGTATTTTCGAACAGAAGAAGACCTGGATCGGGTTTTGATATCCGGCCGGGCGCACTAGGTTTGGGGAATGAGCGCCCTGCCCCCCGTCATCACCGATTGGTTTTCCGCCCGCGGCTGGCAGGTGCACCCGCACCAGCAGGCGATGGTGGACCGGCGGGCCGAGCCTGCGGTGCTGCTGATCGCGCCCACCGGGGGCGGCAAGACCATGGCGGGGTTTCTGCCCACGCTCTCCGAGCTGGCCGAGGGCGGGCACACGGGTCTGCATACGCTCTACGTCTCGCCGCTCAAGGCGCTGGCGGCGGATATCAAGCGCAACCTGACCGGGCCCGTGGCGGAGATGGGCCTGCCGATCCGCATCGAGGACCGCACCGGCGACACGTCTTATACCCAGAAGCGGCGACAGCGCGCCGATCCGCCACATATCCTGATGACCACGCCGGAAAGCCTGGCGCTGATGTGCTCCTACGAGGATGCCCCGCGGATATTCAGGGGCTTGCAGCGGGTGATCGTCGACGAGATCCATGCCCTGACCGAAAGCAAACGCGGCGACCAGCTGATGCTGGCGCTGGCGCGGTTGCAAGTGCTCTGCCCGGGGCTGCGGCGGGTCGGGCTGTCCGCGACGGTGGAGGACCCTGAGGCGATTGCCCGGCTGCTGGCGCGGCACCCGGATCCTTGCGCCATCGTCGAGGCCGATCCGGGGCCAGACCCCGACATCGCCATGCTCGAGCTGCCGGATGCACCGCCCTGGGCCGGCGGTGGCGCGACCTATGCCATTCCGCAGGTGATGGCGGCGGTCAAGGCGCACCGCACCACGCTGATCTTTCACAACACCCGCGCCCAGGCCGAGATCTTCTTTCACAATCTGTGGCTGGCCAATGACGACAGCCTGCCGATCGGCATCCACCACGGCAGCCTTGACCGGGTGCAGCGCGAGCGGGTCGAGGCGGCGATGGTCAGGGGCGAGCTGCGGGCGATTGTCTGCACCGGCTCTCTCGATCTGGGGATCGACTGGGGCGATGTCGACCTGGTGATCCAGGTCGGTGCGCCGAAGAACGTCAAGCGGCTGATCCAGCGCATCGGCCGGGCCAACCACCGCTACAATGCGCCGTCGAAGGCGCGGCTTGTGCCGGCCAACCGCTTCGAGGTGGTCGAATGCCATGCGGCGCTGCAGGCCGCCCGCGCCCATGCTCTGGATGGCGATCCCCGCGGCCCCGGGCCGCTCGACGTGCTCTGCCAGCACATCCTGATCGCCGCCTGTTCGGCGCCGTTCGACGCAGCCGCGCTGTATGCCGAAATGAAGACCGCCGGGCCTTATGCCGGGCTGACGCGGGCGCAATTCGACGATTGCCTCGAATTCTGCGCCACCGGCGGTTATGCGCTGCGCGCCTATGACCAGTGGCAGCGGCTCAAGCAGCGCGACGACGGGCTCTGGCAGCTGCGCGATCCGCGGTCTGCGCGGATCATAAGGATGAACATCGGCACCATTCAGGACACCGATCTCTTGAAGGTTCGGTTCAAGGGCCGGGGCGGCAAGCCGCTGGGCGAGATCGAGGAGGGCTTTGCCGCGACGCTGACGCCGGGCGATACCTTTCTGATCGGCGGCCAGATCGTGCGCTATGACGGGCTGCGCGAGACGGTGGTCGAGGTGACCCGCGACGCGGCGAAGAAGCCCAAGATCGCCACCTTCGGCGGCACCAAGTTCGCCACCTCGACCCAGCTCAGCCAGCGCATCCTCGACATGCTGCAGGCGCGCGACTGGCCCTATCTGCCAGACCACACCCGCGACTGGCTGCACCTGCACCGCCGCGTCAGCCAGTTGCCCGAGGTCGGGCGGCTGCTGATCGAGAGCTTTCCGCATGACGGGCGCGAACACGCCTGCATCTACGGGTTTGCCGGGCGCAATGCGCAGCAGACCCTGGGGCTCTTGGTGACCAAGCGGATGGAGGAGCTGCGGCTCGATCCGCTGGGCTTTGTCGCCACGGATTACGCGACGCTGATCTGGGGGCTGAAGCCGCTGACCGACCCGGCGCCGCTGTTTGACATCGAGGCGCTGGAGGCCGGGCTGGACGGTTGGCTGGCGGGCAATGCGGTGATGAAGCGGACCTTTCGCGCCAGCGCCACCATCGCCATGCTGATCAACCGCAACATGCCCGGCGGCAAGAAGAGCGGGCGGCAGGCGACGTTTTCCAGCGACATCCTCTATGACACGCTGCTGAAGTACGACCCCGATCACCTGTTGATGCGGATCACCCGGGCCGAGGCAATGCGGGGCCTGGTGGATTTCGCCCGCATCCGCGAAATGGCCGAACGGGTGCAGGGACGGATCGACCTGCACCGCCTCGACCGGGTGACGCCGCTGGCGGCGCCGATGCTGCTCGAGGTGGGCAAGGTGCCGGTGATGGGCGCCGGGCGCGAGCGGCTGTTGGAGCAGGAGGCCGAGGCGCTGATGGCCGAGGCCGGGCTCGACACGCTCTGACCGCTTGCGCTCGGGCGCGGCTTGCGGCAATGAACAGAGCATGAACACCTACGCTTTCTCCTTTGCCGGCGCGGCGCTGGTGGCGCGGCCCTCCGGCGCGCTGCACTGGCCCGAGGCCGGGCTGCTCTGCGTCTCTGACCTGCATCTCGGCAAATCGGCGCGGCAGGCGCGGCGCAATGGCGCGCAGCTGCCGCCGTATGACGTCGAGGACACGCTTTCGCGGCTCGAGGCCGAGGTGGAGGCGACCGGGGCCACGACGGTGATCTGCCTTGGCGACAGTTTCGACGATCTGCAGGCCTTCGAGGCGCTGCCCGAGGCGGCGCTGGACTGGATCACCCGGCTACAGGCCGGGCGGCGCTGGATCTGGATCGAGGGCAACCATGATCCGGGGCCGGTGGCGCTGGCTGGCGATCATCTGGCGCAGTTCCGGCTTGAGGGCCTGACCTTCCGGCATATCGCCAGCGACGACGCGCCGGGCGAGGTCTCGGGGCATTATCACCCCAAGCTGCGGCTGCGCGCGGCGTCTCGGGCCTGTTTCCTGGTGGATGCGACGCGACTGATCCTGCCGGCCTTCGGCACCTATACCGGGGGGTTGCGCTGCGACGATCCGGCGCTCGACCGGCTGATGGCGCCGAATGCGCTGGCGATCCTGACCGGCGCGCGGGCGCTGGCGGTGCCGATGCGTCAGAACAGGTCCGGCCGGGCCTCTTCCAGGCGCGGGCGATAGGTCCGGCTGACCGGCAGCTCGTCGCCATTGACCAGCTGCACCATCAGCTTGCCGCTGCGGCGCTGCACAGCGTCCACTGCCTCGAGCGGGACCCAATGCGAACGGTGGACGTGACAGCCCGGCACCGGGTCCATTTCCTCGACCGCATCGGCAAAACGCATGCGGATCTGCTCGACCCCGCGATCTGTCGCCACTTCGGTCAGGTGATCATTGGCCGAGAGCCGGTAGACCTTGGCCTCGGACCAAGCCAGCCGGTTGAAGAGCCGCGGCTGCGGTTCGGTCTCTTCGGCCTCTTCTTCGGTCACCGGCGCATCGCTCAGGTAGGGGCGCAGCAGGTGGATCACCGAATAGACCGTCAGCGTCGGCACGAAGGTGTTGATCATGATCGACCAGAGCTTCGGGTCGAGCCCGGCGCCCAGAAGCGCCATCACCCCGGACCAGAGATAGACCAGCGGCGCAAAGGTCAGCGTCATCAGGACCGAGGCCACCAGCGCCGCGCGCCAAGGCACCAGCGGTTTGACGATACGATAGGAAATCTCGTCGAAAACCGCGCCGCAGACGATCGAAATGCCGATCAGCACCGACCAGAAGACGACCCGCATGCCGAATTCGAGTTGGCCATAGGTTCCAAAGGGTTGCGCGGTCACGGCCACGGCCGACAGGCCAAAGAAAACCGCCAGCGCAATGCGCGAGTCGCGCAGGCCTTGTACCCGTTGGATTATCGCCGCCATTACAGTCTGATCACCGTGATTATCGGAATGGTCAGGGTCTTCTTTCAACATCGTTGAATAATGCGTGGTCCGACTGTTTACAAATTACTTGCTGGTCCGGCATCCTCGGGCTCTCTCCGGGATGCGCAATAACGATGGGCTAAGGTATAACGATGGATTTGTCCCGCCAAAAGTTGGCTGACCTAAGGGAAAGTTTTGCCCGCCAGAGCCTGATGACGACCTTCGGCGCCAAGCTGTCCGCGATCGCCCCGGGGCGGGTCGAGATCACTGCGCCGATCGGTCCGGGGGTACTGCAGCAGCACGGCTTCGGCCATGCCGGGCTGACCTTTGCGCTGGGGGATACCGCCGCTGGCTATGCCGCGCTATCGCTGATGGCCGAGGGGGCCGAGGTGCTGACGGCGGAGATCAAGATCAACCTGCTGGCCCCGGCGCGCGGCCAGAGCCTGCGGGCGGTGGGCGAGGTGCTCAAGCCCGGCCGCAGGCTGGTGGTGGTGCGCGCCACGGTGCTGGCGCTGGACGGCGACCGCGAGACCGAGATCGCCGCCCTGCAGGGCACCATGGTGCCTGTGTAGCGCCGCTCAGGCGGTCAGACCCTCCGGCGCGGCGATGCCGTTGGCACGGCAGCAGGCGGTCAGCGTGTTGGCCAGCAGGCAGGCGATGGTCATCGGACCGACGCCGCCCGGTACCGGGGTAATCGCACCCGCCACCTCGGCACAGCTGTCGTAATGGCAATCGCCGACCAGCCGGGTCTTTCCTTCGCCCTTCTCGGGCGCATCGATGCGGTTGATGCCGACGTCGATCACCGTCGCGCCGGGCTTGATCCAGTCGCCGGTGACCATTTCGGGCCGGCCGACGGCGGCGACGACGATATCGGCCCGCCGGGTGACCTCCTGGATGTCCCTGGTGCGGCTGTGCGCGATGGTCACGGTGCAGCTGTCGCCCAGCAGCAACTGCGCCATCGGCTTGCCGACGATATTGGAGCGGCCCACCACCACGGCGTTGAGCCCCGAGAGCGAGCCGTGATGGTCCCGCAGCATCATCAGGCAGCCCAGCGGCGTGCAGGGCACCATGCTCTCCTGCCCCGTGCCCAGCAGCCCGACGTTGGAGATGTGGAAGCCGTCGACATCCTTGGCCGGGTCGATGGCATTGATCACCAGATCCTCGTCCAGATGATCGGGCAGCGGCAGCTGCACCAAGATGCCATGCACCGCCGGGTCGGTGTTGAGCTGTTCGACCAGCGCCAGAAGCTCTTCCTGAGAGATCGAGGCATCGCGCTTGTGCTCCCAGGAGTTCATGCCGACCTCGACGGTCTGCTTGCCTTTGGAGCGGACGTAGACCTGGCTCGCCGGGTCCTCGCCCACCAGCACCACCGCAAGGCCGGGGGTGATGCCGTGATCGGCCTTCAGCCGCGCCACATGCCCGGCCACCTCGCCCCTGATCCTGGCGGCAAAGCCCTTGCCGTCGATTACCTGCGCCGTCATCCGTCTGCTCCTTCGGTGCCCATCACCTGTTCTTCGCGGGCGATCATCGCGTCGATCAACAGTGCCCACATCGCCTCGGCGAGATCGCCGTCGAACCCCTTGGCCTCGGCCTCGCCCCGCACCTTGGCCAGCACATCCGCCACTCTGGATGGCGCGCGGGCGGCAATCCCCACCTGGGCCTTCAGCGCCGGCGCGCGGTCGATGTAGCGCACCCGCTCGGTATGGAGCGCGATGAGCTCGCGGTCGATCTCGTCGATCGTCGCGCGCAGCTCTGCCATTGTGTCGATCTTGTCGGGGGTCCTGCGCATGCCTGTCCTTCTCCGGTTGTGAAATATCCCCGCCGGAGGCAGGCGACGACCGGGCCGAGGTGGGCGCAAGGCCCGCCCCGGCCCGCCCCCCTTTTAGAACAATCCTTCGATCTGGCCACCCTCGTTCAGACGGATATTTTCCGAGGCCGGTTTCGACGGCAGGCCCGGCATGGTCATGATCTCGCCGCAGATTACCACGACGAACCCTGCCCCCGCCGCAAGCCGCACTTCGCGCACCGGAACCGAGTGGCCGGTGGGCGCGCCGCGCAGGTTCGGGTCGGTCGAGAAGCTGTATTGCGTCTTGGCCATGCAGACCGGCAGATCGCCGTAGCCCGCATCTTCCCACTCGCGCAGCTGGTTGCGGATCTTGGCGTCGGCCAGCACCTCGTCGGCGCGGTAGATCGACTTGGCGATGGTCTCAATCTTCTCGAACAGCGGCATTTCGTCGCGATAGAGCGGCGCAAATTGCGACATACCGGCATCGGCGATCTGCGCCACCCGGGTGGCCAGCGCCTCGGTGCCTTCAGACCCCTTGGCCCAGTGCTGGCAGAGGATCGCCTCGGAGCCCTGGCTGACCACGTAGTCCTTGACCGCCTGCACCTCGGCCTCGGTGTCGGTGACGAAATGGTTGATCGCCACCACCACCGGCACGCCGAAGCTCTTCACGTTCTGGATGTGGCGGCCGAGGTTGGGGCAGCCCTTCTTGATCGCCGCCACGTTTTCCTGGCCCAGATCGGCCTTGGCCACACCGCCGTTCATCTTCATCGCCCGGCAGGTCGCCACCAGCACCACGCAATCGGGCGCGAGGCCGGCCTTGCGGCACTTGATGTTCATGAACTTCTCGGCGCCCAGATCGGCGCCAAAGCCCGCTTCGGTCACCACGTAATCCGCCACCTTGAGCGCGGTCGAGGTCGCCATGACCGAGTTGCAGCCATGGGCGATGTTGGCAAAGGGGCCGCCGTGGACAAAGGCCGGGTTGTTTTCCAGCGTCTGCACCAGGTTGGGCTGCATCGCGTCCTTCAAGAGCACGGTCATCGCGCCGTCGGCCTTGATGTCGCGGCAGGTGATCGGCTGACGGTCGCGGGTATAGGCCACGATGATATCGCCCAGCCGCCGCTCGAGGTCCTGCAGCGAGGTGGCAAGGCAGAGGATCGCCATCACTTCGGAGGCCACGGTGATGTCGAACCCGGTCTGGCGCGGAAAGCCGTTGGCGACGCCGCCGAGCGAGGTCACCACATCGCGCAGCGCCCGGTCGTTCATGTCCATCACCCGGCGCCAGACCACCCGGCGCGGGTCGATTTCCAGCTCGTTGCCCCAGTAGATGTGGTTGTCAATCATCGCTGACAGCAGGTTGTGGGCGGTGGTGATGGCGTGGAAATCGCCGGTGAAATGCAGGTTCATGTCCTCCATCGGCACCACCTGGGCATAGCCGCCACCGGCCGCCCCGCCCTTCATCCCGAAGTTCGGCCCGAGCGAGGCCTCGCGTATGCAGATCGCCGCCTTCTTGCCGATCCGGTTGAGCCCGTCGCCGAGGCCCACGGTGGTCGTCGTCTTGCCCTCGCCGGCCGGGGTCGGGTTGATCGCAGTGACGAGGATCAGCTTGCCGGTCTTGTTGCCCTGAACGCTGTCGATGAACTCCTGGCTGACCTTGGCCTTGTCATGGCCGAAGGGCAGCAGGTGCTCCGAGCCGATGCCGAGCCTGGCACCGATCTCCTGGATCGGCTTCTTGTTGGCCTCGCGGGCGATTTCGATGTCGGATTTGTAGGACATGGACGCACTCCAGATGGGTTTGGCCCTGCATAGCGCGACATAGCGCCGCTGCCCGAGGTGAATCCGACATTTTGGCTGCGGGTTGCGGCGGGGGCGTGTGGGCTAGCGGCGAATAGGCGTAGCACCGGACGCCCAGCGCTCGCCGTCCCGGACCTGATCCGGGACCTCCCAGCCAACGCCAGCGCGCCCTGCGAGGCTCGCACCGAACCCAACCCCCCGCCCCATGCCGTCCCGGACTTGATCCGGGACCTCCCGGCCAACACCCGCACTCCCGCCAAATATCGCGCCACACCCAACCCCAAGCCCCGACGTCGCGGACCTCTCGGCCAGCCACTGGCCCGGACGCAAACCATGAGGCCCCGGATCAAGTCCGGGGCGCGACGGCGCACACACCCCTCAACGCAAAGAAAAACCCCCGAGGCCAACAGCCCCGGGGGTTCCCCATTCCTCATACCATCCGCCAGATCAGGCCGAAGGCTCGGGCTCCATGTCGCCCGAGGGCTTGGCCTTGGGCTTGGTCTTCGGGATCGCGGTGACCGAAGGCGCGTTGCCCTGGTCCGGCGTATCGTCCTCGTCCTCGCTGGCCTGCGGCGGCTCGCCCTTCATGACCCGCCGGATCTCTTCGCCAGTCAGCGTCTCGTATTCCAGCAGACCCTGCGCCAGCCGCTCCCATTCGTCCTTCTTCTCGATCAGGATCTCGTAGGCGCGGTCATAGGCGTTCTGGATGAAGCGCTTCACCTCGTCCTCGATCAGCTCCTTGGTATGGGCCGACACCGAGAGACCGGCGGTATTGCCGCTGTAGCCCTCATGCGCCTCGGAATAGTCGATGTTGCCGACCTTGTCGGACATCCCCCAGCGCAGCACCATGGCACGTGCCAGGGCAGACGCCTGCTGGATGTCGCCGGCCGGGCCGTTGGAGACGTTGTCGGGGCCGTACTTGATGATCTCGGCCGCCTTGCCCGCCATGGTCATGGCCAGCTTTTCCTCGCACTCGCTGCGGTGCCAGTTCAGCCGGTCGATTTCGGGCAGGCTCACCACCATGCCCAGCGCGCCACCGCGCGGGATGATCGTCGCCTTGTAGACCGGATCGCACTGCGGCAGCGACAGGCCGACGACGGCGTGACCGGCCTCGTGATAGGCGGTCTTTTCCTTCTGGTCGTCGGTCAGCACCATCGAGCGGCGCTCGGCGCCCATCATCACCTTGTCCTTGGCGTTCTCGAAGTCTTCCATCGTCACGAAACGCCGGCCGACACGGGCTGCCATCAGTGCCGCCTCGTTCACCAGGTTGGCGAGGTCCGCACCGGAGAATCCGGGGGTGCCGCGGGCAATGATCCGCATGTCGGCATCCGGGCCCAGCGGGATCTTGCGGGCGTGCACGTTGAGGATCTTCTCGCGGCCCTTGATGTCGGGGTTGGGCACGGTGACCTGACGGTCGAAGCGGCCGGGGCGCAGCAGCGCCGGGTCCAGCACGTCCTTGCGGTTGGTCGCGGCGATGATGATCACGCCTTCGTTGGCCTCGAAACCGTCCATCTCGACCAGCAGCTGGTTGAGGGTCTGTTCGCGCTCGTCGTTGCCGCCGCCGTAGCCGGCGCCACGATGGCGACCGACGGCGTCGATCTCGTCGATGAAGACGATGCAGGGCGCGTTCTTCTTGGCCTGTTCGAACATGTCGCGCACGCGGCTGGCACCGACACCCACGAACATCTCGACGAAGTCGGAGCCCGAGATGGTAAAGAACGGCACGCCCGCCTCACCCGCAATCGCACGCGCCAGCAGCGTCTTGCCGGTGCCCGGAGGGCCCACCAGCAGCGCGCCTTTCGGGATCTTGCCGCCGAGGCGCGAGAATTTCTGCGGGTTGCGCAGGAACTCGACGATCTCTTCCAGCTCTTCCTTGGCCTCGTCGATGCCTGCCACGTCGTCAAAGGTCACGCGGCCATGCTTTTCAGTCAGCATCTTGGCCTTGGACTTGCCAAAGCCCATCGCGCCGCCTTTGCCGCCGCCCTGCATCCGGTTCATGAAATAGATCCAGACACCGATCAGCAGCAGGAAGGGCAAGAGGCTCAGGATGAAGCTCTGGAACCCGGATTGTTCCTGGGATTCGGCATTCACCGCAACGCCATTGTCGATCAGCAGGCGGGTGACCTCGGCATCCTCGGGCTTGATGGTGACGTAATCGCGCCCATCCTTGCCGCGGAAGCGGATCGATTCCCCGTCGATCACGGCCGAAGAGACCTTGTCCTCTTCCACCAGCTGAACGAAGTCGGAATAGGGTGTGCTCTGGCTTTGCAGCGTGGTGCCACCGCCGGAAAAGAGATTGAAGAGCGTCAGGATCAGTACAAACAGCACGACCCAGAAGGCGATGTTACGCAGGTTGCCCAAGAAAGTTCTCCCGAAGGTTGGGTTTGGCCCGCTCTATAGCGCGCCCTTGTGGTGAAAAATAGGGGTTTGTGCGTCACATTCAATGTGTCGCGAGGAATGCGGCAAAGCCCCGGCGCCCCGCCACCGGCCGGATGTCGTGGTCCGGCCCGAAACCCGCCGGTGCAAAAGCCACCAGCCGGGCACCGTCAAACACCGCCGGCTGGGCGATCAGGCTCTGGTAGGGCAGGCCCTCGGGCCGCTCCGGCAGCTGCGCCGCCCCCTTCGGCCCCAGCGCCCTGACCGCCAGCCCGGTGATCCCGTCGCCACACAGCCGCAGCCGTCCGTCCCAGACTGCGCCCGCCGTCACGCGGGCCTCGGCCACCGCCGCATGCTCCCGAAAAATCCGGATCTCCGCCCGCTCGGCCCGCATCAGGCAGCCGTGCAGGCTGGCCTTGCCGCCGGACAGCACCTGCTCCGCCGCCGCCTCCAGCGCGCGCGCCCGCGGACGATAAGCCTGGCCAGAGACATATTGCAGCCCCGCCGCCAGCAGCCGCAGCCGGGTCTCCTCCTCGAGCCCGCCCAGCATATCCCGGTCAAACAGCAGATCGCCCCAGACCTCCCGCACGCCCCGTTCTGCCGCCGCGACAGCCCTTGCCCGCAAGGCCTGTTGCGCCCGCCCCATCCGCTGCGCGGTCTGCGCCAGCGCCGGCGCATCCAGCCCCAGCGGCGCCAACAGCGCCAGCGCCTGCCGCATCTTCACCCGGTCAAACCGTTGATCAAAATTCGACGGGTCCTCGACCCAACTGCCCTTGAGCACCCGCAAATAGTGCCGCAGTTCCTCCCGCCGCACCTCGAGCAACGGCCGCACCACCCAGAAGCCGCCACCGGCGCCCTCGCCTGGCACGAACCGCCTCGCCGCCATCCCCGCCAGCCCGTCGACCCCCGAGCCGCGCGCCAGCCGCATCAGCACGGTCTCGGCCTGGTCCTCCAGGGTATGCGCCATCAGCACATGGCCCAGCTCGCCGCGCCACGCATCAATGAGCCGCAGCCGCGCCGCCCTCGCCGCCTCCTGCAGGTTGCCGCCCCCGTCCCAGCCCTGCCACGTCAGAATGTCATGATCATGCCCCAGCGCCGCGCATTCCTGCGCCACCATCCGGGCCTCACCCCCGCTTTCGGGCCGCAGCCCATGGTCCACCGTCACCACCCGCAGCTGCACCCCGAAGCGATGCGTCCAGTTGTGCGCCAGGGTGAGCAGCGCCATGCTGTCGCCACCGCCGGACACCGCCAGCCCGATCTCCTCGGGAAACTCCGGCCCCAACAGGCGACCCATCATCCCGGCAAAATGGCTTTCAAGATCGACAGACGTCATCCCGGCGCCGCCTCCTTCATTCCTCTTGCCGAAAATACCCTCGGGGGAGTCGCCCATGGCGACGGGGGCAGCGCCCCCTTGCCCAGCCGTGAATTGCACTCTTGGCGTACTGTTCGTCAACTGTGACGCGCTTGCAAGGCACCGCTTGATCAAATGGCATGCAATCGCACTCGAAAGCCTGCCTGCTGCTAGGCGTGCAACACGTAGCCCATCCCGCCCCTCCAAGGCAGCGCAGCGTAAAGCTCGTGAGTTTTGAGCCTGAATCCGCTACAAAGCACCATTGTAGGTGGTGCAGGCAAAAAACGGCGCAATCAGCCGATGAATTCAGATGCCCGGAAAGCTGGGCATCGCCGGATCGCCAACCTGACGGATTACTGGCGAACACCGAAGGATAGTTACGGTTTCACGCGCCTATACCGATCTGTTTCTAAACGTTTTTTTACCGCCCCATGCACAGGGCTTCCTCTCGTTCACATTTGAAGAAGGACCAACAATGACCAGACATCAGGCACAAAGCATTTCACGCCGCACACTTCTGCAATCCGGGGCCGCGTCCGCGGCGGCGTTGACGTTTGCGCCGACCGTGCTGCGGGCTCAGGGCGCCCGCGTCCGCAAGAACATGACGAGCCAAGGCGGTCTTGTCGATCTGCAGACCTACGGCGAAGGCGTGACCGAGATGCTGAAGCTGCCTTTGAGCGACGGGCGCAACTGGTATCGCCAGGGCTTCGTTCATTTCATCGACTGCCCTCATGGAAACTGGTGGTTCACCAGCTGGCACCGCGGATATCTTGGCCATTTCGAAGAGATCATTCGCGAGTTGACCGGCAAGGAAGACTTCATGCTGCCCTATTGGGATTGGACAGAGCCTGCCCACTCTGTGCCCGCGTCGATGTTCGGCAGTGACAATCCGCTCGACCCGGTCAATTTCAGGTCGCCCGCGGCCAGTTTCATCGCCACCAAGGAGGAGTTCCAGAAAACGGTGCGCCCGGTGATGGAAGACTTCTGGAACCATATGACGCCGGCGCAGAAAGCCGAGCAGGACAAGCGATCCAATACCGACTTCGATGTCATGTGGGCCCAGAAGCACCTCGACAACGCCACCTATGCCTTCCAGGAACGGAAGTTCGCGCGTTTTCTGACCGAAGCGAACCCGAAGCTGGACGCGCGCACGCGAAAGATGGTCGCGCTTGACGGGATTCTCGGCAACCTCGCGCCGACGGAATTTGCCGGTCCGTTCAAGGGCAAGGATGATCCGTTCTTCGAGAATTCGGTGACCGACAGTCACCAGATCACAGGCAAATTCAGCGGTTTGTCGGCGACCCATAACCTGGTTCACAACAGTACCGGCGGCTTCGAGGATGAAAAAGAAAACTACGTTGAACCCTCCGGCAACATGACAAACAATCTGTCGCCGTTGGATCCGATCTTTTTCCT
This sequence comes from Marinovum sp., assembly GCF_048263515.1. NCBI lineage: Bacteria > Pseudomonadati > Pseudomonadota > Alphaproteobacteria > Rhodobacterales > Roseobacteraceae > Marinovum > Marinovum sp. Next base: position 85,319 of record NZ_JBLXEC010000002.1, on the reverse strand, counting down.
GCATCATTGCAACATAGACCGGTTGTGGGACGTCTGGACTCGCAAACAACAAGCCCTCGGATTGCCGATTGCCCCGACGGGGGACCTGCTCGAGCCCTACAAGAAAGAGCCATACCTGTTCTTCTTCGACCGCGCCGGTGACCGCGTCAGCGGCACGCCCACATCATGGGACTACTTCGAGACAGGCGCCTTCGAGTACAGCTATCAGCCAGGCTCTGGTGAGCAAGCCGTCCCCCCGACGACCAGGCTTGCGAAAAGCGAGAATGTCGCCGGCGCCATGGCGGTGGCATCCGCCGGTCGCCTTGCCCCAGCCGTGGACGCGGTCGTCTCAGGCGCATTGGCGCGGTCCATCGCGCAACCCAAGGACAGCACGGTCCACCTGGCAACCGTTACCTTCGTGCCACCTGCCGACAGCCGTGGGAAGGTTTTCGATCTTTATATCTCGCCCAAGGGACAGCCGCCGGTCCTTGGCCTGAACAGCCCCGAATTTGCCGGCAGCTTTGCGTTCTTTGGACACGGGCACAACACGGAGACCGGGTTTACCGTGCCGATCGATGCGGTGCTGGATCGCATGGCAGAAGACGGACTTCTGACCGAAGGCGCGGAACTGTCGTTCTCGCTGGTCGTTGCAGGACGTGACACCGCCGAGGCAGTCAGCCTGGAGGACAATGGTGTGCTGCAGTCGGTGAGCGTTCACGTCATTTCCGAGGGGTAAGTGATCGCGTTCGCCAGTCTCTGCGACGGGAGGTGCGACGCCATCAGTCGCGTTGAGGCGATCCGAGTACGGCCCGTCCGGCAGGCTGAGACAGCTTGCCGGGCGGGCTGGCTTGGTGGCAAAATGCAGCATGGCAGCGGTCACGCGAGGCCCGCCTGACCCCCTCTGCTGGAACTTCGGTTTCGGCCGCCAAGCCCAGGGCGACAGCAGATTTGCGTTGGAAATCATGGACAGAGTGGACTTGCGGGCCTACGCTGGGCACGCAGGACGGCTCTTTTGCGTCGTGACGGATCGAGAGTGTCCGGAAGAGCGCGCCGCCCCTTGCCTATTCTGCCAACATCAACGGAACCTGCGATCGTCCATCTGCCTGCCACACCATTGAACCCTTGTGGAGTGAGAAAAATTGACCCCACCAGCAGGCGTGTTCAGATCGCGCATCGGCAAATATCAGGTGACCGCGCTTTACGACGGCGCGATCCAGGTTCCGAATGACGTCTTTCTCGGAGAGGATCGCCGGAAGATCGAGGATGCCCTTCAGAACGGCGGCATGGGGCTGGGGCCTGACCTGGTGCCGATCCCGGTTCTGGCCTTCTGCCTGCAGTCGGAGGATGCGACGATCCTGATCGACGCCGGGCTCGGCGCGGTTGACGCGTTTGGCCCCGGAACCGGGCATGTGGCTAACGCGCTTGCCGTAGCGGGAATCCAGCCATCAGACGTTTCGCTTGTGGTGGTGACCCACGCGCATCCCGACCACATCGGCGGACTGCTGACAGGCAAAGAGCCGAGCTTTCCCAATGCCCGCGTGGTGATGGCCGAAGCCGAGCACGGGTTCTGGTCTGACGCCGGGATCACGGCGCAAGCGCCGGAGGAAATGCGCGGGTTCTTTCACCTCGCGCAGGGGATGTTCGGCGCTTACAGAGATTGTCTGGACCTGGTGTCGCCTGACACCGAAATTCACAGCGGCATCCGACTTGAGGCTGCGCCGGGGCACACCCCGGGTCATTCGATTCTGCATATCGATGGCGGGGACCAGCAATTCGCTATGATGGCCGACATCGTGCACAACGCGGTTCTGCAGACATGCCATCCGGAGATCGGATTTGCCTTTGACGTCGATCCGGGACAGGCGGCTGCGACACGATCCGGCCTGCTGGATCGCTGCGCTGCGGACAATGTGCTGATTGCAGCTTCACATGTGCCCTTTCCCGGGCTTGGGCGGTTCCTGCGGGACGGCGCCGGGTATCGGTATCTGCCGGCGACGCTGGCCGGATGAGCGATCTTTGCCCTGCAGCTCGGTGGTGCTGTCCCGGCCCGCGACACCGGCGAATGACATGACGGGGCGTGCGGCACACGGAATACTTGCGACTGGTAGGGGCAGACTACGATGACACGACGTATCATGATCCTCGTCTATCCGGGCTGCATGGCGCTTGATATCGTCGGCCCCTCGGACACGTTTTTGATGGCCAATACTGTCGTCCGCGAACATTCCGGCCAGTCGGCCGAAGCCGCCTATGACGTTTCGCTGGTTGCGCCGACGCTCGGAAGCCTCAAGACCGCCGGTTCCATCATCACGATAAACGTCGATCGCAGGTGCGAAGACGTCACCGATGCCGAGCTGGACGACACCGATCTGGTGCTTGTCAGCGGCGGCGTCTCGGCAATCGATATCCGCACCGATCCGGGGATGCTGGACTTCATCAACCGCGCCTACGGCCGCGCCAACCGGATCGGTTCGATCTGCACGGGGGCCTTTCTGCTGGCCGAGGCGGGCATTATCGGCGGCCGCAAGGCAGCAACCCATTGGCGCAAGGCCAAGGTGCTGCAGGAGGCCTATCCGGATGTCGAGGTCGAGCCGGCCAGCATTGTCTGCAAGGATGGCAACGTCTGGACCTCCGGCGGCATCACGTCCGGCATCGATCTGGCGCTGTCGATCGTCGAAGAAGACCTCGGGCCGGAAATTGCCCGCTCGGTCGCCCGCCTGATGGTGACGCACATGGCGCGGCGCGGCGGTCAGAACCAGTATGAGGATATCGATCTCGACGCCCCGACGCGCGTCGGAGCGGCGGATGTGGTGATGCAGGAAATACTCATCTACATCCGCGTCCACCCGACCAGGGACCTCAGGCTCGAGACGCTGGCCGAGCAGTTCAACCTGACGGAAAAGACACTTGCCCGGCACTTCAAGTCGTTCTCGGGACGGACGATCGGGAAGTATGTCGAAGAGGTCCGCCTTGTCCATGCGCAGGCGCGGCTGGAAAACTCGGGCGAATCCTTGAGCGAAATCGCCCGCAGTTCGGGGTTTCCGTCGAACGAGGCGTTGCGCAGGGCCTTTTCCAAACGCTTCTCGATTACGCCGGCAGAGTTCCGTGCGCGGTTTCGGACCGCCGCAGAGCAGGTGCAGCGGCCCGCCGCCGAATGAGCAGGCGCATGTTCGCCAGTGCCCTGACCGCTCATGTGCGCCGCCTGTTCCGGGCCCTGTCCTGCCGCCGTTCAAGCCGCGCGAAAAACCGGGACCACGCCGGCGGTTTGCCACGTCAGACGATCCCACAGGCAGCAAACCAGAGCATTGAAGCAGTCTGGCTCGTGCCACTTTGTCCGAATTTGCGTGTCTTCTGTCCTGTGTCCGACATCGCGGAATCCGTAGTCTTGTTTGATCAACAAGACAGGAACCTTTGCAATGTCTTACTCAGATTTAGCTACATATTTCATGACCTTGGTGGCAATTTCCCTCGCGCCCGGCCCGGTTTTCCTGATGTTGCTGGTGCGGTCGGCCAGCAACGACGTCTCGGGCGCGATCGGCTTTGCCATCGGTTACGCGATCGGCGGGATCGCGATCATTTCGGTGGTCTGCTTCGGGCTCGGCACGTGGCTCACGGCGGTTCCCGAGGTTCTCGAATACAGCAAGTACGTCATGATGGCTTACATGACCTGGCTGGCCTACGGCATCTGGAACGGCGACTTCGACCTGAACAAATCCTGCGACGCGCCGCGCCGCCCGATCCTTTCCTCGATCTTCGCCGGGGTGTTCACCTGCTTCATCTCGCCCTACATGTTGGTTTTGTTCCCGCTGGTGCTGCCCGAGATGATGGACATCACCCTGATCCGGATGCCCGAATTCCTGATCATTGCGGTCACGACCTTCCTTTCCCTGTTCGGAAGCGCGTCCCTGATCGTGGGCTTTGCCGCCCCGCTGCGCCGCCTGGCCAAATCGCCGCTCTCGATGCGCATCATGAACCGTTCGCTGGCGACGATCCTGGTCTCGGTCGGCGGCTGGATGGCCCTGACCTGACCCGCGGGCACCCAGTTACGATGCATGCAGATGACCAATGTCAGCGAGCTTCGGCTCGCTGACTTCCCGCGACGGGCCACCCTCTGGCGAAGGTGAGGTTGCGGCCCGGATCACCAACCTTGTTAGCCCGTCACGCGCCCCCGAGACTCGGCCGTGACACAATCAGGAGAGCGCCATGCCGAAATTCATGAGCAAGAGAACCCGCATAGCAGTGGCGACAGCGCTTTTGATCGGGGGGGCGCCGCAGGCCTTTGCGGCCAACTGTCTTGAGGTCACCCTAACCGGCACACAGGGCGGACCGGCCGTATTCAACGGGCTGGCCGGGGCCGGTACCCTGGTGCGATATGGCCCCGAGGAGAATGGCTGCTCCGACATCCTGCTGCAATTCGATGCCGGCCGTGGCACGCTGCAGCGCCTGTCGCAGATCGATGTGACGGTCCTTCAAATCCAGACGATCTTTTTGACGCATGTCCATTCCGACCACGTCGATGGTCTGGCCGATCTGATGCAGTTGCGCTGGCACCTGGGGTCGCAGATGCCAAAGGTCGATCTGGTGTGCAGCCAGGACGCGCCCTCGCCCACCGGACATGCGATGAGCTGCACGGAACTGGCCGAACATATCGGCGATCCCTACCTCCGGTCCGGCGAAATCGCCCAGCGATTGGCCGAGAACCCTGATCGGCGGCCCGGCGGCCCGGCGGACCTTCTGAACATCGAGGCGTTCACCCCCGGCAACGAGCCCGCCGAAGTCTGGCGTCACGACGACGTGGTCGTCAGCGCCATCGCGTCACGCCATGTCCCGGGGCACGTCTCCTACAGGGTCGATACGCCGGCCGGGAGCGTCGTGATTGCCGGCGACGCCTCCAACGATACGCCTCAGCCGCCGCGCGACAGCTCCGTGTCGGCAAATGTCGAGACCCTGACGCAAGGCGCCGACATCCTGGTCCACAGCGTGATCCATCGCATCATGGGTCCGGACGGCGCCAGCGGATTTCCACCCTCGGTCTACCACCGCCAAAGCACCGCCGAAGACCTCGGCGCGATGGCAGAACGGGCCGGCGTCGCCAGCCTGATCTACACGCATCTCATCCCACCTTTGGGCGCTGCGGCGATGGGGCCTTACCCCGTGCAGCCCGGCGGGCTGAGCGCGGCCGATTACGAAGCCTCCGCGCGCGAGGGCGGATATTCCGGCAACGTGATCGTCGGAACCGATCTGGCGACGCTCAGGATCCCCGCGGAATAACGCTTCGCGGATCAAGCGAAGGGTCTCTTGAGCGCGGGCACTTTCGGGAAACAATCAAGCTCCCGTTCAGGCGCACAGCTGAAATCCATGGTTCAACCTGAACTTCACCACGGGAAGGTCCGATTGATCGCCGAAAACTCGCAAGGCAAATGCGCTACGGGTGCCTGGCCCCTTCGATGCGCTTGATATTGCGCAAGTCTCAGGGCACAGCACCACCCGAATTCAGGCCCGATCAAAGGCCGGGAAGTGCCCCCATCCCCGGGCAACAGCGTCCCGCTCAGGAACAGCCGAGCCGCGCCTGCTCTGCCTTGGCGTCCGCCAGCTGGGGCGCCATGGGGAAACGCGGTTCGATCTCGGCCAGCATCTGGCAGGCCGCATCGGTCTGTCCCAGCGTGCCCAGCGCGCGACCCAGGCTCAGAAGCGCCGGGGCCGCGGTGGCTTCGGCGTCGCGGGCCAGGGAATAGGCGTCAAGATAGGCGCGCGCGGCTTCCTTGGTGTTGCCCAGCTTTTCCAGCGCGGTGCCGCGCCCCAGGAGCGCCTTCGGCCCCAGAGGACCGCCGGGATAGGTCTCGTTGAAGTTGGTGAAAAGCTCGGCCGCACGCTCGTAGTCGCCGGCGGCCAGCGCCTCTTCGGCGCGGCGGAAGTCCTGCTCCTCGCTCATCGCCAGCGCCGGGCCTTCGCCTTCCGGCGGCGCCACGGGAACGGGGGCTGCCGGCGAGGTCACTTCCTCGCCGCCAAGGGTCGAGGTCTCGCCCAGCGCGCTCAGGTCGCCGCCTTCCAGCTCGACCAGCCGGAACTCCAGATCGCCGATCCGGTTGGTGCCGTCGGTGACGATGCGGTCGATGCGGTGCTCGAGTTCCTCGGTCTTGCCGGTGAGCCGCGACAGCTCCGCCTCGATCACCTGCACCCGGTCGAGAAGCGTCCCGGACCCGGCCGAGACATCGCTGCCGCCGGTGGTCGACAGCTCGCGCCGCAGCCGCTGCACCTCGATGTTGAGGAGCGTCAGGTCCTGGCGGATGTCCGCCAGGGTCTCTGCCCCCTGCTGCGCCGCCGCCGTCAGCGGCAGCCCCAGCACCAGTCCGAAGATCACAAGAATTCGCATTGCCGTCTCCCGCCCTTCCGGGGCCTCTAGTCCGCTCCGCCGTCCGCGACAGCCGGTGCAGGCGCGGGGCCTGCACCGGCCCCGGCTCAGCTCAGCGCGCTGCCGGCGATCACGGTGACCGCGCGGCGGTTCTTGGCGTAACAGGATTCGTCCGAGCAGATCTTGATCGGGCGTTCCTTGCCATAGGTGACAAAGCGCAGCCGGCTCGCCGGCACACCCTTGGACACCAGATATTCCCGCACCGCGTTGGCCCGACGGCCGCCCAGCGCGAGGTTGTATTCACGGGTGCCCTGCTCGTCCGCATGGCCTTCGATCACCGCCTGGTAATCGGCGTTGACCAGCAGCCATTCCGCCTGTGCGTCGAGCGTCGCCCGCGCCTCGGCGGTCAGGGTCGACTGGTCGACGAGAAACAGCACGCGGTCGCCGATCGCCTGCTGGAAATAAGCCGGGCTGCTGGGATCGCCCGCGCCGCCGGGCGTATAGCTTGCACCGCCGCCGCCAGCGCCGGCACCGGCCCCCGCACTGCCGTCGAGGCGCGGGTCATCCTGGCCGAAGCGGCCGGCATTGGTACAGGCCGAAAGGGCCAGAGCGCCCACGAGAAGCGCGATCTTGCTGTAATGTGTCATGGTTCCTGTCCTGCTCCGTGGCATTTCGCCATTGTTGTCCGCGAGCCTAGCACAGGCTGGCTCGCCTTTACATCCTTGTTGTCCTACTGCAGCGGGCCCCAGCTCGGGTCAGAGGCCGCGTCGGGCGTGCGCACCCGCTGCAGGCTGCGCCCGGAGACATCCACCGAATAGAGGCTGGCCTGGCCGGCGGCACCTTGGGTTTCGCGGGTGAACATGATCACCCGGCCGTTCGGTGCCCAGGTCGGGCCTTCGTCGAGGAAGGAGGCGGTGAGCAACCGTTCCTCCGAGCCATCGGTGCGCATCACGCCGATGTGGAACCGGCCCTTGTGCTGCTTGGTAAAGGCGATCAGATCGCCGCGCGGCGACCAGACCGGCGTGCCGTAGCGCCCGGGACCGAACGAGATCCGCTCGGCCTCGCCGCCATTGGCCGACATGATATAAAGCTGCTGGCTGCCCGAACGGTCGCTCTCGAACACGATGCGGCTGCCGTCGGGGCTGTACGACGGCGCAGTCTCGATCGCCGGGGTATTGGTCAGACGGGTGGTGCCGCCGGTGGCCAGATCCATGGTGAAGATGTCGGTGTTCGAGCCTTCCGAGATCGAAAACACCGCCGTGCGCCCGTTCGGCGCAAAGCGCGGTGCAAAGGACATCACCCCGGTCTGGGTCTCGAGAATGCGGCTCTGGGTGTTGCCGACGTCAAGCACGTGGATACGCGGAAAGCCGGTGGCATAGGAGGTATAGAGCACCCGGTCGCCGGTCGGCGAGAACCGCGGCGCCAGCACGATCGACGAGCTGTCGGTCAGGTACTGCACGTTGGCGCCGTCGTAATCCATGATTGCCAGCCGCTTCTTGCGTTCGTTCTTCGGGCCGGTCTCGCTGACATAGACGACGCGGCTGTCGAAATAGCCCGATTCACCGGTGATCCGGGAATAGACCGCATCCGCCACCTTGTGCGCCATACGCCGCCAGCCCTCGGTGGTGCCCTGAAACTGCAGCCCCTTGCCCAGCTCCTGGCCGGAAAAGACGTCGTAGACCCGGAATTTCACGGTCAGCTGGCCGCCCTCGCCGCCGGTGACCGCGCCCATGATCAGCGCCTGCACGTTGATCGCCTTCCAGTCGTTGTACTGTACCGGCGCGGCAAAGCTGGTGGGCCGCGAGATGAAGGCATCCTGCGGCGTCTGGATGAACAGCCCGGTGCCGTTGAGGTCATCGGCCACCACCTGCGCCAGCTTGGCGCCCCATTCGGCGGCGGCGGGGTTCTCGGGAATGAAATCCGGGACCGCAAAGGGCAAGGGTTCGACGACACCCTCGGTGATCTCGATCCTGAGCGGCGCGGCAGAGGCCGGCAGCGCCAGCACCAGCAGGGCCAGGGCGGCGGTCAGGGCAGAGAGCACCTGGGTCACTCGGTGTGTCACACTCATCTTGTTACCTTCTCGGGATTAAAGGTCATCTCGATTTGCCGCCATTGGTCGAATTTGTCGACCGGCAGTTCGTAGCCGTCCTTCTGACAGCGGATAATCGCGCGTCTGGCCGATTGAAAGGCCACTTCTGTTGCACGGGCGTCACCCCCGGTGCTGCCGGCAAGACGGATCGAGCTCGGGATCACCCGGCCGGATTGCTCCATTTCCATGGTCACCACCACGGTCACCCGGGCGGCGGCAGAGCCGACATCGACCACCCAGCAGTCCTGCACCGCGAGGCGCAAGTTCTCGCGCTCGCCCGCGGTCAGCGGCGGGCCGCTGGGCGCGGCGGGGGTGGCGGGCGCCGGATCGCTGGCGCCGCCCAGCGCTTCGGCCAGGGCATCGGCCACGGCGCCGGCGGTGTCGTCGGGGGCGGGCGTCGGCTTGGGCTTGGCCGGGGTTTCAGTTTTGGCCGGCGTTTCCGGTTTCGCCGGGGTCTCCGGCGTCTCGCGCGGCGCTTCGGCCACGGCGGGCGGTACCGGAGGACGCCCGCGCGGGCGCACCGAGCGTTCCGGGGCGCCAGAGGGGGCCTCGTCGGCCTCGGTGACGATCTCGCTGGTGGCCTCCTGCTCGGCGGTGGCCTCCTGCTCTTCGCGCGGGTCGGGCGTCGGCGCTTCTTCCTCGGCCACCACAGCATCCTGCGTCGTGTCCTCGATCACCACCTCGGGTTCCGGCGGGGCCACGGGTTCGGGCGCCACGCGCGGCGCCGGCCGCGGCTGCGGCCGGGGCGAGACCTCTGGCAGCACCACGGCCACGTCTTCGTTGGCGGGCGGCGCCGGGTCCGGCGGCGGGATGTCGTCGGCCTCGGTCACCACCGGGGCCGGCGGTTCCGGCACCTGCGGCAGCGCCTCCGGCGCGGGTTGCTCGGGTTCCTCGATTGGCTCCGGCGGCGGCGTGGGGGCCGGCGGTTCCTCGACCGGGGCCGGCGGCGGGCTGTCCTCTTCGGCGGGCGGCGCGGGCTCTTCCGGCGCCTGCGGAACCTCTGGCGCCTCTTCCGGCACCGGTTCGCTCACCTGCGGCGCCTGGCCCACGAGGGCGGCGTATTCCTCTTCGCTGATGGTGGTCACGCTGGTCACGTCAAACGGCAGCGGCTCCACCTCGAACAGCGGACCGATCAGAAGCCAGCCGATCAACCCCAGATGCGCCGCACCCGACACATAGAAGCCGAAATGGAGCCTGCGGCGGCCGTCTTCGTGGATATCGCGATCTTCGCTCACCGGCGCTGGCCTAGCCTTCGTCGCGGCCGTCGAGCCGCGGCCCGCCGGTGTCCGTCACCAGACCGATGTTCGAGAAGCCGCCGGCATTGAGCGCGCCCATGACGCGCATCACCTCGGCATAGGGCACGGCGCCATCGGCGCGCAGGAAGATGCGGTCGCTGGAGCGTTCGGCGGCGATGGCGCGCAGCTTGCCCACCAGCTCGCCCGCCGGGGTCTCGGTGGTCTGGATCATCACCGCGCCTTCGGCAGTCAGCGTCACGGTCAGCGGCTCTTCGCTGTCGGCCGAGAGCGCCGAGGCGGCGGTCTTGGGCAGTTCCACCGGCACGCCGACGGTCAAGAGCGGCGCCGAGACCATGAAGATGATCAGCAGCACCAGCATCACGTCCACGAAGGGCGTGACGTTGATCTCCGCCATCGGCTTGGCCCCGCCCCTGCGGCGCCTGCGGCCCGATCCGCCACCGCCCGGTTTGACGATATGTGCGCCCATGGCCTAGCTGTCCAGCTGACGGCTGAGGATGGTGGCGAACTCGTCGGCAAAGCTCTCGTAGCCCGACAGGATCCGGTCCGCATCCGCGCTCAGCTTGTTGTAGAAGATCACCGCCGGGATCGCAGCCAGCAGGCCCAGGCCCGTGGCCAGCAGCGCCTCGGCGATGCCGGGTGCCACGACGGCGAGCGAGGTGTTCTGCTGCTCGGCGATCTCGACAAAGGCGTTCATGATGCCCCAGACCGTGCCGAAGAGCCCGACGAAGGGCGCGGTGGAGCCCACCGTGGCCAGCACCGACAGGCCGTTCTGCAGCTCGTCCGAGACCTGGGCGATGGCCACGTTCATCGACCGGTCGATCCGCGCCTGTGCGCCGGGGATCAGCCCGCCATCCTCGCGGTGCGAGCGGCGCCATTCCAGCATGCCGGCGGCAAAGACCCGCTGCGCGCGGCCCTTGGGTTCCGGTCCCATCTGCTCGAACAGCTCGTCCAGCGGCTCGCCCGACCAGAAGGCCCGGTCGAAGCGGCGCGCCTCGCGCTTGGCACGGCGATAGGCGACCAGATTGTGAACGATGATTGCCCAGGACCAGATGCTTGCTGCAATCAGCGCGATCATCACCAGTTTGACGGTCAGTGTGGCACGGGCGAAAAGGCCCCACATGGAGAAATCGATCTCCTGTGCGAGCGCAAGGGTCTCTGTTTCCATCAGCCTGCTCTTTGTTGTGGCCGGTTCTGTTGCGGCCTGATTGCCGGGGAGCGTAGCGGAAGAAAAGGGGGAAAGCCAACACGAAGGCGTCAACTGACCGGGTTTGTCACGCGAATTTGCCAACCTGTGGCGGATAATTGCCAAGGCCGTGTAACAACCCTCAAGCGGGCGTGATCACCCCCCGCCTAGGCCGTCCTCTGCCGCCTCCGGGCGAGGCCCAGCGACAGCGCGGCGATGACGAAAATGGCGATCACCAGCACCGCCGCGCCGGCGATGTAGAGCGCAAATCCGGTGGCCAGCCCCGGCTCGGCGGCCAGTGACGCCGGCAGAAGCGCCGTTAGGGCCGACGGCAGGCTGCCGGTCACCGCCACCGCGCCCAGCGTCGCCGCCAGCCAGCCCAGCATCACCACCGTCGCCACCAGCATCAGCGCCCGCACCCGCGGCGCACGGAAGCGCCAGCCGCGGCGCAGGGTGGCATACATCCGCCCCATGTCCTGCTGGATGGCAATCAGCGCCGGCACCACCAGCAGCACCAGCACCATGCCGAAGCCAAGGCCATAGACCAGCGTGATCACCGTGGGCTTGAGGAACTGCGCCTGCGACGAGCGCTCGAAGAGCAAGGGCGCAAGACCCAGCACCGTGGTCGCCGTGGTCAGGAACACCGGCCGCAAGCGGTCCGCCGCCCCTTCGATGATTGAGGGGATCAAGCCCCGCTCCTTGGCGTATTCGTCGATGGTCGAGACCAGAACAATGGAATCGTTGATGATGATTCCGGTCATTCCCAGCATCCCCACCACCGTGAACATGCTAAGCGGCACCTCCCAGTAGTGATGACCGAAGATCGTGCCGACCAGACCGAAGGGAATGATCGACATCACCACCAGCGGCCGGGTCCAGCTGGCAAAGACCCAGGACAGCACGAGGTAAATGCCCAGCAGCACGAGGATCAGCCCGTTGCGCGCGTCGGAGAGAAACTCGTTCTCCTGCTCGGACAGGCCGGCGAGGCGGTAGTCCACCTGCCGCTCTTCGGCGATCTTCGGCAGGATCTCGTCCTGCAGCACCTCCTGGATTTCCTGCGCGCGGGCCGGGTCATCCTCGGAGATGTCGCCCGTCACCGAGATCAGCCTGATGCCGTTCTCGCGCCGCACGGTGGAAAACCCGGTGCGCCGCTCGACGCTGACGATATCGGCCAGCGGCACGTAAGACCCCGAAGCCGCGCGCAGCTGGGTGCGTTCGAGGAAATCCGCGGTCAGCTCGCCCTCGGGCAGTTCGACGCGGATCGCGGCGCTGCGCGGGCCGTCGGGATAGGTCGCCGCCTCGATCCCGCCCAGCCGGTGGCGTAGCACCGTGCCCAGACCGTCGATGGTAAAGCCCAACGCCTGCCCCTGTGGCGTGAGTTCAAGGATCAGCTCTTCCTTGTCGTAGGCCAGGTTGTCCTCGACCGCCGAGACCTCGGGGAAGCGCGCCAACGTCGCCTTGAGGTCCTCTGACGCGCCCTTGAGCACCTCTGACGAGGCGCCATAGAACTGCACGTCAAGCGCATCGCCGCCGGGGCCGGAGCGCCAGCCGCGGAAGCTCACGGTTTCCAGCATCGGGTGGCGGCCCACCGCGTCCTGCAGCGCGGCGACGAACTGAAAGCTCGAATAGGGGCGCAGGTCGGGGTCGATCAGCTCGATCGAGATGGCGCCCAGCTGGTAGCTTTCCTTGGTGTCGGTGCCGGCAAGGCCGCGCCCGGCGTTGCCGCCGATCTCGGCGATCGCATAGTCGATCGGGTTGCGGCCGTGTTCGGCCTCGTATTCCGCGCCCAGCCGCTCGGCCGCGGCCTGCATTTCGCGCATCATTTCCAGCGTGTCTTCGCGGGTGGCGCCGGGGGCCATGGCGAAGTTGCCGGTGACCGAGCTCTGCTCGGGCGCGTTGAAGAAGCGCCATTGCACATCGCCCCGGATGAAGAGCGCCACCTGGCTGGCCAAGAGCACCACCGCGCCCGCCAGCACTGCGTAGCGCGCCCAGACCACGACGGCCATGATCCGGCGGAAGATCACGTCGCGCACCCAGCGGAAGCCGCGATTGACCACCCGCGAGGGCCAGTCGTACCAATGGTCCTTCGACTGGTGCACCAGCGCATGGGCCATGTGGTTGGGCAGGATCAGGAAGCATTCCACGAGCGAGGCCAGCAGCACCACGATCACGGTAAAGGGGATGTCCGAGATCAGGTCGCCGAAACGCCCCGATATGGCGGTGAGCCCGAAGAAGGCGATCACCGTGGTCAGCGTCGAGGCAAAGACCGGCAGCGCCATGCGGCGGGCGGCGTTTTCGGCGGCTTCGACCGGGCTTTCGCGCAGCCGGCGGTGGCGGAAATCGGCATGTTCGCCCACCACGATGGCATCGTCGACCACGATGCCGAGGGTGATGATCAGCGCAAAGAGCGAGATCATGTTGAGCGTCAGCCCGGCCACGAACATCAGCGCGATGGTCGCCGCCATCGCCACCGGAATGCCCGCCGCCACCCAGAAGGCGATGCGGGCGTTGAGGAACAGGAACAAGAGCGCCAGCACCAGCGCCAGCCCCATCGCGCCATTGTCGAGCAGCAGGTCGAGCCGGCCGGTGATCGCCTCGGCGCGGGTGCGGATCAGGTCGATCTGGGTGCCCTGCGGCAGTGTCGCCTCGAGCCGCTCGGCCACTTCTTCGACGGTGCGCTGGATCTCGATGGCGTCGCCTTGATTGGAGCGGTCGACGCGCACGGAAATCGCCGGGTTCTCGCCCACGAAATAGCTGCGGTCGCGGTCGATGCCCTCGACCCTGACGCTGGCAACATCGCCGATGGTCAGCTTGGAGCCGTCGGAGTTGGAGCGGAGCGCAATCGCCTCGATCTCGCCGGCCGAGCGCTTCTCGACCCCGGTGCGGACGCGGGTGTTGGCGCTGGTGACATCACCCGCCGGATCGGCGTCGACCTCGGCGGCGATGGCATTGGCGATCTGCAGCATGGTGATGTCATGCTGGATCAGCGCCACCGAGGGCACTTCGACGATGGTCCGCGGCGCGGCGAGGCCGCGGATCGTGGTGCGGGTGACGCCTTCGGCAAAGAGCCTGACCACCAGCTCGTCGGCAAAGCGCGCCAGCTGGTCGACGCCCACCGGCCCGGTGATCACCACGTCGGTCACCCGGTCCCGCCAGCCGCCGCGGCGCACCTCGGGATCGTCGGCCTCTTCCGGCAGGTTAGAGATCGCGTCGACCGCCGCCTGCACGTCATCGCCGGCGCGGGCCATGTCCCAGCCCGGCTCGAACTCGAGGTCGATGCTGGCGCGGCCCTCGCGGGAGGTGGACGAGGCGCTCTCGACACCTTCGACGGCCAGTAGCGCGGGTTCGAGGATCTGGACGATGGCGGCGTCGACATCCTCGGCGCCGGCCCCGTCCCAGCCGACCGAGACCGAGACCTCGTCGACGATCACGTCGGGGAAGAACTGCGCCCGCATGTTGGGCGCGGCCATGAGGCCGGCGGCGACCAGCAGGACGAGCAGCAGGTTGGCGAGGGTGCGGTGGCGGGTGAAGTAGCTGAGCAGCCCGCCGGGACCGGGAGGAAGATCGCGGGTCATGAGGGCCTCCTGTGGGGAGCAAGAAAGAGCCTGGAACCTTGCGCGGAATCAAGGCCGCAGGCCGCCGCGCGATCGCCGACCCGCCCCCCGGGGCGGCGATTTGTTTGTCGTGGGCGCGCCGCTCCGGTCTCTTGCGGACTTGGCTGGGATAAAGTGCTGCAGAACATTGGTCGGATCGCCACCCCGCGGGTCGGCGATCGCACGGCTTGCGCCAGGACCACAGGTATCATCATCGCGCTTACCCCCCCATCCGCTCCTCGATCCGCCGCACCACCTGCGCCGGCACCTTCTCCTGTTCGAGCTGCGTCAGGATCCGCGCCTTGGCCTCGTCCGGCATCCGCGCATTGCCCTCGACAAAGGCGCGGATCTTCGCCCGTCGCTCGGCGCTCAGCTCCAGCATCTCGGGTTCCTCGGGCGCCGCCTCGGCGCCACCGGGCCGCAACGCCCGCACCTTGATCCCGGCGCCCAGCAGCGGCGTGCGTTCCGCCACGACCTCGCGCCCGGCAAGCCCCTGCGCCCGCACCAGCACGTCGTCGCCCTGCCGGCGCAGCAGCGTCACATCCATCACCTCGAGCCGCTCTTCGGCATCCAGCACCAGCACCGTGTTGTCGGCATCGAGCGCCGAGGACGGCAGCCGCACCACCCGCTCCAGCGGCGGTTCCTCGATCTCCACCGTGACGAAATCGCCGGGCTTGAGCCCGCGGGCCTCGTCGAGCCGGGCAAAGAGCAGCCGACCGGTCTGGCCCTCGCCCACCGCCGCGCTGTCGCGCACCAGCACGCCGGTGCTCACCAGCCCGGTGCCCAGCACGTCCAGCGTCACCGTCACCGGCGCCTTGGCCAGGGCGCCATCCCCGTCCAGCAGCCGCGCGTATTGCGCCGTCGACACCCGGAACGACACCTCGAGCGCCTGCGGATCGACCAGCCGCGCAAGTTGTTCGTTGTTCGACACCAGCCGGCCCATGGTGGCGTTCACATCCGCCAGCGTCCCGGTGAACCGCGCGGTGATGCGGGTGTCATCCAGCCGCCGCTGCGCCTCGGCCAGAGCAATCTCGGCCCGTTGCAGCGCTGTGGCAGCCTGGCTGACCCGGCTCTCGGCCTGGGCCACGGCCTGCCGGCGGGTCAGCACCGCCTGCCGCGCCGACGACGCCGCCAGTTCAGCGGTCTCGACATTGGCGGCAGAGCCCACGCCCCGGCTCAGCAGATCGCGCTGGCGGTCATAGGCCTTTTCGCGCAGGGCTGCCTGTTCCTCGGCCGATTGCAGCTCGTCACGCGCCAGAAGCAGCGCCGCCTCGGCCTCGGCGCCCTCGGCGCGGGCATCGAGAATGTCCGACTGCACCCGGTTCAGCGCCAGTTCGGCATCGCCGGGATCGATCTGCACCAGCAGCGCGCCCTCGGACACATGGCCGCCTTCCTCGAAGCTCTCTGACAGGTCGACGATCTTGCCGGCGACAGCGGCGCGCACCTCGAGTTCGCGGCGGCTGCGTACCTCGCCAAAGGCGGTGAGCACCGGCGTCACGGTCTGCGGCTCGGCCCTGACCACGTTCACGGCAAAGACCCGCTCGCGCGCCTGCGGCACCCTGCGATCCTGGCTGATCCGTGCCTCGACGGCCTCGCGCACCAAAGCGCCGGCATAGACCAGCAGCCCCAGCGTCAGAGACAGGAGAAACAGGCCGGTCAGGCTCTGGCGTAGGAACCGCATGCACGACATCCCTTGGTCGTTGAACACAAATCCCCGGCGCCCCTTGGCCAGGCGCCAGACGCGCCGGTTCTGCAATGATACGAACTTATCGGCTATTTCCGTCGCTGATGCTCGGTCAATCGCGGAAAAATCTCGACAAAGTTACAAGGGCGGTGCCGGTAATCGAGCTGAAAGCCCAGAATTTCATCCCAAGCGTCCTTGCAGGCCCCCGGAGAGCCGGGCAACGCGAACATGTAAGTGCCATTGGCCACCCCGCCGGTGGCGCGGCTCTGAACGGCAGAGGTGCCGATCTTGGCCATCGAGACATGGGTGAAGACCGTGCCGAAAGCCTCGATCTCCTTTTCATAGACGTCGCGATGCGCCTCGACCGTCACGTCGCGCCCGGTCAGACCGGTGCCGCCGGTGGTGATCACCACGTCGATCTGCGGGTCTTCGCTCCATTCGCGAAGTTGCGCGGCGATCTCGGCCCGCTCGTCGGCGAGGATCCGGCGATCCGCCAGCAGGTGCCCGGCGGCCTCGATCCGGCCGGCCAGGACATCGCCAGAGCGGTCCTCGGCCAGCGAGCGGCTGTCGCTCACCGTCAGGACGGCGATGCGCACGGGGATGAAGTCACGGCTTTCGTCGATGCGGCTCATGGGTCCTCTTGCAATGCTGGGGGTCAGGGCTGGCCGAGGCGCGCCCTGAGGCTCAGAAGATCGGCCCAGGCCTCGCGCTTGAGATGCGGCTGGCGCAGCAGGTAGGCCGGGTGAAACATCGGCAGGGCGGGTTTGCCATAGGCCTCGGCCCAGGTGCCGCGCAGCCGGGTGATGCCGCGTTTGCCGAGGCCCGCGTCGCAGGAGATATTGCCCATCAGCACCAGCACCTCGGGCTTTGCCAGCGCCACGTGCCGCGCCACGAAGGGCCGCATCATGGCAATCTCGGCCGGCAGCGGATCGCGATTCTGCGGCGGCCGCCAGGGCAGCACGTTGGTGATATAGACACTCTCGCCGCGGTCGAGCCCGATGGCCGCCAGCATCCGGTCGAGGAACTGCCCGGCCTGGCCGACGAAGGGCTTGCCCTGCCGGTCCTCCTCGCGGCCCGGGGCCTCGCCGATGATCATCACCCGGGCGCCCGGCGTGCCATCGGCAAAGACCAGATTGCGCGCCCCGCGCTTGAGATCGCAGTGCTCGAACGCCGCCAGCGCCGCCTTGAGCCCGGGCAGATCCTGCGCCGCCGTCGCCATCTGCTGCGCCTCGTCCACCGGATCGGCCTTGGCAGGCTCCACCGGCGCGCCGGGCCGCGCCTGTGCCGGGGCCTTGGTCTGCTCCTTGGCCGCTGCCGCAGCGGCGGCCAGCGCATAGCGGTCGACAGGCGTCTCGCTCAGGGTGTCCACCACCCCGGCCTCGATCTGCCAGACCAGCGCCGCGCGCAGGCTCATGTGTTCGGTGTATTCCATCGCCGCGATCCTACTCCGCCCGGGCCCCGAAAGGAAACGCCCCCTGCTTCTTCTCTTTGACAAATACGCATTTCCGGCGCCAGCCCCCGGGCGCCCCCATTGAACGCATCCGCCCCCGCCCATATAAGCGGTCCCAACCCGAACCGGAGCAGGTCATGACCTTTACCCAGCGCCACCTTCTCGGCATCGAGCCGCTTGCGCCCTCAGAGATCACCACCCTGCTCGATCTGGCCGATGATTACGTGCGGCTCAACCGTGGCAAGCGCCACGGCGACGCGCTGGCCGGGCGCACCCAGATCAACATGTTCTTCGAGAATTCCACCCGCACCCAGGCCTCTTTCGAACTGGCCGGCCAAAGGCTTGGCGCGGATGTGATGAACATGGCGATGCAGGCCAGCTCGATCAAGAAAGGCGAAACGCTGATCGACACCGCGCTGACGCTGAACGCCATGCACCCCGATCTGCTGGTGGTGCGCCACCCGCATTCCGGCGCAGTCGATCTCCTGGCGCAGAAGGTCAATTGCGCGGTGCTGAACGCCGGCGACGGGCGGCACGAACATCCGACCCAGGCGCTGCTTGATGCGCTGACCATCCGCCGCGCCAAGGGCCGGCTGCACCGTCTCAATATCGCGATCTGCGGCGACATCGCCCATTCCCGCGTGGCGCGGTCGAACATCCTGCTTCTGGGCAAGATGGAGAACCGCGTTCGCCTCGTCGGCCCGCCGACGCTTTTGCCCGCCGGCATCGATGCCTTCGGCGTCGAGGTCTATGACGACATGCGCGAAGGCCTCAGGGACGTCGACGTGGTGATGATGCTGCGGCTTCAGAAGGAACGGATGGACGGCGGCTTCATCCCGTCGGAACGCGAATATTACCACCGCTACGGGCTCGACGCCGAAAAGCTGAGCCACGCCAAGCCCGACGCCATCGTCATGCACCCCGGCCCGATGAACCGCGGGGTCGAGATCGATGGCGAGATTGCCGATGACATCAACCGCTCGGTCATCCAGGAACAGGTCGAAATGGGCGTGGCCGTGCGCATGGCGGCGATGGACCTGCTGGTCCGCAACCGGACGGCCACCACCGCAGAAGGGATCATGGCATGAGCGACATTCTCGAAATACCCTCGGACGAACACGGGCTGGTGCGGATCTTCACCGTCGATCTGTCGCTCGACGAGGCGCAGCTGCTGCTCGACGATGACGCCCGCGCGCTGCAGAAGATGACCGGCGCCACCGCGCTCGACCCCGATCACATCGACCTGTTCGACATGAACGATCTGTCCGGCATGCCGCTGGCCGACTACCTGGCCGAGGGTCATGGCATCTCGGACGAGGAACTGGCGCCGATCCGCGCCCAGCTCGAACGGGTCAAGGGGCGGGTGATGGTGATGCGCTCGGCCGCCTTCGAGCGGATCGGCCAGCAGTTGCGCGTCACCCATCCGCTGCGCTGGATCGCCACCTTCGGCGAGGCGCGCGATCCGGTGCCGCTGGAAAAACCCCGCGCCGAGAGCGCCCTGCCGCCGGAACCCGTCGAGGCCCCCGCCCCGCCGCCGCCGGACCCCAAGGCCAAACCGATGAAGCCCGGGTTGATCATCGGCGTGGTGGTCGCCGTGGCGGTGCTGGGCGTGGTGCTCTGGGCGCTGGCATGACCGGCGATCTGACAGCACCCTGGCAGAATGCAGGCAAGCAAGGGACGGTCGATGCAGGAACCCAATGACCCCAGGATGTCCGGCCGCGTGGCCACGGTGGCGCTTCTGGTGATATTCGCCCTCGTGGCGGTAATGGTGTGGATCGCGGGATAGAATGATGTCTGACACAGATAGCCAACGTCTTGCCTATTGGCACGCGTTAGGGACGTTGATTTCGTCGACTTCAGGCTCGATCAAGCCGGCTCCGCCCACCGAGAACACTTGGATTTCCCATGATATTGGCTTCACTGAAGCTTCGCTGAACGTGGCGCTCGTTCCCAGCACCGGCGTGGTACGGGTCGAGATTTTCATGGACGGCGACCGGCCGCACGACCTTTTTGATGCACTCAGGCAACGTCGCTCGGAAATTGAAGATGAAGTCGGGCGTGACATGGTCTGGGAAGAGAAAGCCAACGTAAGACGCCGCAAGATTTATGTAATGAACGATGGATTCGACCTGCGAGCACGTTCAACCTGGGATCGGCAGCATAGTTGGATCAGGGACATGGTGGTTCGCTTCTACGAGGTCTTTGTTCCCCTGCTTCGCAACCTCCCGGACAGCATAACGGGGCGCAGAATATGACCACACTTCTCCTCGAAAACGCCCGGCTGATCGACCCCGAAGCCGGCACTGTCTCTCCCGGCTGGCTCCACATCCGCGATGGCCGGATCGCCGCCATCGGCACCGATGAGGCGCCGCAAGGGGCCGATGAGGTGCTGGACTGCCGCGGCAAATGCCTGGCGCCCGGCATCGTCGACATCGGCGTCAAGGTCTGCGAACCGGGCGAGCGCCACAAGGAGAGCTATGCCTCTGCCGGTCGCGCCGCCGCCGCGGGCGGCGTCACCACCATGGTCACCCGCCCCGACACCACGCCGGTGATCGACAGCCCCGAGGGGCTCGAGTTCGTCGCCCGCAGGGCGCAGGCCGATGCGCCGGTGCATGTGCACCACATGGCAGCGCTCACCAAGGGTCGCGATGGCCGCGAGATGGCCGAGATCGGCTTTCTGCTCGACGCCGGTGCCGTGGCCTTTACCGATTGCGACCGGGTCACCCGCAACACCAAGGTTCTGAGCCGCGCACTCACCTATGCCCGGTCGCTGGGCGCGCTGGTGATGCTGCACCCGCAGGAGCCGGTGCTGTCCGACGGGGCCGTCGCCACATCCGGCAAGTTCGCCTCGCTGCGCGGCCTGCCGGCGGTCTCGGCCATGGCCGAGCGCATGGGCCTCGACCGCGATATCGCGCTGGTCGAGATGACCGGCGTGCGGGCGCATTTCGACCAGATCACCACCGCGCGCGCCCTGCCCGCGCTGGCGCGGGCCAAGGCCAACGGGCTCGACGTCACCGCCGGGGTCTCGATCCATCACCTGACGCTGAACGAGATGGACGTGGCCGACTATCGCACCTTCTTCAAGGTCAAGCCGCCGCTGCGCGCCGAAGACGACCGTCAGGCGGTGATCGAGGCGCTGCGCAACGGGGTGATCGACATGATCTCCTCGATGCACACGCCGCAGGACGAGGAAAGCAAACGCCTGCCTTTCGAAGAGGCCGCCTCGGGCGCCGTGGCGCTGGAGACGCTGCTGCCGGCCGCGCTCAGGCTCTATCATTCCGAGGACCTCAGCCTGCCGCAGCTCTTTCGCGCGCTCAGCCTCGCCCCGGCCCGCCGGCTCGGGCTCGACGCCGGACGGCTGGCCACAGGCGCGCCGGCCGACCTGGTGCTCTTCGACCCGGATGCGCCCTTCGTGCTCGACCGCTTCAAGCTGCAGTCGAAGTCCAAGAACACCCCCTTTGACGGCGCCCGGATGCAGGGGCGCGTGCTGGCGACCTTCGTCGCCGGCCGCCGCGTTTTCGGAGAAAGCTGATGCCCGTCATCGAGACCGCCTTTGCCGGCCTGATCCTCTGGGCGCTGATCGGCTACCTGCTGGGCTCGATCCCCTTCGGCTTGGTGATCGCCCGTCTGCTGGGGCTGGGCGACCTGCGCCAGATCGGCTCCGGCAATATCGGCGCCACCAATGTGCTGCGCACCGGCAACAAGCCGGCGGCACTGGCGACGCTGATCCTCGATTCGTTCAAGGGCGCCATTGCGGTGCTGGTGGCCCGCTGGCTGGCGGCGGAAGACGCGGCGCAGCTGGCCGGGTTGATGGCCTTTCTCGGCCATTGCTTCCCCGTCTGGCTGGGGTTCAAGGGCGGCAAGGGCGTGGCGACCTTCCTCGGATTGCTGCTCGGCCTGGCCTTCCCGCTGGGGCTCGCCGCCTGCGCCACCTGGGTGGCCGGCGCGGCGCTGACCCGGATATCCTCGGCCTCGGCCCTGCTCGCCGCCGCGCTGTCGCCCCTCTGGGCCTATCTGCTGGGCTATCCCTCGATGGTCGTGCTCTGCGCGCTGCTGGCGGTGATCGTCTGGGGGCGGCACCATGCGAATATCCGGCGGATAGCGCGCGGCGAGGAGCCTCGGATCGGCAAGAAGGGCTGAACCCGGGACCATGAGGCGTGAGCCATGAGGCCCCGGATCGGGGTCCGGGGCGCGATGTGCGTGAGGCGTAGGTGCAGCCTAGAGCGATTTCCGCGCGTTCAGAGCCGCGGTGATCGTCCCGTCATCGAGGTAATCCAGCTCGCCACCGATCGGCACGCCCTGGGCCAACGAGGTCAGGGCCACCCGGCCTTCCAGCTGGTCGGCGATGTAATGCGCGGTGGTCTGGCCGTCGATGGTGGCATTGAGGGCGAGGATCACCTCGGTGACCGCTTCCGCCGAAATGCGGTCGACGAGGCGGGGGATCGACAGGTCCTCGGGGCCGACGCCGTCGAGCGCCGAGAGCGTGCCACCCAGCACGTGGTAGCGGCCCTTGAAGACGCCGGAGCGTTCCAGCGCCCAGAGATCGGCCACGTCCTCAACCACGCAGATCATGCCGTTGGCGCGTTTCTCGCTGTCGCAGATGTCGCAGATGTCGCCAGTGCCGATATTGCCGCAGTTCAGGCATTCCCGGGCCGAGGCCGCCACGTCGCTCATCAGGTCGGCCAGGGGCGTCATCAGCAAGCCGCGCTTGCGGATCAGGTGCAGCACCGCGCGCCGCGCCGAGCGCGGCCCGAGGCCCGGCAGCTTGGCCATCAGTTCGATCAGGGCGTCGATGTCGCGGGTGGCGCTCATGTCGGGGCCTCGCCGGGCAGGGGAATGCGGGTGACACTGAAGCCCTGGGCGCGCAGCCGCGCGATCATTCCGGCCTTGCCCGGCAGGTGAAAGGCGCCGACGGCGAGGAACACGCCGCCCTCGGCCAGCGCCGGGCGGGCGACGTCGATGAAGGCCTGGTTGCGGGCGTCGAGCAGGTGGCGGTTGACCCGGTCGACGGTGGCGCCGTCGTCGCCCAGCCGCGAAGAGAGCGCCGCGCGGTCCCAGGCCAGCATCAGGCCGATCTCGCCCGAGAGGTAGAGCGCGCGCTGGGTGGCGATCTCCTCGGGGGTCGTCTCGGGATCGAGATAGGCGCCGTAGACATTGAGGAAATGCACCGCGAATGCGGCATTGCCGGGGCTGTCGAGGTGGTGGCGGATGCGCTCTGGCGGCTCCAGCGGCAGCACCTCGGCACCGCCGATCAGGCCGAGCATCTGGATGCGGCCGTCCTGCACCGGCAGGACACCGGCGGAGAAATCATTGCAGGGATCGGCCAGCAGCAGCTCGGCCAGCGCGCCGGGGGTCAGCCGCTCGGGCGCGCCACGGCCCCAGCCCAACCCCTTGGTGCGCAGGCGAATCCACTCGAGCACATCGGGGTGCACCCCCGCTGGCACTGTCTCGGCCGGGCTGGCGCGGTACCAGTCTGCGCTGTCGAACTGGGCGTCAAAGGCGGCGCGGGAGGGCAGGATCGGGTCGATCTCGAGCGCCAGCAGACGGGCGTCGGCGATGCGCTGTTCGACGAGGCCCGGCAGTGCCAGGATCGCGGGATCGGCGGAATGCATCGTGCCCCAGAGATGCGAGACCGCGCCGGAGGGCGCCACCACCCGCCAGAAGCGGCCGGTGGCATGGGGGATCTCTGCCGCCTCGGCGCGCAGGGCCTCGAGGCTGGCAGGCGCAAAGGCGTCCTCGTGCAGCGCCGGCGCCACGTCGCAGAGCGCGCGGCTGGCCCAGTCCTGCGCCTGAGCGGCCCCCCCGCCAAGGAGCTGCGCTGCCGCCAGGGCCACGATGACGCCCGCGCCCTGCATCCGCCTAGAACGGCAGCTTCATGTCTTTGGGCAGGCCCATTTCCTCGGTCAGGCGGGACATCTCCTGCTCGGCCTTCTGGGTGGCGCGCTGCTGGGCGTCCTTGATCGCGGCGAGGATCAGGTCCTCGACCACTTCCTTGTCGTCGCCGTTGAAGATCGACGGGTCGATGTCGAGCCCCTTGAGCTCGCCCTTGGCCGAGGCGGTGGCCTTGACCAGGCCGGCGCCGCTTTCGCCGGTGACGGTCATGTTGTGAAGATTGTCCTGCAGCTCGGCCATCCGGGTCTGCATCTGCTGGGCTTTCTTCATCATCCCGGCCATGTCGCCGAGATTTCCAAGTCCTTTGAACATCGGGTGCTCCTCATGTGTTGCTTGAGGGTTAGATACGGGGGGCGAGGTCTGGCGACAAGGGGCGTGGGCCAGTGCGTGCTGCCGGGGCGGGATTTGGGGGGCCCTGCCCCCCGGCCTGCGGCCTCCCCCCGAGGGTATTTTCGGCAAGAGGAAGATCAGGGTGGGGCGGTTTGGTCTGCGTCAGTCTTCTTCGAAGGGGTCCCATTCGTCCTCGACCTCCTGCAGGGCGTCGGTCCGGGCCTGGGCGGCGGCCTCTTGTGCGGTGTGAATCGCGGTGATGCGGGCCTTTGGGAAGGTGGCGAGGGCGGCCTGCACCAGCGGGTGTTCGGTGGCTTGTGCCTCGAGCGCAAGGCGGTCGGCGTCGCGGGTCTCGACGATGGTGGGGGTCTCGGCGCCGTTGACCAGGGTCACCGCCCAGCGGTTGCCGGTCCAGCGTTGCAGCGCGGTGCCGAGGCGCTGGGCCAGATCCGGGGCGGCGTTTTCCGCCGGGGTGAATTCGATCCGGCCGGGCTGGTAGGCGGCGAGGCGGACGCCGGCCTCGACCTCGACCAGCAGCTTGACGTCGCGGTTGGAGCGGATCAACTCGATCACATGCTCGAAGCTGGGGTAGCGCGCCAAGGCCTGGTCGGCGGCCAGGGCCACGACGGCGTTGCCACCGGAGGCCGAGGGGCCCGAGGGGCCGCTGTGGGTGGCACGGGGCAGGCCTTGTGCGGTATGGGCCTGGGTCTGGGCAGTGCGCGCGGTATGCACCCCGCCGCCGCCGGAGGGGGGCGGTGGCACCGGGGCGTCGCCGAGCTTGCGCACCAGTTCCTCGGGGCTGGGCAGATCGGCCACATGGGTCAGGCGGATCAGCGCCATTTCGGCGGCCATCATCGCGTTGGGGGCGAGCGCCACCTCTTCGATCGCCTTGAGCAGCATCTGCCACATGCGGCTGAGCGCGCGCATCGGCAGGTCGGCGGCCATCTGCTGGCCGCGGGCGCGTTCGTCCGGCGCGATGGTCGGGTCTTCGGCGGCATCCGGCGTGATCTTGACCACCGAGATCCAGTGGGTGACCTCGGCGAGATCGCGCAGCACCGCCATCGGATCGGCACCATCGGCATATTGCGCCGAGAGCTCGGTCAGCGCGCCGGCGGCATCGCCGCGCATCACCAGATCGAAGAGGTCCATCACCCGTCCGCGGTCGGCCAGGCCCAGCATGGCGCGGACCTGCTCTGCGGTGGTCTCTCCTGCCCCGTGGCTGATCGCCTGGTCGAGCAGCGAGGTGGCATCGCGGGCCGAGCCTTCGGCGGCGCGGGTGATCAGCGCCAAGGCATCCTCGGCGATCTCGGCACCCTCTGAGGTGGCGATGCGGCGCAGCAGGCCGATCATGTCCTCGGGCTCGATCCGGCGCAGGTCGAAGCGCTGGCAGCGCGAGAGCACTGTGACCGGGACCTTGCGGATCTCGGTGGTGGCGAAGATGAATTTCACATGAGCCGGCGGCTCTTCCAGCGTCTTCAAGAGCGCGTTGAAGGCCGATTTCGACAGCATGTGCACTTCGTCGATGATGTAGACCTTGTAGCGCGCGGCCGAGGGGGCGTAGGCCACCGAGTCGATCACCGTGGTGCGGATGTCGTCGACGCCGGTGTTCGAGGCTGCGTCCATTTCCAGCACGTCGACATGGCGGCCTTCGGAGATTGCCACGCAATGTTCGCAAGCGCCGCAGGGTTCGGTCGTGGGCTGGCCTTGCCCGTCGGGGCCGATGCAGTTCATCCCCTTGGCGATAATCCGCGCCGTCGTGGTTTTGCCGGTGCCGCGGATGCCGGTCATCATGAAGGCCTGGGCGATGCGGCCGGTTTCAAAGGCGTTCTTGAGAGTGCGCACCATCGCGCCCTGGCCGACCAGGTCGGCAAAGGTCTCGGGGCGGTACTTGCGGGCCAGGACCTGATAGGCGGGCTGCTGCGGATCGCTCATGGTCGCGGTTCTTCCTGTCCTGTGCGGAGGTCGATGCTCAGGCTATTGCCTCGGGGCGCCGAGGTCCAGCGGATGTGGCTGCAGGTGTGGCGTTTGCTGGCGCTGCCCCGGACGTTGATCCGGGGGCTCCTGGTGAAAGGCGAAACGCCGGGGGGCGTGGCGCCTGCTGGCTGGTGTGGAGGTCCCGGAGCGGGGTCCGGGACGCGGTGCGCCTTTGTCCGGCGAAGCGGCGTGAGGCGGGGAGGTCCCGGAGCGGGGTCCGGGACGGCGATGGGCCTGCTGCGACGGGAGCGATTAACGCCGGCGGTCGCGGCGCGAGGACATCGGCTGGAAGGCCACGCCGACATGCGCTTCGCAATAGGGTTTGCCCTGCTGCACCGGCAGGCCGCAGAACCAGAAGTGATCGGTGGCGGGATCGCCCACCGGCCATTTGCAGGTCCGCTCGGTCAATTCCATCAGCGTCAGCTTCTTGGCCTTCTTCTCGATCTCGTTGACCCGGGCCAGGGCCTCGGGGCTGATCTCGTTGGCCGAGGGCTGCGGCGGCAGCGGCTGGCCGGCCGGGATGATCTGACGGCGCGCCGGGTTGGCGGGCTTGGTCACGGCGGGCTCTTCCTCGGCGGCGGCGACCGGCTCGGGCTTGGGCTTGGCGTCGGCCTTGGGGGCGGGCTTGGGCTTGGCTTCCGGCTTCGCCGCCTTGGCAGGCTCGGGCTTGGCCGCGGGGCCTGCGCCGGCACCGGCGCGGTTGGACAGGCCCAGGCGGTGCACCTTGCCGATCACCGCATTGCGTGTCACGCCACCCAGTTCCTTGGCGATCTGGCTTGCGGATTGCCCCTCGCCCCACATTTTCTTGAGCAATTCGACACGTTCATCGGTCCAGGCCATGGATCATCCTTACGAGAAAAAGCGGCCTCGACAGCGGGCCGCTCTGGGAATTTCTGTGTTGTCCCTATTTTAATCACTGGTGGCTGAGTTACAAGGCCGCGAATCGCAAGCAGGAGGCCGCCATGAGCATGACATCGCAGACCGGGACGACCGCGGAAATGGGCATGCGCCGCTTTGGACGCGTCAACTGGCTGGGACTGGCGACCCTGTGCCAGCGCGAGGTGCAGCGCTTTCTCGCGGTCTGGACCCAGACGCTGCTGGCGCCACTGGTGACGGCGGGGCTGTTCCTGATGATCTTTTCCATTGCCATCGGGCCGCGTCGGGGTGACGTGATGGGCGTGCCTTTCACCCATTTCATCGCGCCGGGCATCCTGATGATGACCGTGATCCAGAACGCATTCGCCAATACCTCGTCGTCGATCGTGATCTCCAAGGTGCAGGGCAATATCGTCGACACGCTGATGCCGCCGCTGTCACCGCTCGAGCTGGTGCTGGGCTATCTGGCCGGTGGCGTGGCGCGTGGGCTGGTGGTGGCGGTGGTGATCGCTGCCGGGCTCTGGCTGGTGCTGGGGCTGGGGGTGGCGCATCCGCTGCTGGCGCTCTGCTTCGTGGTGCTGGGCGCGGCATTTCTGTCGGGCTTGGGCATCATCTCGGGGATCGTGGCGCAGAAGTTCGACCAGATGGCGGCGATCACCAACTTCATCGTGACGCCGCTGGCCTTTCTCTCGGGCACCTTCTACTCGGTCGAGGCTTTGCCGCCGGTGCTGCATGCAATCACCCGGTTCAACCCGATGTTCTATCTGATCGACGGCGTGCGCTACGGCATGATCGGCGTGTCAGACAGCGCGCCCGCGCTGGGGCTGGCGATCTCGGTGGTCTCGGTCGCGGCGGTTTCGGCCGTGGCCTGGAACATGCTGCGCAAGGGCACCCGGCTCAAGGCCTGAGCCTTCCGCCCCCGGCCGTCAGTCGCGGCCGGCCGGTGTCAGGTCGGGCACGTCGTCCTGTTTGGCGCCAGCGCCCTCGTTCAGCGCAAGGCCGGCGAAATCCCAGAGCTTTGGGTCGAGCAGATGCGACGGCCGCGCGTTCATCAGCGCCCGGAACATCACCTGCCGTCGACCGGGGCTGTTCTTTTCCCAGCCGTCGAGGATCTGCTTGACCTGCTGGCGTTGCAGCCCGTCCTGGCTGCCGCAGAGATCGCAGGGGATGATCGGATAGTTCATCGCCTTGGCAAAGCGCTCGCAGTCCTTCTCGGCCACATGCGCCAAGGGACGATAGACAAATAGATCGCCCTCTTCGTTCACCAGCTTCGGCGGCATGGTGGCCAGCCGCCCGCCGTGGAACAGGTTCATGAAGAAGGTCTCGAGGATGTCGTCGCGGTGGTGGCCCAGCACCACGGCGCTGCAGCCCTCTTCACGCGCGATGCGGTAGAGATTGCCGCGGCGCAGGCGTGAACAGAGCGCGCAATAGGTGCGGCCAGCCGGCACCTTGTCGACGACGATGGAATAGGTGTCCTGATACTCGATCCGGTGCGGCACGCCCATCCGTTCGAGGAACTCCGGCAGCACCGTCGCCGGAAAGCCGGGCTGGCCCTGGTCGAGGTTGCAAGCGAGGATGTCCACCGGCAGCAGCCCGCGCCATTTCAGCTCGGTCAGCGCCGCCAGCAGCGTGTAGCTGTCCTTGCCGCCCGAAAGGCAGACCAGCCAGCGCGCGTTGCGGCCCTGCACCATGCCGTATTGGTCCACCGCCTCGCGGACCGAGCGCACGATGCGTTTGCGCAGCTTGCGAAACTCGGCGGTCTGAGGCGCGCCGTGGAAGAGCGGGTGAATCTCGTCGGGTTCCTGGGTCATGCCCGAGCGCATAGGGCAAAGCCCCGGCGGTGAAAAGAGCCCAGCGTCTGTCGGACCGATTCGGGCGGTCCGGCACCGACGGGCCAGACCGAAATTCGCAACAATTCGAAGTAACTTATGGTAATGTTCCTGCCCGGTGTTAACGCATGGGTGACCGGGCGCAGCTAGATCTGTGGGCCAGAAACGACAATCGCCGAACGGAGTGCCCATGTCGCTCACCAAGCCGGGAATGGCGCGCGCCACGCTGCGCGTGTTGAACGAAGTCACCGAGAGCCCGCTTTTGCCGGCGATGTTTCCGGCGATGGCCATGGGCGGCTTCTGGATCGGCGGCGAGCCGGTGCTGGCGCTTCTTGCGATCGGCGTGCCGCTTCTGTGGCTGGCGGTGCTGATCTCGCGCGCCAAGGTGCGGCCGGCGCGGGTCGATCCGGTCACCGGCTTGCAGCTGAAAGAGGGCTTTTCCGAAAGGGTCGAGACCCTGCTGAGCGATTGCGCCAGCTCCGGGCGCACCACGATCTGCTTCATGATCGAGGTCGACGATGGCGCCGAGCTGACAGAGCGTTTCGGCGGCGATGCCTGCGACCGGGTGGCCGATACGTTGGCGGCGCGGCTACGGTCGGCGATGCGCGGCACCGATTGCTTTGTCAGGCTCAGCGACTGGCGGATCGGCGTCGTGCTCTCGCCCCTGCGGCGCACCGATATCGAGACCGCTGTGCAGATGGCCGCGCGGCTGCAGGCCGAGCTGGAAGAACCCATTCGCATCGACCGCGCGCCGGTCTATATCTCGGCCTGCATCGGCTTCTGCCTGGCGGCCCGCGCCCCCGACAAGAGCGGCGCCGGGCTGATAGACGCCACGGTTGCCGCGCTCGACGAGGCGCGGCGCCACGGCCCCGGTGCAATCCGCGCCTTCTCGCCGGACCTGCAGCGTAACCGCAAACAGCGCGTCGCCCTGATCGACGAGGCCGCCCGCGCGCTGGACGACGGCCAGATCTGCGCCTGGTACCAGCCGCAGATCTGCACCGAAACCGGCCGAATCTCGGGGCTGGAGGCGCTGGCCCGCTGGCGTCACCCGGTGCGCGGCCTGATCCCGCCCGCCGATTTCCTGCCAGCGCTCGAGGCCGCGGGGCTGATGGAACGGCTGGGCGAGGTGATCCTGTTTCACGCCCTCTCGACCCTGCGCGATCTCGACCGCGAGGGGCTGAAGATCCCGCAGGTCGGCATCAACTTCACCGAGACCGAGCTGCGCAATCCCAAGCTCGTCGAGCGGCTGCGCTGGGAGATCGACCGGTTCAACCTCGCCCCCGAACGGCTGACGGTGGAGATCCTCGAGCATGTGGTGGCCGGCACGCCCGACGACATCGTTTCGCGCAATATCGCCGATCTGGCCGCCTTGGGCTGTGCCATCGACCTCGACGATTTCGGCACCGGTCATGCCTCGATCACCAGCCTGCGGCGATTCGCCATCGACCGGCTCAAGATCGACCGCTCCTTCGTCGTCAAATGCGACACCGACCCCGAGCAGCAGCGCATGGTGACGATGATCCTCACCATGGCCGAGAAGCTGGGCCTCGACACCTTGGCCGAGGGGGTCGAGACCCTGGGCGAGAATGCGCTGCTGGCGCAGATGGGCTGCGGCCATGTGCAGGGCTTCGGCATCGCCGTGCCGATGCCGGCCGAGAACCTCGCCGACTGGATCACCGATCACACCGCGCGCATTGCCCCGCCGCCGGCGATCACCCCCCTGCCCGGCCCGGCCCGTCGCAACACGCCCTGAGCGCACTGCGACGGGAAGCAGGCCCAATCCGCCGGCCGCGCACCGCGCCAGCCTGCAGGGATCACCCGGAACCCGGCTTGTCCCGCCGAATTTCCGCCGCGACAGGTTGCCCCGATTGGCCGCAACGCCGGGGAATATGCCACTCGCCCCTTGACCTTTGGGCCGCGCAAGGGTTGAACCCGGCCTGATACCCTAGTGACAGGTGGCGGTCCCCCCAATGGACGATCAGAACAAGAACCTCATCCTCGCAACTGCGCTCAGCTTCGTCGTGATCCTGATCTGGTTCGTGCTGTTCCCGCCACCAGAGCAGGACACCGTCGCGCCGGCGCCCTCGGTGGCCGAAGGCACGGCCACCCCCGGCGACGTTGCCGTCACCCCCGGCGTGGCCGACACCCCGGCGGCTGCCCCCGGCAGCACCCCGGTGACCGAAGAGGCCGCGGCCAAGGTCTCGGACGCACCGCGGATCGCCATCGAGACGCCGCGCCTGTCGGGCAGCATCTCGGCCCAGGGCGGCCGGATCGACACCCTGGCGCTCAAGGATTACCGCGAGACCACCGATGCCGACGCGCCGATCGTCTCGCTGCTGCGTCCCGTGGGCACCCCCGGCGCCTATTACGCGCTGCATGGCTGGGCGCCCGGCCAGGGCCTCGCCATCGCCGACGTGCCCGGCCCCAACACTGAATGGCAGATCGCCGGCAACGCCACCCTGACCCCCGAAACCCCGGTCACCCTGACCTGGGACAACGGCAAGGGCCTGCGCTTCACCAAGCAGATCGCGGTCGACGGCGACTACATGTTCACCGTCACCCAAGGCGTCGAGAACACCTCTGACGCCGCCGTTTCGCTGGCGCCCTACGGCCTGCTGGCCCGCCACGGCGAGCCCGAGGACCTGAAGAACTTCTTCGTCCTGCACGAAGGCGTGGTCGCCATGGCCGACGGCGAATTGTCCGAAATCGACTATGACGGCATGACCGATTTTGACATCGATGCCCGCGAAGGCGTTCCGGCCGAGGTCACGCAAGTGACCGAGAACGGCTGGATCGGCTTTACCGACCACTACTGGATGGCGACCCTCGTGCCGACCCCGGGCGAAGCCTTCCGCGCCGCGGCAAAATACGATCCGCGCCGCAACATCTACCAGACCGAGACCGTGCTGCCGACCCAGAGCCTTGCCGCCGGCGCCAGTGTCGAGGTCACCACCCAGCTCTTTGCCGGTGCCAAGGAATGGGACACCATCCGCGAATACGAGGCGGAAGGCGTCGCAGGCTTCATCGACTCGATCGACTGGGGCTGGTTCTTCTTCCTGACCAAGCCGATCTTTGCCCTGCTGCACTGGCTCAACCAGATCATCGGCAACATGGGCTGGGCGATCATCGCGCTCACCCTGATCATCAAGGCGGTGCTCTTCCCGCTGGCCTACAAGTCCTATGCTTCGATGGCCAAGATGCGCGAACTTCAGCCCGAGATGGAGAAGATCAAGGAGCGCGCCGGCGACGACCGCCAGAAGCTCCAGCAAGAGATGATGGGTCTCTACAAGAAGGAAAAGGTCAACCCGGCCTCCGGCTGCCTGCCGCTTCTGCTGCAGATCCCGATCTTCTTCTCGCTCTACAAGGTGATCTTCGTCACGCTCGAGCTGCGCCATGCGCCCTGGATCGGCTGGATCGACGACCTCTCGGCGCCCGATCCGTCGTCGCTCTACAACCTCTGGGGCCTGCTGCCCTGGGCCGCGCCGGAGCCCGGCACCATCCTCGCGCTGGTCTTCATCGGCATCCTGCCGCTGCTGCTCGGCATCTCGATGTGGCTGCAGCAGAAGCTGAACCCGGCGCCCACCGATCCGACCCAGCAGATGATCTTTGCCTGGATGCCCTGGGTCTTCATGTTCATGCTGGGCAGCTTTGCCTCGGGCCTCGTGGTCTACTGGATTGCCAACAACACGATCACGTTCATCCAGCAGTACCTGATCATGCGCAGCCACGGCTACAAGCCTGACCTCTTCGGCAACATCACCGGCAAGAACAAGAAGAAGAAGGCCGCGGAAGCCGCCAAGAAATGACCGGCAGGATCACCGAAATCCTGCGCTATCCGATCAAGAGCCACGGCCGGGAGGCCGTGGCCCGCGTCGTTCTGAGCGAGGGGCAATCCCTGCCCTGGGACCGGCACTGGGCGGTCGCGCATGAGGCCTCCGAGGCTGATGGCAGCGCTTGGGTGCCCTGCCGCAACTTCACCCGCGGCGCCAAGGTGCCGGGGTTGCAGGCGATGAGCTCCGCTCTCGACGAGGACAGCGGCATCGTGACGCTGACCCATCCCGACCTCGGCGAACTGCGGTTCGACCCGGATACCGAAGGCGACCAGCTGATTGACTGGACCCGGCCGCTGATGCCCGAGGGCCGGATGGGCTCGGACCGGGTGGTGCGGGCCGAGGCGCGGGCGATGACCGACAGCGATTTCGCCTCGGTGACGCTTTGCAACCGCTCGTCGCACCGGGCGGTGTCGCAGCGGATCGGGCGTGACCTGTCGATTCACCGCTGGCGCGGCAATATCTGGTTCGACGGTCTGGCGCCTTGGGAAGAATTCGACTGGATCGGCCGCGAGGTACAGATCGGGTCAGCCGTGGTCCTGGTGCGCGAGCGGACGACCCGCTGCGCCATGACCCAGGCCAACCCCGAAACCGGGGCGCGCGACGCCGATGTGCTCGGCGCGCTGGAGAGCTGGGATCATCGTGATTTCAGCGTGTTGGCCGAAGTGATAAAAGGCGGCGAGATTGCCGTCGGTGACGAGATCGGACGCCTATGATGCAACTGCCCTTCCCCATTGCCGAAGAGCCTGACGACTTTACCAGAGAGGCCGGCCGGCTGCTTTTTGCCGGCGAGAAAGACTTTCTCAAGGGCGTGGTCGCCATGTCCGGCCTGCCGCCGGATGACCGGATCGAGGTCTGCTTTGCCGGGCGCTCGAACGTCGGCAAGTCCAGCCTGATCAATGCGCTGACCGGCCGCAAGGGGATCGCGCGCGCCTCGAACACGCCGGGGCGGACGCAGGAGATCAACTTCTTCACCCTCGCCGAGAGCCATTACCTCGTCGACCTGCCCGGCTATGGCTATGCCAATGCGCCGGTGGCGGTGGTCGAGAAGTGGCAGCGGCTGCTCAAGCAGTACCTGTCGGGCCGGCAATCGCTGCGCCGGGCCTTCGTGCTGATCGATGCGCGCCACGGGGTCAAGAAGGTCGACGAAGAGATCATGACCCTGCTCGACAAGAGCGCGGTGACCTTCCAGGCGGTGCTGACCAAGGCCGACAAGGTCAAGGCGGAGGAGCGTGCGAAGGTGCTCGACCAGGTGCGGGGCCGGCTTTCGGCGCATCCGGCGGCCTATCCCGAGATCGTGGTGACCTCGTCTGAAAAAGGTGACGGGATCGAGACCCTGCGGTCGATCATCGCAACGCTGGTCTGACGCCCCCTCACGCGGAATCAAGGCCGCAGGCCGCCGCGTGATCGCCGACCCGCCCCCCGGGGCGGCGATTTGTCTGGCCTAGTTGCGTCGAACCGATCTGCTTCGGATTTGGCTACCATAAAGCGCGGTCGAACTAACGTGGGATCGCCACCCCGCGGGTCGGCGCACACGCGGCTTGCGCTTTGGGGCTGACGGTAGCCAGTTGGCTTAACGTCTCGGTCTGTTCTTTTTCAGATACGACCGCCCTAAAGCGGATACTAGGGTCTGCGCCCACGCGGCTTGCGTGCCAAGGCCAACCGGCCCCTTGCACCCGCCTTCCGCTATTGTGATAACAACGGTTCAAGAGGGCCGAAAATGAGAACCCAGGACATGAACCGCGATTGGATCGCCACCGCCCGCACGCTGAGCCAGGCGCTGCCCTATCTTCAGCGCTACACCGACGCCATCGTCGTCATCAAGCTCGGCGGTCACGCCATGGGCTCTGACGAGGCGATGGAGGAATTCGCCCGCGACGTGGTGCTGATGCAGCAGGTCGGCGTGAACCCGGTCGTGGTGCACGGCGGCGGCCCGATGATCAACGCGATGCTCGACAAGCTCGACATCCAGAGCTCTTTCGTCAACGGCAAGCGGGTGACCGACAAGGCCACCGTCGAGGTGGTCGAGATGGTGCTCTCGGGCCTCGTCAACAAGCGCATCGTCCAGGCGATCAACGGCCAGGGCGGCAAGGCGGTGGGCGTGTCCGGCAAGGACGCCAACCTGATCGTCTGCGAACAGACCCACCCCGATCTGGGCTTTGTCGGCACGCCCGACAAGATCAACACCGCGGTGCTGCATGACATGTTCCGCTCGAACACCATTCCGGTGATCGCGCCGCTGGGCGCTGGCCGCAATGGCGAGACCTTCAACATCAACGGCGACACCGCCGCCGGTGCCATTGCCGGCGCGCTCAAGGCCGACCGGCTGCTGCTGCTGACCGATGTGGCGGGCGTCAAGAACGCCGAGGGCGAGGTGGTGACCGAGCTGACCGCGGCGCAGATCCGCGAGATGACCGCCGAGGGCGTGATTGCCGGCGGCATGATCCCCAAGACCGAGACGGCGCTCGACGCGATCGAGCGTGGCGTGCGGGCGGTGGTGATCCTCGACGGGCGCGCACCCAATGCCTGCCTGCTCGAGCTTTACACCGAACACGGCGCCGGCTCGCTGATCCGCGACATGCCCAAGACGTGAGTTGTCACATTCGAGCCATGGCATATATTCGCCGCCATGGAGAATGAAGCGCTTATCCGGCTCGGCGTTTTCGCCGCGCTGTTTCTGCTACTGGCCGGGCTCGAGGCCATCGCCCCGCGGCGCGTCCGGCGGCAGCCTCGCACCCGCCGCTGGCTGACCAACTGGGGCATTTCGCTGGCCAATGTGCTGATCCTGCGCGCGCTCGCGCTGGGCCTGCCGCTTCTGGCGGTGGGCGCGGCATTGGATGCCGAGGCGCAGGGATGGGGGCTGTTCAACCTGACCGGCTGGCCGCTCTGGCTCGAGATGATCCTGGCGGTGCTGATCTTCGATTTCGCGATCTGGCTGCAGCATCTGGTGACCCACAAGGTGCCGCTGCTCTGGCGGCTGCACCGGGTGCACCACGCCGATGTCGAGTTCGACGTGACCACCGCGATCCGCTTTCACCCGGTCGAAATCGCGTTGTCGATGCTGCTCAAGATCGGGCTGGTCTATCTGATCGGGCCGGCGGCCTGGGCGGTGGTGATCTTCGAGGTGCTGCTGAACGGCACGGCGATGTTCAACCATTCCAACCTGCGGCTGCCTTTGGGGCTGGACGCGCTGCTGCGGCGGGTGCTGGTGACGCCCGACATGCACCGGGTGCATCATTCGGTGCAGCGCCACGAGCATGACAGCAACTACGGGTTCTCGCTTTCGCTCTGGGACCACATCTTCCGCACCTACCGCGCCCAGCCCGAGGAAGGCCATGACGGCATGACCATCGGGCTGGAATGGCAGGATGCGCGGCCGACGCGACTGGGGTGGAGCCTGTGGCTGCCCTTCTTCAAACGCTAGAGGCCGAGGCCGAGGCGCGGCACTTGCGGGTGTTGGGCGGCTTTCATCCCGGGCCTAGCGACGGCGCGCCCGAGGGCTGCGGCACGCTGCTGATGATCGGCCCGGCAGAGCCCGGCTTCTGGCCGGAGTTCCGCGCCGCGCCGGAGTTCGCCGATGGCGGGCCGGACCCTCTGGACCGCTGGTCGAAGCGGGTTCTGGGCGGCTGGGCAACGGCGCTGGGGGCGCAGGCGCTCTTCCCGTCGAACGGGCCGCCCTACGCGCCCTTCATCGCCTGGGCCAAGGCCACGGGCCGGGTCTGGAACTCCCCCGCCGGTATTCTGGTGCATGACCAAGCCGGGCTGATGGTGTCCTTCCGTGGCGCGTTGGCGCTGCCCGAGCGGGTCGCGCTGCCCCCTGCCCCGCCGCGGCCCTGTGACACTTGCGCCAAGCCCTGTCTCGGTGCCTGCCCGGCGGGGGCGCTGGGGGCTGGCGGGGACTATGACGTGCCGCGCTGCAAGGACTGGCTGGACACGCCCGCAGGCGAGGATTGCATGACGCGAGGATGCGCGCTACGCCGGTCCTGTCCGCTGTCGCAGGCCTATGGCCGGCCCGAGGCGCAATCGGCGTTCCACATGAGGAGCTTTCATTCGCCATGACCCTGCGGTTGATCCTGATGCGCCACGCCAAGTCGAGCTGGGACACGCCCCGGCAGGACGATCATTCGCGGCCTTTGAACGGTCGTGGCCGGCGCTCGGCCGAGGCTTTGGGGGAGTGGCTGCGGAGCAAGGGCTACCAGTCGAATGCGGCGCTGAGTTCCGATGCGGAGCGGACGCGCGAGACCTTTGCGCGGTTGGAGCTGGACTGCCCGGTGCGCTTCACTCCGGCGCTGTACCTCGCGGATACCGGCACGATGCTGGAGCGGCTGCGGCAGGCCGAGGGGCGCTGTGTGCTGATGATCGGTCACAACCCCGGGATCGGCGCCTTTGCCGCGCGGTTGGTGGCGTGTCCGCCGACGCATCCGCGGTTTGACGATTATCCGACCGGCGCGACGCTGGTGGCGGATTTCGCGGGGGATGACTGGAGCGAGGTCGGCTATGGCACCGGGGCGGTGGTCGATTTCGTTGTGCCAAGGGCGCTGCTCTCGGAGTGAGGTGCATTGCACGCTAACAGCGGCTGCAAGCCGCCGCGCGTCATGCCAGAGGCATGCCTTCGACATGACGGGCCGCCCCCCGGCAATGCGCGGTTTGTTCCAGTAGCTGGCTTTGCCCTCCCTATGTCTCTTCTCCCAGCGCGTTAACAGCGGCTGCAAGCCGCCGCAGGGGCCTGCGGGGGCGCATTTTTCAAATGTCGTGACCTCAGTGGCCGAGGATCTGGCTCAGGAAGAGCTTGGTCCGCTCGTTCTGCGGGTTGTTGAAGAACTCTTCCGGCTCGTTCTGTTCGACGATCTGGCCGGCGTCCATGAAGATCACCCGGTTCGCCACCTGCCGCGCAAAGCCCATCTCGTGGGTCACGCAGAGCATCGTCATGCCCTCTTCGGCCAGCGATACCATGGTGTCGAGCACCTCCTTGATCATCTCGGGATCAAGCGCCGAGGTCGGCTCGTCGAACAGCATGATCCGCGGCCGCATGCAGAGCGACCGGGCAATCGCCACCCGCTGCTGCTGACCACCCGAGAGCTGGCCGGGATACTTGTTGGCCTGCTCGGGGATCTTGACCTTCTTGAGGAAGTGCATCGCCACCTCCTCGGCCTCCTTCTTGGGCGTCTTGCGCACCCAGATCGGTGCCAGGGTGCAGTTCTCGAGGATGGTCAGATGCGGGAACAGGTTGAAGTGCTGGAACACCATGCCGACTTCTGACCGGATCTTGTCGATGTTCTTGACGTCGGACGACAGCCGCGTGCCATCGACGGTGATCGAGCCCTTCTGGTGCTCTTCCAGCGCGTTGATGCAGCGGATCAGCGTCGACTTGCCGGAGCCCGAGGGCCCGGCAATGACGATCCGCTCACCGCGGTGAACGGTCAGGTTGATGTCGCGCAACACGTGGAACGTGCCGTACCACTTGTTCATGTTCTCGATCTGGATGGCGACTTCGTTGGAGATTTCCATCTGGGTTTGTGCAGCTTGAGCCATGGACAATCCCTCCTCTTAACGGTGATCGGTCTGAAGCTGACGCTCCAGCCATTGTGAATATTGCGAGATCGAGTAGCAGACGATGAAGAACAGGAAGACCGCAAAGCCCCAGAGTTCCCAATAGACGCCGTTCCACTCGGTCGAGGCGAGGATCGGACCACGGATCATGCCGACAAGGTCGAACATCGAGATCACCGAAACCAGCGTGGTGTCCTTGAACAGGCCCACCGCCACGTTGACGATGCCGGGGATCGAGATCTTCAGCGCCTGTGGCATGATGATCAGCCGGGTTGCCTGGGCATAGTCGAGCCCGAGCGAATCCGCCGCCTCGTATTGCCCGCGCGGCAATGCGGCCAGACCACCTCGGATCACCTCGGCGATATAAGCCGAGGAGAAGGCGGTGATCATGATGATCACCCGGATGATCAGGTCAAAGCTGGTGCCCGGCGGCAGGAAGTAGGCCAGGACCACGTTGGCCACGAAGAGCAGCGTGATCAGCGGCACGCCGCGGATGAACTCGATGAAGAGCACGCAGATCCACTTGATGATCGGCATGTCCGACTGCCGCCCCAGCGCCAGCAGGATGCCGAAGGGCAGCGACAGCGACACGCAGACCGTGCCGAGGATCATGTTCAGCATGAAGCCGCCCATGTCGCGCGAGGCCACGCTCTCCAGCGCCAGCAGGCCCGGCGCCGCATCGACGATGAAGCCGCCGATGAACCAGGTCACCACGGCCGCCACCAGAAAGGCCAGCGCGCCCATGGCAAAGCTCTGATGCTCGAACTTCTTGAAAGCGACATAACCCGCCACGAAGCCCGCCAGCGCCACCAGCGGCGCGAGGATCGTGCCGCCCCAGATCAGCCAGAAGGCGATGAAGGGATAAAGTGCGGTGAAATAGAGCATCGGCCGGGGCAGCTTGTTGAACAGCACCGGTGCCGCGGCGAGACCGAGGAACAGGAAGGCCAGGATCAGCCGCCAGTACTGGTCCTGCGGATACTTGAAGCCGAACAGCAGCTGGTTCCAGCGTTCGGTCAGCACCGAGAAGCAGCCGCCGGTGGCGCCTTGCAGGATCTCGCGGCATTCGGCCAGCGAGTCGGTGCGCCAAATGCCATTGGCAAACCACGGCAGGGCGCCGGCGACGATCTTGTAGATCACGAAGATCGCGATCAGCGTCATCAGCGTGTTGGCCCAGCCGCGGAACAGGTTTTCCCGCATCCAGTGGACGACGCCCACTTCGGAGGCCGGCGGATCCTGTTCCGGCAGCATGGTCTCGCGCACGTAAGCGACGGAATGTGCGTGCATGTCACTCATGGCTCAGCGCTCCTTCAGCTTCACGGCGTTGTTGTAGACGTTCATCACCGCCGAGATCGCCAGCGAGATCGTGAGATAGAACAACATCAGCAGCAGCACGCATTCGATGGCGCGGCCGGTCTGGTTCAGCGTGATGCCGCCCAGGGTGCCGGTCAGGTCCATGTAGCCCACGGCAATCGCCAGCGACGAGTTCTTGGTGAGGTTCAGGTATTGCGAGATCAGCGGCGGGATGATCACCCGCAGTGCCTGCGGCAGAACCACGAGGTTCATGATCCGGTTCGGACGCAGCCCGAGCGAGGCCGCGGCCTCGGTCTGGCCCTTGCTGACCGCAAGGATGCCGGCGCGGACGTTCTCCGCGATGAAGGCGGCGGTGTAGATCGACAGCGCGAACCACAGCGACAGCAGCGAGTTGCGCATGTAGATGCCGCCCTGGAAGTTGAACCCCGTGAGCGCGGGGTATTCCAGCGAGACCGGCATGCCCATGACAAAGAACATCAGCAGCGTCGGCACAAAGAACAGCGCGGCAGTGGGCCAGGCCCGCGGCAGCAGCACGCCCTCGTCATAAAGCTTCTTGGTGGTGTAGCGGCGGTAGAACACGATCGCCACGAGCGAGACGATGAAGGTGGCAACCACCAGCCACGAACCCGGTTCGAAGATCGGCGCCGGCAGATAGAAGCCGCGGCCGGTAAAGGCAAAGGCGTCCCAGAGCATCGAGGCTTCGGCCGGATCACCGCGGAAATCCCGCGGCTGCGGCAGAACGGCGACAAAGACCGCCATGATGATCAGGATCCAGATCAGCACCGGCACGTTGCGGAAGATCTCGACATAGACCGACATCAGCTTGCGGATCAGCCAGTTCGGCGACAGCCGCAACACGCCCACAAAGACACCGACGATGGTGGCGGCGATACAGCCCATGACGGCGATCAGCAGCGTGTTGAGCACACCGACCACGGCCGCGCGCCAGTGCGGAGACTGGCTGTTGTAGTCGATCAAGGTCTGGTTGATGTCATAGCCTGCCGGCTCTCCGAGGAAATCGTAGGAGATGTTCAGCCCGGCTGCGGCAAGGTTCTGGACGAGGTTCAAACCGAGATAGCCCATGGCGAAGATCAGCAGGATCAGCGCGATGAACTGGAATGTGATGGACCGGTAACGGGTGTCGTTGATCAGCTGGGAAAGCCGGAACGACTCCGCCGGGGGGTCGGTGACGGTCGACATGAGTAGGATCCCTGAGTGTCCGCGGTCGTTTGGGCTGGCGGTTTACCCGCTCTGTCGCCCGGTGCGGTGGTTATTGTGCAAGATGCAACAAGGGCGCGGTGTGACCGCGCCCTTGCCTTGTCTATCTTAGCGGAACGGCGGCGCGTAGAGCAGGCCGCCATCGGTCCACTGTGCGTTCAGACCACGCGACAGACCGACCGGAGTGTTTTCACCGATGTGCTTCTCGAAGAGCTCACCGTAGTTGCCGACGGCCTTGATGGCACGTGCGGCCCAGTCGGCGTCGAGGCCGAGCATCTCGCCCAGGTTGCCTTCGGTGCCGAGCAGACGGTTGATCTCGGGGTTCTCCGTGCCCGACATCATCTCGTCGACATTGGCCGATGTCACGCCCAGCTCTTCTGCCACGATCAGCGCGTTCAGCACCCAGCGGTTCACGTCACCCCATTCGTTGTCGCCATGGCGCACGAGCGGGCCGAGCGGCTCCTTGGAGATGATTTCCGGCAGAACGACGTGGTCACCCGGGTTTTCGAACGCGGCGCGCGTGGCGGCCAGGCCCGAAGCGTCGGTGGTGTAGACGTCGCAGCCCCCTTCGAGATACAGCGGCTGCGCCTCTGCGTTGGTTTCGATCGGCACCGGCTCATAGGTGATGTTGTTCTTGCGGAAGAAGTCCGCGAGGTTGAGCTCGGTGGTGGTGCCGGTCTGAATGCAGACGGTGGCGCCGTCGAGTTCCTTGGCCGAGCTGACACCCATGTCCTTGGGGATCATGAAGCCCTGGCCGTCATAGTAGTTCACCCCGACGAAATCGAACTTCAGGTCGACATCGCGCGAGAAGGTCCAGGTGGTGTTGCGTGCCAGCAGGTCGATCTCGCCCGAAGCAAGCGCGGTGAAGCGCGTCTTGCCGGTGGTCGGGACGAATTCGACAGCCGTCGGGTCGTTCAGCACTGCGGCCGCCACGGCGCGGCAGATGCCGACGTCGAAGCCATCCCAGTTGCCGTTGGCGTCGGGAGCCGCAAAGCCCACCAGACCCGTGGTCACACCACAGTTCAGCGTGCCGCGTGCCTTGACGTCGTCGAGGGTTGCCGCGGCAGCAGCGCCAGCAGCAAGACCGGCGACCGTCACCGCGCCAAAGAATACGGATTTTTTCATGATTACCTCTTCCTGTTTTTTTGAGCCGCCATGTCATTCCAGACGGTCTCAACCGTCCCGAAGGACAGCATCTCATGTGCAAGGAAGCCTCGCTCCCCAACGGGCCGAGTGTGGGCGGATTTCCGCGGTAAGGTCAAGTCTGGCGAAGGACAAATTGCCCGGGGATTGAGCACTATCGCGGCACTGACGCCGGGTCAGTGCATGCCCGATAAGCGCCAGACCTCGGCGGCGTGCAAAAACGCGGCACGTTTCAAAGCGGCTTGATTCTGCGCTTCCTCGTCCTCGCCCCACTGCTCTTCCTGCCAGGTCTCGTCGATCCGCGACAGCGCCCAGAGCGCCTCGGGGCTGGACTGGCCATTGGCGACCGCAAGGCCGATCACCAGCGACCCCGAGAGCGACACAAGATCATGCAGCGCCGCCAGCTGGAAGGGATTGCAGGCATGCACCGCGGCGCGCAGCGGCACCAGCGCCTCCGGCGCCTGGGCCAGGTGCATCACGCCCGAGGTCACCGCCAGCCGGGCGCCATAGGTCTGCCGCGCCCAGTCGAGCAGCGGGTCCCAGCCGGCATCCTGCCGCGCGCGCAGCGCCTCCGGCGCCTCGGCGCGGTAGCACAACAGATCGGTGCCGCCGTACTCGGCGATCATGTCGGCCACTTCGTCCTTCTGCACCGCGACCTTGTCGATCGCCGCGTTGGCCGTGCGGGTAAAGGGCATCTGGCCGGGATCGATCAC
The DNA here is from genome assembly GCF_048263515.1 of Marinovum sp. NCBI lineage: Bacteria > Pseudomonadati > Pseudomonadota > Alphaproteobacteria > Rhodobacterales > Roseobacteraceae > Marinovum > Marinovum sp. Next base: position 43,067 of record NZ_JBLXEC010000002.1, on the reverse strand, counting down.
CTCGTCCACGGCCTCCCACTCGGCGCGGACCGCCTCGGCAAAGCCTTCGGTGGGCAGGATCAGCGGCACCTTGGCCGGTGTCCTGACCGGCCGGCCATCAAGAAAGACGCCGTAGCCATCGGCCTCTGCCCTGGTCTCGACGCTCTTCCAGAACCGTTTCGCCTTCCACTCGCTCATGCGCCCTGCCCCCATCTGTCTGTCAGCACGTCCGGCAGCGCGCTCATGTCGTCGATGATCACATCCGCCGAGGTAAGCGCGCTGACCGGGTGATAGCCCCAGCTCACGCCGATCGCAAAGATGCCGGCCGCGCGCGCCATGTCCATGTCAAAGCTGGTGTCGCCCACCATGACCGCATCCTCTGCCGCGACCCCGGTTTCGGCCAGGGCGGCCTGAAGCATGGCCGGATGCGGCTTGGAGGGATGAAAATCCGCCACTTGTTCGGTCACGAAGCGCCCGGTCAGCCCCTGCGCCTCGAGCAGCGCGGTCAGCCCGCGCCGCGACTTGCCGGTGGCGATGCCGAGCAGCCAGTCGTCCCTGCGGCCGAGCTGCGCCAGAACCTCGGTCACGCCAGGAAAGAGCGGGCCGCTGTGGCCGGCCTGGCGCGCGCCGACATAGGCGTCCTTGTACTGCGCCACCAGTTCGGCGTGCCCCGCGGCGTCCAGGTCCGGTGCCAGCCGCGCCATCGCCACGTCGAGCGACAGGCCGACGATCGACAGGATCGCGTCGCGCGCCGGGGCCGGTCTGCCGACGGCGGCAAAGGCCACTTCCATGGCACCGAGGATATCGCCCTGGCTGTCCACCAGCGTGCCGTCGACGTCGAAGATCACCAGCCGCAAAGGGCTCATTGCAGCGCCTCGAAGGGATCCTCGTCGGCGAGGTCCTCGGTCCAGCCGAAGGTCTCGAAGGTATGGGCGATATGCTCTGGCAGCGGCGCGGTGATGGTGATCGGCTTGCGGGTCTTGGGATGTTCCAGCCGCATGGTGCGGGCATGCAGGTGCAGCTTGTTCGAGATGATCCCGCCCAGCTTGGCACCCCAGCCATCGCCGAGGTTTTCCTGCCCCGAACCGCCGTATTTGCCGTCGCCGATGATCGGATGGCCGATCTCGGCCATATGCGCGCGCAGCTGGTGGGTGCGGCCGGTGATCGGCTCCATCGCCACCCAGGCGGCGCGGCTGGCCACCCGGTAGAGCGTGGCGTACTGGGTGATCGCCCGCTTCGCGCCCGGCGTGCTCTCGATCTCGCGCGGGTGCACCGCGCGCATCTTCTCGCCTTCGCCATGGGCACCGTGACCGCCGGCCTTGACCAGGCCGAACTTGATCTCGCCGAGATAGGGCACCGGCACACCGGCGACGACGGCCCAGTAGATCTTGCGGGTCTCGCGGTGGCGGATCGCGGCGGTCAGCAGACGCGCCATTTCCTGGGTGCGGGCCAGCAGCAGCACGCCCGAGGTGTCCTTGTCGAGCCGGTGCACCAGCCGCGGCTTGTCGTCGTAGCCGAAGCGCAGCGCCTCGGCCAGGCCGTCGACGTGCTTGAGCTGCTTGCTGCCGCCCTGCGTCGGCAGGCCCGGCGGCTTGTTCAGCGCGATGATGTGGTCGTCCTTCCAGATAACGCAGGCGCGGATCATCTCGGCATCGGCGTCCGACACGGTGTCGCGCCGGGGCGCCGGCTTGGAGAGCTCTTCCTCGGGGATCGGCGGAATGCGCACCTCCTGCCCCGGCTCGATCCGGGTCGAGCTCTTGACCCGGCCGCCGTCGACGCGCAGCTCGCCCTTGCGGCACATCTTTTCGATGCGGCCCTGGCTCAGGTGCGGGAACATCCGCCGCAGCCAGCGGTCGATCCGCTGCCCGCCATCGGCCTCACCGACGATCTGTTTCTGGACGCCACTCATGCGAAATACCCCCGGGCCGCCATCAGGCCGGCAAAAAGCGCCGCAATCGCCAGGCCGAGCGAGGCCGAGACGTAAAGCGCCGCGGTGGTCAGTTGACCGCGTTCGAAAAGCGCCACCGCATCAAGCGAGAACGCCGAGAAGGTGGTGAAGCCGCCGAGCACGCCGGTCATCAGCAGCGGTGCGAAGCGGGTGGCATGGTAATGCGCCAGCACCACCACCAGCACGCCCATCAGGAAAGAGCCCAGGACGTTCACGATCAATGTGCCCCAGGGAAAGCCATGCCCGATGACGCGCACCGCGGCCACCCCGGTGAGATAGCGCGCGCTCGCGCCCAATGCGCCGCCAAGGGCGACTTGAAGAAGGGTTGATGTCATGGCGCGTCTGTCGCGCGGCGGTGGCGGCTTGTCAAGCGTGGGGGGTGTCGCGGGACGTGGGGTTGCGAGAGGGATTTGCCGAAGGGTGGACAGTCCTCGCCCCGCCGTCCCGCGCAAGCCGCGCCATCGCCGACCCGCGGGGTGGCGATCTACCCTGCGTTCGGCCGCACTTTATCCCCGCCAAATCCGAAGATGATCTGATCGACGCGCCTACTGCAGACGTATCGCCGCCCCGGGGGGCGGGTCATGCCGGAGGCATGCCTTTGGCATGACGATGGCGCGGCGGCCTGCGGCCTTGATTCCGCGCCCGGCCACAAGCCCGACGTCGTCCCGGGCCTGATCCGGGACCTCCCACCAAACCCTACGTTTCGCGCTTCAGTCGCAGCTTGGTGAAATAATCCACCCGCTTCTTCAACTCGCGCTCGAACCCCCTCTCGACCGGCAGGTACATCACCGGCCGCTTCATCGTCTCGGGGAAGTAGTTCTGCCCGGAAAACCCGTCCTCGGCGTCATGATCATAGGCATAGCCATCTCCGTAGCCCTGCTCCTTCATCAGCTTGGTCGGCGCGTTGAGGATGTGCTTGGGCGGCGGTTCCGAGCCGGTGCGCTTGGCCTCGCGCCGCGCTGCCTTGTAGGCGACATAACCGGCGTTGGATTTCGGTGCCAGCGCCAGGTAGATCAGCGCCTGGGCGATCGCCAGCTCGCCCTCGGGGCTGCCGAGCCGCTCGTAGGTCTCCCAGCTCCGCAGACAGATCGCCTGGGCCTGCGGATCGGCCAGGCCGATGTCCTCGACCGCCATGCGGGTGATCCGCCGGGCCAGGTAGCGCGGGTCCTCGCCCCCTTCGAGCATCCTGGCAAACCAGTAGAGCGCCGCGTCGGGGTCGGAGCCGCGCACCGATTTGTGGAGCGCCGAGATCAGGTTGTAGTGCGCATCGCCCGATTTGTCGTATTGCGCTGCGCGCCGCATCAGTCGCTGCGCCAGGGCTCCGGTGTCGAGCTTGCCCTCGACCTTCCAGGCCATCACCTGTTCGATCAGGTTGAGCAGCGCCCGGCCGTCGCCATCGGCCATTTCGAGCAGCGCCTCGCGCGCCGGGCCGTCCAGCGGCAAGGGCCGGTCGAGGTCCTTCTCGGCGCGCTGCACCAGCCGTTCCAGATCGGCAAGCTCGAGCCGGGTCAGCACCAGCACCTGCGCCCGGCTGAGCAGAGCGGCATTCAGCTCGAACGACGGGTTCTCTGTGGTGGCGCCCACCAGCAGGATGGTGCCATCCTCCATATGCGGCAGAAACCCGTCCTGCTGCGCCTTGTTGAAGCGATGGATTTCGTCGACGAAAAGCAGCGTGCCCTGGCCATTGGCGCGGCGGTGCTTGGCGGCCTCAAAGACCTTGCGGAGTTCCTGCACGCCGGTGAAGATCGCGCTGATCTGGACGAAATGCAGGTCGGTGACATCCGCCAGCAGCCGCGCAATCGTGGTCTTGCCGACGCCGGGCGGACCCCAGAACACCAGCGAGGACAACGCGCCGGATTTCAGCATCACGCCGAGCGGCGCATCGGGGCCCAGCACCTGCTCCTGGCCGATCACCTCGTCCAGCGCCTTGGGCCGCAGCCGGTCGGCCAGCGGGCGCGGGGCGGCGCCAGAGGGGGCCTCGCCGCCTGTGTCAAACAGATCCGCCACCCGCTCAGACCCGGAACCGCAGTGCCAGCCGGCGATTGCCGCGCTGGACCTGAAGCGCCACGCGCCCCGTTGCCTGGCGCAGGATGCGCGCCGCATCGCCGGGCCGCTCGATGACGTAGCGCCCGACGCTCAGCAGGATGTCCCCTGCCCTGAGCCCGACACGCGCGCCCACTGCACCGGGGTCGAGTACGATCACACCCTCGGCGCCCTCGTCCAGCCCCAGCTCGTCGCGCAGTGCCGGGTTGAGCCGCGCCAGCCGCAGCCCTTCGAGCAGCGCGCCGCGGCCCAGCACGGTCTCTTCCCGCGCCGGTTCCTCCGGCGGGGCGATCAGGGTCACGCGGGCCTCGACCGGGCTGCCGTCGCGGATGTAGTCGACCGTGATCCGCGCGCCGATGCCGCGCACCGACATGCGATAGACCATCTCGGCCGGCGTGTTCACCGGGCGGCTGTCGACGGCAAGGATCACGTCGCCGATTTCGAGCCCGACCTCGGCAAAGGGGCTGGCGTCATGCAGGTCCGAGATCACCACACCGCCGGGCAGCGCCAGCCCGAGGCTGTCGGAAAGGTCGGCGTCCACCGCCTGCCCCCTGAACCCGGACCAGGGCCTGAGGAAGCGGTCGTTGCCGGCCCGGGCCTGGGCCATGAACTGCTCGACCAGCGAGGCGGGAATGGCAAAGCCGATGCCGTTCGACCCGCCTGAGCGGGTCAGGATCGAGGTGTTGATGCCGATCAGCCGGCCCTGCACGTCGATCAGCGCGCCGCCGGAGTTGCCGGGGTTGATCGGCGCATCAGTCTGGATGAAATAGCCGCGCATGTTGCCGGTGGCGAGGCCCGAGCGCGCCAGCCCCGAGACGATGCCGGACGACACCGTCTGGCCGACGCCGAAGGGATTGCCGATCGCCAAGGTCAGCTCGCCCACCTCGACGGTATCGCTGTCGCGCAGCTGCAGATGCGGCATGTCGCTGGCACCGTCGAGCTGCAGGATCGCCAGGTCGCTCTGCTCGTCCGACAGCAGCACCGAGGCGCTATATTCGCGCCGGTCATTCAGCACGACGCGGATGTCGGTGGCCTGGCCGATGACGTGGTAGTTCGACACCACGATGCCATCGTCGGACAGGATCACGCCCGAACCCAGCGAGTTCTGCACCCGCGGCTGCGCCTGGGTGAAATTGCGAAAGAACTCGCCGAAGAAGGGATCGTCGGCAAAGGGGCTGCGCCGCGCCTCGACCACCCGGCGGGCATAGATGTTGACGACGGCCGGCGCGGCCTCTCGCACCAGCGGCGCGAAACTCATGGATATTTCGGCCCGGCTTTGCGGCACGCGGGTCTCGGCACCGACGGAGCCGGCGATCAGGGCAAGAGCAACGGCAAGGATCAGACGCATCTTCGCTCCTTCAACGGGGTCCGGGGCTGATATGCCTGTCCGCCCCCGGTGTTTCAAGCCGCACCGGAACCCGAGGTGCTGCCTGCGCGTTGACCGGCTGAACCGCTTGGAGAAGGAGGCTATCATGGCAGACCGCAAAAGGTCACAGGACGGCACGCGCGAAACCGAGAAATACGTCGACGATGCCGCAACCCCCGGCCAGCAGGGCCGCGCTGACGGCAATCTCGAACGCAAGGTCGGCACACGCGATCTGCTGAAGCAGGCCGAGCAGGACAAACCCGGCATCACCCGCGTGCAGAAGCGCGACGAGCTCGACAAGGGAGGATCGTGAGATGGCCCGGATCAAGAACGGCACCTGGATCGTCGTGGCCGACAGCGAAAAGGCCCTGTTCCTGCAGAACCTGACCGACCACGATGACCCGCATCTCGAGGTCACCGACAAGGACGAACAGGACAACCCCTCTGACCGCGAGCAATCGGCCAACCGTCCCGGCCGGATGAACGACACCGGGGTGCAGCAGCGCTCGGCGATGGATGACACCGACTGGCACGAGCTGGCCAAGGAACGCTTTGCCGCCGATCTGGCCGAAAAGCTGTACCAGGAAGCGCACAAGGGCAACTTCGAACGGCTGATCCTCGTAGCCTCGCCGCAGGTCCTGGGTGACCTGCGCAGCGAGATGCACCAAGAGGTCAGCGACAAGGTCGTGGCCGAGATCCCCAAGACCCTGACCAACCACCCGGTCGGCAAGATCGAAGAATTGGTGAAGAAGGAACTCGACGCCGGGTGAGCGCGTTGGTCCAGTGTTAACAAGTAACGGCCAGCCCGACGGGGCTGGCCATTTTCATGCGCCCTGATCTGCGCCTCGCTTGGCAGAGCGGCCATAGCCCGGCCGTCCGGTGGCGCTCTGGGCGACATCGAAGTTCCAGATCACCGCGAAATTGGTGATCAACGCGCCGAGAAACGAGTAGAACAGCTGCGAGGGCGTCAGCACGAAGGCCGAGGCGAGGAACACCAGCGCATCGACGGCAAGCTGGAACCAGCCGGCCTTGAAGCCGGTCTTCTGCTCGATCAGGATGCCGACGATGGTCATCCCCCCGGCCGAGGCATTGTGGCGGAAGACCGCGACCAGCCCGACGCCGCAGCAGGCCCCACCCAGCAACGCCGCCGCCCAGGCTTCGAGCCGCTCGAACAGGATGGTCTGGGCAAAGAGCTGAGACACCACCGAGACGCCCAGCACCACGATCACCGTGCGCAGGGCAAAGACCGGGCCGCGTTTCACCCAGGCCAGCAGCAGGAACGGCAGGCCGACCAGAAAGAACAGCGGGCCGAAGTCGAGCGGCAGCACGTAGGACAGCAAGAGCGCGATCCCGGCGGTCTGGCCGGTGACGAGACCCGCGGATTTCAGAAAGACGACGCCGATGCTCAGCATCACGATGCCGAAGGCCAGCCCCTGTACGTCGAACACCGACAGCCGCATTTTCATTCCGATCTCCGATCACAAGACAAAGAAAAACCCCCGCTGGGTAAAGCGGGGGTTCGAAACCGGCAAGACGGGATCGTCTTACTCTTCGGCTGCTTCCAGCTCGGCCAGGCGGGCCTTGTCGGCGGCGCCTTTGGCGTCGACGTCGCGGTCGACCAGTTCGATGATCGCCATCGGCGCCATGTCACCATAGCGGAAGCCGGCTTTCAGAACGCGGGTGTAGCCACCCTTGCGGTCTGCATAGCGCGGGCCCAGCACTTCGAAGAGCTTGGCAACGTCCTTGTCTTCCTTCAGCGCGGCTGCGGCCTGACGGCGGGCGTGGATGTCGCCGCGCTTGCCAAGCGTGATCAGCTTCTCGACAACGCGCTTGAGTTCTTTTGCCTTGGGCAGGGTGGTCTTGATCTGCTCATGTTCAATGAGCGAGCCGGCCATGTTCGACAGGAGCGCCTTGCGGTGCTCGTGAGTACGGTTCAGGCGGCGGTAACCTCTTGCGTGACGCATGGTATCTTCCTTCAGTTGCCCTCTACGGGCGGTTTTGCTTTGTCTGGCCGGCGATGCGTGTCACCGGCTCTCCTTGGGGCATTTTGCCCGGGGTGGTGGGGCAGGATGCCCCGGGGGTGGTGGGTTGCAAACCCACCCTACGGGGGGATGCTGCAACCTTGGCCGGGGGGCGGACCTCCCGGCCGTAGGGTGGGTTTTCAACCCACCGTGTCTCAGAACGCGTCTTCGAACTTCTTGGCCAGATCTTCGATGTTGTCCGGCGGCCAGTCCTCGACGTCCATACCGAGGTGCAGGCCCATGCCCGAGAGCACCTCCTTGATCTCGTTGAGCGACTTGCGGCCAAAGTTCGGCGTGCGCAGCATCTCGGCTTCGGTCTTCTGAATGAGGTCGCCAATATATACGATATTGTCGTTCTTCAGGCAGTTGGCCGAGCGCACCGAAAGCTCGAGCTCGTCGACCTTCTTAAGCAGAAGCGGGTTGAACTCGAGACCGTCGTCGTCGTCCTGACGGGTCGCCGATTCCGGCTCGTCGAAGTTGACGAAGATTGACAGCTGGTCTTGCAGGATGCGCGCGGCATAGGCCACGGCGTCCTCGGGGGTGACCGAGCCGTCGGTGTCGATTTTCAGCGTCAGCTTGTCATAGTCGAGAACCTGGCCTTCGCGGGTCGGCTGCACGTCGTAGGAGACGCGCTTGACCGGCGAATAGATCGCGTCGATCGGGATCAGGCCGATCGGCGCATCTTCCGGCTTGTTCTTGTCGGCAGCGACATAGCCCTTGCCGGTGTTGACCGTCAGTTCCATGTAGACATCCGCACCCTCGTCGAGGTGGCAGATCACGTGGTCCTTGTTGAGAACCTCGATGCCGGCGCTGTCGGAGATGTCACCGGCGGTGACGACACCCGGGCCCTTGGCATTGATCGACAGGCGCTTGGGCCCTTCGACTTCCATGCGCAGCGCGACGCCCTTGAGGTTCAGAACGATATCTGTCACGTCTTCACGCACACCGGCCACGGACGAAAATTCGTGCAGCACGTTGTCGATCTGGACGGAGGTGATTGCGGCGCCTTGCAGCGACGACATCAGCACGCGGCGCAGCGCGTTGCCGAGGGTAAGACCGAAGCCGCGCTCGAGAGGCTCGGCGACAGCGGTGGCCTGACGCGCGGGATCGTTGCCAGGGCGGACCTCCAGCTGCGTCGGCTTGATCAGCTCGGCCCAATTCTTGTGGATCATGCGTCCCTCCATTCCTGCTCTTGCCCCATGTCCTAAAGGCGAAAGCGCCCGAGGTTAAAATGACGGAATGGGGCCGTGCGGATGCCCGGCCCCAAACTTGATAGTTGTTGATCAGACGCGGCGGCGCTTCGGCGGACGGCAGCCGTTGTGCGCGATCGGGGTCACATCACGGATCGAGGTGATGTTGAAGCCGATGGCGGCCAGAGCGCGGAGCGCCGATTCACGGCCCGAACCGGGGCCCTGAACTTCGACTTCCAGCGTCTTCATGCCGTGCTCTGCTGCCTTCTTGCCTGCGTCTTCGGCAGCCATCTGGGCGGCATAGGGGGTCGACTTCCGCGAGCCCTTGAAGCCCATGGTGCCGGCCGACGACCATGCAATGGCGTTGCCCTGCACGTCCGAGATCAGGATCTTGGTGTTGTTGAACGAAGAGTTCACATGCGCCACACCGGTGGCGATGTTCTTGGAGACCTTCTTCTTGCCTCCGCGACGGGTATCACGTGCCATGTTCTCAGACCTCCCTTACTTCTTCTTGCCAGCGATGGGTTTCGCCGGGCCTTTGCGCGTGCGCGCATTGGTGTGGGTCCGCTGACCGCGAACGGGGAGGTTGCGGCGATGGCGCAGGCCGCGGTAGCAACCGAGGTCCATCAGACGCTTGATGTTCATCTGCACTTCGCGACGCAGGTCGCCTTCGACGGTGAAGTTGGCGTCGATGTGCTCGCGCACGGCCAGAACTTCGGCGTCGGAGAGCTCGTTCACACGACGCGCGGGGTCGATGTTCACGGCTTCACAGATTTGCTTGGCCGAGGTGTGGCCAATTCCGGTGATGTAAGTCAGGGCAATCGGGACCCGTTTGTGGGTCGGGATGTTAACGCCGGCGATGCGTGCCAAGTGTCACTTTCCTTTTGTTGCGGTTCCGTAGTGCCAGAACCTTTTTTCACAACGTAAGCCCGAGGCATTGAGCACCCGGGCCGCAGCTGATTTCGAAGTGATGGATTCCCTCGCGGGAATCGCTCGCTGAGCGCGAGATAGGGCTAACTATGAGCCTGAGGGGGCATCGTCAACCCCCTGTCAAGGCTTTTGTGTCCATGGGTGCCGGAGACGGCTTTGACGCGCCGGAGCTTCGGGCGATGAGGGGCATGTGCCGACCTGGGGTGGACACTCCAGCCCACCCTGCGCGTTCCTACTTGGTGGAGATCAACCCAGCTCGCCTGCGAGTGCGCCAGCGACCTCGTCGGGGCTGCCCATGCCGTCGATCGGGCGCAGCGTGCCCTTGCAGTGGTAGTAGCCCACCAGCGGCGAGGTCTGCTTGTAATAGGCCATCAGCCGGGTGCGCAGGCTGTCTTCGTTGTCGTCGGCGCGGCGCTTCTGGTCGGTCGAGCCGCAGTTGGCGCATTTGCCGTCGGCGGGCCAGGACTTGGTCTGGTCGTTGTAGACCTCGCCGCAGTCGCCGCAGGTCGAGCGTGCGGTGATCCGGGCCACCAGCGCCTCGTCGTCGACGCGCATCTCGATGACCGCATCAAGGCTCTTGCCGTGCTTGGCCAGCAGCTCTTCGAGCGCGTCGGCCTGCGCCAGCGTGCGCGGGAAGCCGTCGAAGATGAAGCTGCCTTCGGGGTTGGCTTCGAGCTTTTCCTCGATCAGGCCGATCACGATCTCGTCGGTGACAAGCTCGCCGCGGGCCATGACACCGGCCACGCGCTTGCCCATCTCGGTACCGCTTTCCTTGGCGTCGCGGAGCATGTCGCCGGTCGAGAGCTGGGTCATCCCCCGCTCCTCCACCAACTTGCGTGCCTGCGTGCCTTTTCCTGCCCCCGGGGGCCCAAGAAGAATGATGTTCATGCGGGATTATCTCCGAACGGGGCTGCGTTTCTTGCGGGCCTTACCTTTACCACGCAGTTGCGATTTCTGGATCAGACCTTCGTACTGGTGGGCCAGAAGATGGCTCTGGGCCTGCTGGATGGTGTCCATGGTCACCGAGACGACGATCAGCACAGAGGTGCCGCCGAAGTAGAACGGGATGGCGAATTGACCGCGCAGGATTTCCGGCAGCAGACAGACCGCGGCAAGATAGGCCGAGCCCAGAACCAGCACGCGGTTGACCACGTATTCGAGGTATTCCGCGGTCTTCTTGCCCGGACGGATGCCGGGGACAAAGCCGTTCTGGTTCTTCAGGTTGTCGGCCACGTCATCGGGTTTGAACGAGACGTTGAAGGTGTAGAAATAGGCAAAAAACACGATCATCAGCGCAAAGAACAGCAGGTAGAGCGGCTGACCCGGGCCGAAATAGGCCAGGATGGTCGACATCACCGGGCTGGTCTGGTTGCCGGAGAATGTGGCAATCGTGGTCGGCAGCAGCAGCAGCGACGAGGCAAAGATCGCCGGGATCACGCCGGCCGGGTTGACCTTGACCGGCAGGTGCGACTGCTGGGCCTCGGAGATCTTCATGCCCTGCTGGCGGCGCGGATACTGAATGGTGATCTTGCGCAGCGAACGTTCCATGAAGACGACGAACATGATGACGGCAATCACCATGACGATCACGCCGACGATGACGGCGGGGCTGATCGCGCCCGAGCGGCCGGAGGCAAAGAACTGCGCCAGGGCCGCCGGAACCTCGGCGATGATGCCGACGAAGATGATCAGCGAGATGCCGTTGCCGAGACCGCGGGCAGTGATCTGCTCGCCCAGCCACATCAGGAACATTGTGCCGCCGACAAGGGTGATCACGCAGGAGGCAATGAAGAAGCTCTGGTCGATATCGGCCGAGACGAAGTCATTGGCATACAGCCCGACCGAGAGGCCATAGGCCTGGAAGGTGGCGAGAACCACGGTGCCGTAGCGGGTCCACTGGTTGATCTTCTTGCGGCCCTGCTCGCCCTCTTTCTTGAGCTGTTCGAGCGCCGGAACCATCGAGGACAGCAGCTGCACGATGATCGAGGCCGAGATGTAGGGCATGATGCCCAGAGCAAAGATGCCCATCCGCCCCAGCGCGCCGCCGGTGAACATCGAGACCATGCCGCCGATGCCCTGACCCGCCTGCTCCATGAAATCACGCAGCGCGGCGCCGTCGATGCCCGGAACCGGGATGAAGGTACCCAGCCGGTAGACGATCAGAAGACCGAGGGTGAAGAGAATGCGGTTGCGCAGGTCTGTGGCCTTGCCGAGCGCCGCCCAGCTGGTGTTGGCCGCCATCTGCTCTACTGCTGATACCATGGCTCGTTAATCTCGCTCTATGAAAACGCCGCCCAGAGCCGTTTTCCGGCGGGCGGCGTTTGGAAAACTGAAAGCTATGTAAGCGGCGAGAGCACCGCTCACAACCCGCTTATTCGGAAGCTTGCGCACCCGTGACCGTCAGCGAGCCTCCGGCCTTCTCCACCGCGTCCACAGCTGCCTTCGAGGCGCCGGTGACCGAGATGGTGGCTTTCGAGGTCAGTTCACCCTTGGCCAGAACGCGCACACCGTCGAGCTTGCGGCGCACAACGCCCGAAGCCACGAGGGTGTCTTCGTCGATCTTGCCTGCGTCGAGCTTGCCGGCTTCGATGAATTTCTGGATCAGGCCGAGGTTGATGACAGCGTACTGCTTGCGGTTCGGCTTATTGAAGCCACGCTTGGGCAGACGTTGATAGATCGGCATCTGGCCGCCTTCGTAGCCTTTGATGGCCACACCCGAACGGGATTTCTGACCCTTGATACCGCGGCCTGCGGTCTTGCCCATGCCCGAACCCGGGCCACGGCCAACGCGTTTCTTGCGTTTGTTTGCGCCTTCGTTGTCGCGCAGTTCATTGAGTTTCATGTCGCTTCTCCTTGCCGGATGCTGCCCCGAAGCGAGTTGGCAGACCACGGCGTTTCTTGCTTGATGTGAGTCGCGGCCCCGAAAGGCCACCGTGCGCGTATAACCGTGGCCCGCGCGCGGTGCAAGAGCCGCGGAAGGTCCGCGGCCTTGTCACGTGGCGTTCCCCGGTCTCAGGAGTTGGGGCGGGTCTCGCGCAGGTATTCGGTCCAGCAGGGCACCGGCTCCTGACGGAGGGCCCGGGTGATGCGGCTGGCGAGTTTGGAAAGGAAGGTCATGTCGTTTTCCTGGATAGAGACTTCAGTTGGCCCGAGGCATAAACCCGCAGCGCCTTGACCGCTAACGCCAATTCGGCATGGCTGCGTTGCACAAAATGCATGCAGTCTGCGAACGTCGGGAGCGGGGCAAATGCGGGGTCCCGGAAACATAAAACGCGGGCCAAGGGATTGGCCCGCGTGATGCGGCAGCGCCTGAGTGGCGCGCCAGCTGAATTCCTGGGGTTAGCGAACCTTCGCGGCTTCCTGCAGCGCGAGGTCGCGGATGTCCGAGCGCGAGACGCCGATGTCGTTCAGATCGCGGTCGGAGAGCACGGCCAGTTCGTTGTACGTCTGGTTGAAGACGGCGCGACGGGTACGTGCGGTTTTGTACGCCTCGGCAGCATTGTGCAGCAGAGCGGAAAAGCTGAAGGTGGAGACGGTATTGGACGATGCATAAGCCATTGTCGTAGTCCTTTCGTGTGGGGATCATCCCCGAGAGAAGTTGTTTCGTTTCCTCCGTGACCCTTATCTAGGGCCAAGTGGTGGCGCTAACAATCTACACTTCGGACGACCTGATATGCGTTTTCTGCAACGCAGCATGGGTTGAAATCGGCGCGGCGCGGGTCATGCGCGCGCGGGTCTTTCAGCTAACCAATTGAAATTGCTTGCGCGGCCAGCTCAGTTGAGCAGCCCCCCTGCCCCGAAGCCTTCACTGCCAAGGGCGCGTCTTGCTGCAAGGCGGCATTCGGGGCAGATGACGTAGTGCACGAACATGTCCCTTGCCGGGACCGACATGGTCTGATCGTACCATCCGTCCGGCCCGTGCCAGTTCAGACATTGCGAACATTGCTCGGCGGTGCCGTCGGGTTCGAGCACGTGATACCCCTCGACCTCCTCGATCAGCAGCACGTCATGGCTGATCTCGAGCCCGCCCTCGCTGTGCGGGACGATCTTCATCCGGCATTCGCGGCGCAGGTTGGGCGCGTCGCAGCGATAGGGCATGGTCAGCACGTGGCCGGTCTGCCGACACCAGAAGAACAGAGCGTTGAGATAGGACCTTGTGTCGCCGCCGTTGACGAAATCCCAAAGCGACCGCCCGACAATCCGGCTGCTCGTCACCGCCGCACCGCCCTCCGGCAGGACCAGGCTGTCCCAGTCCGGCGAGACGTCGATGATCTTGTTCGACGGATCGAGAAAGAACCACATTTTGTAAATCCAGATCGCGGTTTCGGACAATATTCCGGGCGACAGGTCGGCAAGAATGGCTCAGACTACCAATAGCTCAGCGTTATTTCTACGTTTAATCCCATTCTGCGCCAATGTGTTACGTGGCGACAGGGTGCAAACGCGAAACGCCGCCGCCCCTCTCGGGGCGACGGCGTCTGATTTTAGCAACATCGAGACGGGCTTAGCCGCGCTCTTCGACGATTTCCACCAGATGCGGGATCTTGTTGATCATGCCGCGCACCGAGGGGGTATCCTCGAGCTCGCGGGTCTTGTGCATCTTGTTCAGGCCGAGACCGATCAGGGTCTTGCGCTGAACTTCGGGACGGCGGATCGGCGAACCGACCTGTTTGACGACGATGGTTTTTGCCATGGGTCTCAGGCCTCCTCGGCGACTTGGGACGATTCCGCCGGCGCGTCTTCACGCTTGGGCAGGATGTCGGCCACTTTCTTGCCGCGACGCTGGGCCACCATGCGGGGGCTGGCTTCGCGGGTCAGCGCGTTCAGGGTTGCGCGGATCATGTTGTAGGGGTTCTGCGAACCGGTCGACTTGGCAACCACGTCCTGCACGCCCAGCATCTCGAAGACGGCCCGCATCGGACCACCGGCGATGATACCGGTACCTTGCGGTGCGGTGCGCATGACGACCTTGCCGGCACCGTGACGACCTTCGATGTCGTGGTGCAGCGTGCGACCTTCGCGCAGCGGCACGCGGATCATCTGACGCTTGGCCTGCTCGGTGGCCTTGCGAATGGCCTCGGGGACCTCTTTCGCCTTGCCTTTGCCGAAGCCCACGCGACCTTTCTGGTCACCGACGACGACGAGGGCTGCGAAGCCGAAGCGCTTACCACCCTTGACGGTCTTGGAGACCCGGTTGATCGCGACCAGACGGTCGGCGAATTCCGGTGCTTCATCGCGTTCGCGACGACCGCCCCGGCCTCTGTTTTCACGTTCTGCCATATGGCAATTCCTTTGTAACTGGCGCGGATGCGCCGGGTCTTGTCAATCGAAGTGGCCCCGGATTGCGCCGAGGCCCCCGATCATCGAGGGGCGCCGAAGCGCCCCTGCACTTAGAACTTCAGGCCACCTTCGCGGGCGGCATCGGCCAGAGCCTTGATGCCACCGTGGAACAGGAAACCACCGCGGTCGAAGTAGCATTCCTCGACACCGGCTGCCTTGGCGCGCTCTGCGATCACAGAGCCAACCTTGGCTGCGGCTTCCACGTTGTTCTTGCCAACGATGCCCAGGTCCTTTTCGAGGCTGGACGCCGCCGCCAGGGTCTTGCCCTGGACGTCGTCGATCAGCTGGACCGAGATGTTCTTGTTCGAACGATGCACCGACAGACGCATGCGCCCGCGGTTCATCTTGCGAAGTTTGTTCCGGACGCGCAGGCGGCGTTTGAGGAACAGTTGTCTTTTGCTGTTTGCCATTGTCCGCGTCCTTACTTCTTCTTGCCTTCCTTCTGGAAGATATACTCACCCTTGTAGCGGATGCCTTTGCCCTTGTAGGGCTCGGGCTTGCGCCAGTCACGGATGTTCGCAGCCACCTGGCCGACCTGCTGGATGTCATTGCCTTCGACAATGATCTCGGTCGGTTTCGGGACGGTCACGGTAATACCTTCCGGAATCTCGAAGTCCACGTCGTGGGACAGGCCGAGGTTCAGTTTCAGGGTTTTGCCCTGAAGCTGCGCCCGGTAACCCACACCCTGGATTTCAAGCTCTTTCTTGAAGCTGCTGCTGACGCCGGTGACCATGTTGGCCACGACGGTGCGGCTCATGCCCCACTGCTGACGCGCGCGCTTGGACTTGCCACGCGGCGCGACGGAGACCGAGCCATCCTCGACGGTCAGGGTGACGTCGTCGGTTGCGGTGAAGCTCTGCGTGCCCTTCGGACCCTTGACCTCGATGGTCTGGCCGGAGATCGACGCCGAAACGCCATCAGGCAGGGCTACAGGCTGTTTGCCGATACGAGACATTACACAGCCCTCCTTAGAATACGGTGCAAAGCACTTCGCCGCCAACGTTGGCAGAGCGTGCGTTTGCATCCGACATGACGCCTTTGGAAGTGGACACGATGGAAACACCAAGGCCCTGACGGACCGTGGGAATCTCGTCCACACCCAGGTACACCCGACGGCCCGGAGTCGACACCCGCTTCAGTTCGCGGATGACGGGGGCGCCGTCATAGTACTTGAGGCTGATTTCGATCGCGGGGTGGCCGCGCTCGTCGGTGGTTTTCTCGTAGCCGCGGATGTAACCTTCGTCCGCGAGCACGTCGAGCACCCAGGCGCGCAGTTTCGACGCGGGGGTGTTGACGGTGGATTTGCCACGCATCTGAGCGTTGCGGATCCGGGTGAGCATATCGCCGATAGGATCGTTCATCTATATACCCTCCCTTACCAGCTCGACTTGACCATGCCGGGAAGCAGGCCCTTCGAGCCCAGTTCACGCAGCGCGATACGGCTGATTTTCAGCTTGCGGTAGTACGCGTGGGGACGACCGGTCAGCTGGCAGCGGTTGTGCAGACGGGTGGGCGAGCTGTTGCGAGGCAGTTTTGCCAGCTTCAGGCGGGCCTTGAAGCGCTCTTCCATCGGCTTCGACTCGTCGGTTGCGATTTCCTTGAGTTCGGCGCGCTTGGCGGCGTATTTCACCACCAGCTTCTCGCGCTTCTTCTCGCGTTCGATCATTGCTTTTTTAGCCATGTCTTAATCCTCTTCCCGCGATTACGACGTGAAGGGCATGTTGAAAGCTTTCAACAGCGCCTTGGCTTCGTCGTCGGTTTTCGCGGTGGTGGCGATCACGATGTCCAGGCCCCAGGGCTCGTCCACCTTGTCGAAGTCGATCTCGGGGAACACGATGTGTTCCTTGATGCCGAGGGCATAGTTGCCACGGCCATCGAACGACTTGCCCGAAACGCCGCGGAAGTCGCGGATACGGGGCATCGCCACGGTGATCAGACGATCGAGGAAATCGTACATGCGGGCGCCGCGCAGGGTGACTTTCGCCCCCATCGGCATGCCTTCACGGACGCGGAAACCCGCGATCGAGTTCTTGGCGTTGGTGACGACCGCGTGTTGACCGGCAATGGCAGTCAGATCGGCCTGGGCCGACTTGGCTTTCTTGCTGTCCTTCACGGCGGCACGACCGCAGCCGATGTTCAGAACGATCTTGTCCAGACGCGGGATCTGCATGTCGTTCTTGTAGCCGAACTCTTCTTTCAGAGCGCCGCGGATGGTCTCCTGGTACAGGGTACGCAGGCGCGGGGTATAGGTTGCAGCATCAAGCATCGATCACGTCCCCCGTGGTCTTGGCGAAGCGGACCTTCTTGTCACCTTCCATGCGGAAGCCGACGCGGGTGGCCTTGCCGTTGGCATCAAGCAGCGCCAGGTTCGAAAGCTGGATCGGCATCGCTTTCGGGATGCGGCCACCTTGCGAGGACTGGGTCTGACGGGTGGCGCGGATCGAGACGTTGATCCCGTCCACGATGGCTTTGCCCGACTTGGGGTCAACAGAGGTGATGGTACCCTCTTTGCCCTTGTCCTTGCCGGTAAGCACGACGACCTTGTCGCCTTTGCGGAGTTTGGCAGCCATTACAGCACCTCCGGAGCGAGCGAGATGATTTTCATGAAGTTCTTGGCACGCAGCTCACGCACAACCGGTCCGAAGATACGGGTGCCGACGGGCTCGCCGGCGTTGTTGAGGATCACGGCTGCGTTGCGATCGAAGCGGATCGCGGTGCCGTCTTCACGGCGAACTTCCTTGGCGGTGCGCACGACGACGGCCTTGCGGACGTCACCTTTCTTCACGCGACCACGCGGGATGGCTTCCTTCACCGAGACGACAATGATGTCGCCGACGGAGGCGTATTTACGCTTGGAACCACCCAGAACCTTGATGCACTGCACCCGGCGAGCGCCGGAGTTGTCAGCGACATCCAGATTGGTCTGCATCTGGATCATGGGGTTTCTCCTGACCTTTGGGGGGCGTCATTGCCTGTTCCCCAGGGTTTCTCTCAAACCAAAAGGTCTGGCGGCTTACGCCTCCAGAACCTCCCAGCGTTTCGTCTTCGATTTCGGCGCGCACTCGATGATGCGGACAGAGTCACCGACCTTGAAGGCGTTCTTTTCATCGTGAGCCCGGTACTTCTTGGACTTACGGATGGTTTTCTTCAGGACCGGGTGCTTGAAGCGGCGTTCAACCGAAACGGTCACGGTCTGTTCGTTGGCGTCGCTGGTCACGGTGCCGGTAAGAATACGTTTGGGCATGTCTTTGGCTCCTTATTCAGCGGCCGCGGCGGCTTTTTGGTTCAGAATGGTTTTCACACGGGCCACATCGCGTTTGACGGCGCGCATGCGGGCGGTGTTTTCCATCGAGCCGGTCGCCTGCTGGAAGCGCAGGTTGAACGATTCTTTTTTCAGGTTGGCCAGATCTTCACGAAGCTGATCCGGCGTCTTTTCACGCAGTTCCTTGGCGTTCATCGCCTTTTTCCTTTCTCAACATCAACGGAGGGCCCCCATTTGAGGGTCACCCTAAATCCGCTGGAGTGCATGGATGAGCGCGCCGTATAGGCGAGGTTCGCGGGGTTGGCAACCCTTTTCGGCGCCGGGTCCGGCCCCGGGCCGGGGCCGGGCTGCCAAAGCGAAACGCCCGGGCGATGCCGGGCGCTTCGGTGTCATGTTCCTGGGGCGTCCTCAGGCCGCGCGCGACAGCACGCTGGCGGGCCGCGCCTTGGCCAGAGCACCGGTCAGCATGCCCGCCACCGCCGCCTTGAGCACGTCGCCGGGGATGAAGGCCGTGACCAGCGCGGTGGCTTCCAGCAGCGACTTGTCCAGAACGATGGCCATGCCGATCACGCCGAAGACATAGATCACCCCGATGCCGCCGATCACCGAGGCCACGATCGCCGCCAGGGTCAGCGGCACGCCGCGCCAGCGCTCGACGATCCAGCCCGTCACATAGGCACCCAGCGGCCAGCCGATCAGAAAGCCTGCCGAAGGCGAGGCAAAGGCGCCCAGACCGCCACGACCGCCGGACAGCAGCGGCAGGCCCAGCGCCACCAGCAGCAGGAACAGCAGCACCGCGAGCGCCCCGCGCCGCGCGCCCAGCACGGTGCCGCAGAGCATGACACCAAGGGTCTGCGCGGTGATCGGCACCGGCACGAAGCCCAGGGTGATCTTGGGGATCAGCCCCAACACGGCGATCAGCGCGGCAAAGAGCGCGATCATGACGACGTTACGTTCCATCTATTGGTCCTCCATGGAAACAAGGCCTCCGCGGGCGCGCAGCGCGTCGGAGATGTGATCGGCGTCATCCAGCGCCGCCAAAGTCAGCGGCAGCAGGATGCGCCAGTTGGCGCGGCGCGGGCTGCGCGCGCGCCAGGCATCGATCAGGGTCCGGGCCCGCGCAAAGAGCACCGGGGTCATGCGGATGACCAGCGCAATGGCGATCTCGAGCGGCCGGGTGCTGACGCCCAGCGCCCTGAGCGGTGTGCAGAGCCAATGCACCACGGCAATCATATCAGACAGCCGCGTCGTCATCGTCACAAGGTTGGCCAGCGCCACCGCTGACAGAAGCCGCAGCAGCACCACCGCCCCGGCCGAGAGGCTGCCGTCGATCAGATGATAGAGCGTCAGGATCAGCAGGAAGGGCCAGAGCATCCGCAGCTTGCCCAGCCCGTCGCGGAAGAAGACCCAGCCCGGCAGGGCATAGAGCACCAGCACACCGGCGGCGATCAGCAGTTGAAACCCGAGGCTCTCGACAAAGAACAGGCCCAGCGTCGCCACCGACAGCGCCGCGAGCTTGGCACCGGCGGGCCAGTCGTGCGCGCGGGTTCTAACCGGCGAGGTCAGCGATATCATCGGCCTCTCCCAGTTCTGTCATCCGCGCCACGTAATCCGCGATCACCGCCGCGCTGTCGCCTTGCCGGTGAATCCGCCCCCGCTCCAGCCAGAGCGCCTGGTCACAACCGGCAAGGTCCGCCGGGTCATGGCTGATGTGGATCAGGTTGCCCTGATAGTGGCCGAGATAGCGCATCAGCTGCGCCCGTGTCGGGATGTCGAGCCCGGCAAAGGGCTCATCAAGAATGAGCAGCCGCGGCGCCATCGCGGTGATCGCCATCAGGCAGACAAGGTGCTTCTGGCCGTGGCTCAGGGTGTCGACATAGGCCGCGTCCCAATGGGACTTGCCGAAACGCGCCAGCGTCTCTCGCGCAGCCGCTTCGGCCTGTTTCTTGCCCCGCCCCTGCTGCGCCAGGCCAAAGGCCAGCTCTTCAAGCACGGTGGGAAAGATGATCTGGTGGTCGGGATTCTGGAACAGGATGCCGACCTCGCCCAGCGCCGCCTTGCGGTCGCGCGCCATGTCGACGCCATTGATCGTGACCTGCCCTGCATCCGGCGTGACCAGCCCGGCCAAAAGCCGCGCCAGTGTCGATTTCCCCGATCCGTTGCGCCCGACGATGGCCAGCCGTGAGACCGCGAGATCGAGCGTCAGATCCTCGAGCACAACCTTCTCGCCGCGGGCGACACGCGCGCCCTCGAGCCGCAGCCGGCTGGCATGAGCCCCCGGCGCCGCGGTGTCCGGCTCTTTGTCTGACATGTGCTGAGCGATCACTCTGCCACCCCGGCTGAAAACGCAGTTCGCGCGTGCATTTCAGAACCGCGCGCCGATTGCAACCGCGACAGAGGTCAGAGAATCGGCCCGATGGTGGCGACCATGTTGTTCCAGGCGCGCCGCCAATGCGGCCAGCGCAGCACGTCCTCGAGCGTCACCTGCCGCGACTCGGGCAGGTAGCTTTGCTGGCGGTCGTGGATCATCCGGGTAACTTCTGGGTCCTGCAGCAGGATGTTGTTTTCGTAGTTCAGGTCGAAGCTGCGCAGGTCGAGGTTGGACGAACCGATCAGGCTGATGCAGCCGTCGATCGTCAGGGTCTTGGCATGCAGCAGCCCGTCGCAGAACTCGAAGATCTCGCAGCCGGCCTCGAGCAGCCGGTGGTAGTAGCTGTGGCTGGCGGCGGCGACGATCCAGCTGTCGTTGCGGCGCGGAAAGATCAGCACCACCCGCACGCCGCGCAGCGCGGCGGCGATCAGCGACTCGAGCACCGTGGTGTCGGGCACGAAATAGGGGGTCGTCAGCACCATCTCGCGCCGCGCGCAGCCGATCAGGCTGGAAAACAGCTGCGGCGTGGCGCCATGGCGTTCGGTCGGGCCGTCGCCGATCACCTGCGCGGCAAAGCCGTCGGGATGCGGCGCCCCGATCAGCTGCACATCCTCCAGCACCTCGCCGGTGGCCTGCATCCAGTCGGAGGCAAACAGCAGCTGGTTCTGATCGACCACCGGCCCGGTAAAGCGCAGCACGATGTCGACCCAGGGCGCGTAACGCGCCTTGATGCGGAACTCGGGGTCGGCGGTGTTCTGGCTGCCGCAATAGGTGACCAGCCCGTCGATCACCGCGATCTTGCGGTGATTGCGCAGGTCGATGCGGCTGGTGGCCATGGTGCGCAGCACGTTGCTGAAGGGGAAGGCAATGGCGAGGTTGACGCCGGCGTCCTTCATCTCCTGCCAGAGCGGTCCCTTGATCATCAGACGCGCGCCCAGGCCGTCGGCAATCGCGCGGCAGGTCACGCCGCGCCGCGCCGCCCGCATCAGCGCCCGACCGATGGCGCGGCCGGTGTAATCCTCGAGCCAGATGTAGGACAGGATGTGCACATGATGTTGTGCCGCGTCGATGTCGGCGATCAGACGGTCGAGGTAATCGCTGCTGTCGGCCATCAGCTGCGCCCGGTTGCCCGGCACCGGGTAGAAGCCGTTGATGCTGGCGGCATAGGCAAAGGCCGGGCGATAATCGCTGTGGATCAGCGTCTCGACACCGTCCTCGTCGCCCATGTAGCGCGCCGCGCGGGTGCGGATCAGGTCGAAGATCGCATGATGCCGCTTGCGCGCCCGGTGGCCCAAGTCGACCTCGCCGAACAGGAAATAGACCGCCGAACCGAAGAAGGGCAGCAGGAAGAGCGCGATGAACCAGGCCAGCCGCGCCGGCGGCGAGAGGTCCTCGCGCAGCAGGATGCGGACGGTGAAGGACAGGACGATCAGCCCGTGCAGGACCAGAAGCGCTGTCAGGATCATGCGGCCCCCCCGGTCATGCGGGCGCGTCCAGCGACACGTCGATCACCACCGGCAGGTGGTCCGAGGCCCGCGCCGCGAGCTCGGAGCGGTGCACGAAGGACGCCTCGTGCCGCACGGCGCCGCTCAGGATGAAGCGGTCGAGATGCGCCACCGGCACCCGGCTGTGAAAGGTCGGCCCCGGCTCGACCACTTCGCCCAGGTTTTCCACGTGGTCGGTGCCACGGCGCCATTCATTGAAATCGCCGCCGACGATCACCGGGTGATCGGCCGCCTCCATGTGGTCCTGCAGCACCGCCAGCTGCTTGCGCCGCATCGCTGCGTTAAGACCCAGGTGCACGCCGATACATTCGATCCTCGGCTCGGCCAGCGTCACCGAGACCGCGCCGCGCGGCTCGGCCGAGGGCAGGTCGATGCGCCGGGTCTCGGCGATCGGAAAGCCCTGCCGGACAAGGATGACATTGCCGTGCCAGCCATGGCTGTCGGGCCGCACCGCCACCTCGGCCAGCTGATAGCCCATCTCGTCGCAGAGGATGTCGCGCGGCAGCACGCCCTCGCGCTTGCGGACCCGCTTGTCGGCCTCCTGCAGCAGGATCACGTCGGCGTCGATCTCGGCCAGCACCGCGACGATCCGCTCGGGATCGCGGCGCCAGTCGAGGCCCACGGCCTTGCGGATGTTGTAGCTGACGATGCGCACGGTCACACGGCCCTGTTCTTCCTCGAATTTCCAACGCATATCGCAAGCCTTGGGTCCATGCCACCTCCTGAAAATCTCGCGCCCTGCCCCCTTGCCCCCCTTCCCCGGCTTGATACTAATGCCGGCGACAGTGACATCGCGAAAGGCGCAGGCATGACGTATCTCGGCATCGATCTCGGAACTTCGGGGTTGCGCGCGCTTCTGATGGGCCAAGACGGCACGGTGCTGGGATCGGCCGAGCGGCACTATCAGGTGGCGCATCCGCATCCCGGCTGGGCCGAACAGGACCCGGCCGACTGGATCGCCGCGCTCGACGGCGCGGTGAACGAGCTGCGCGCCCTGCCCGGCTTTGACGGCCTGCGCGGCATCGGCGTCGCCGGCCACATGCATGGCGCGACGCTGCTCGACACCGACAACAGGGTGCTGCGGCCCTGCATCCTGTGGAACGACACCCGCTCGAGCGCAGAGGCCGCCACCCTCGACGGCACCGAAGGCGTGCGCGAGGCCTCGGGCAATATCGTCTTTCCGGGCTTTACCGCGCCCAAGCTGCTCTGGGTCGAGCGGCACGAGGCCGAGGTCTTTGCCAGGGTCGCCAAGGTGCTGCTGCCTGCCGCCTATCTGAACTTCTACCTGACCGGCACGCATGTCGCCGACATGTCCGACAGCGCCGGCACCTCGTGGCTCGACACCGGCGCGCGGGATTGGTCGGAGGCGCTGCTCGAAGCCAGTCACATGCGGCGCGACCAGATGCCCCATCTGGTCGAAGGCTGCGCCGAGGCCGGCACGCTTCGTGCCGAACTGGCCGAGCAATGGGGCCTTGCCGGGCCGGTCAGCGTGGCCGGTGGCGCCGGCGACAACGCGGCGGCGGCCTGCGGCATCGGCGCGCTGAGCGAAGGACAAGGCTTTGTCTCGCTCGGCACCTCCGGCGTGCTGCTGGCGGCGCGCGACGGCTATGCGCCTGATCCGGCGACGGCGGTGCACACCTTCTGCCACGCCGTGCCCGACCGCTGGTACCAGATGGGGGTGATGCTCTCGGCCACCGACAGCCTGAACTGGCTGTCGCGGATCACCGGCGCCACCCCGGCCGAACTGACCGCGCCCTTGGGCGAGACCCTGCAGGCGCCGGGCGCGGTGCGCTTCCTGCCCTATCTCTCCGGCGAGCGGACACCGCACAATGACGCGGCGATCCGTGGCAGCTTTACCGGGCTCTCGGCCGGAACCAGCCGCGACGACATGACCCGCGCGGTGCTGGAAGGCGTGGCCTTCGGCCTGCGCGACAGCTTCGAGGCGCTGAAGCAGACCGGCGCGCAGATCGACCGGCTGATTGCCATTGGCGGCGGCAGCCGGTCGGAGTACTGGCTCAAGCTGATTGCCACGGTGCTGGACCTGCCGCTCGACCTGCCTGCCGAGGGCGAATTCGGCGCGGCACTTGGTGCCGCACGGCTCGGGCAATGCGCGGCCGGTGCCGACTGGCAGGCGGTGATGACGCCGCCGGAGATCGCCCGGACGGTGAGCCCCGATACCGCGCAGACCGCCGCCTATGACAGCGCCTATGCCGCCTTTCGCGCCGCCTATCCGGGCATCCGCGCCGTGCAATGAGCGCCGCCGTCCCGGACCCCGATCCGGGATCTCCCGGGTGCTGGCGATGAGGCCCCGGATCAAGTCCGGGGCGCGAAGCATCAGGCTCGGGCCACCGAGGCGCCTGGCCGGCCCGGACACGCAGACCGGAAAGCCGGGGATCTTCCCGGCTTTTCCTTTCCCGCCCCAACCACCAGGTAGATGACATGGACTTTCGCGCAATTCTGATGGGGCTGGCCTTTGCCGCCATGTGGTCTTCGGCCTTCACCTCGGCCCGGATCATCGTCGAATATGCCCCGCCGATGGGCTCGCTTGCGCTGCGCTTCCTGCTCTCTGGCGCGATCGGCATCGTCTTGGCATTGGCCATGGGCCAGAGCTTCCGCCTAAGCCGGGCGCAATGGCGCGCGACGTTGGTCTTCGGGGTCTGCCAGAACGCCATCTACCTCGGGCTCAACTTCATCGCCATGCAGACCATTGAGGCCTCGCTGGCCTCGATCATCGCCTCGACCATGCCGCTGATGGTGGCGCTGGCCGGCTGGCTGGTGTTTCGCGAGCGTCTGCCGGGGCTGGCGGTGGCCGGGCTGGTGGCGGGCTTTGGCGGGGTGACGCTGATCATGGGCGCGCGGCTGGGCGCCGGGGTCGACCTTTATGGCGTGACGCTCTGCGTGATCGCCGCCGTGGCGCTGACCATCGCCACGCTCTCGGTGCGCGGCGCGTCCTCGGGCGGCAACGTGATGATGATCGTCGGGCTGCAGATGCTGGTGGGCGCAGCGATTCTCGCCGTTGCCTCGGCGCTGCTGGAATGGCCCTTCGAGGTGCAGATGACCCAGCCGCTGGTGCTGGCCTTCCTCTATACCACGCTGGTGCCGGGGCTGGCGGCCACATTCGTCTGGTTCACGCTGGTCAACCGGATCGGCGCGATCAAGGCATCGACCTTCCACTTCCTCAACCCGTTCTTCGGTGTCGCCGTGGCGGCGCTGCTTCTGGGCGAGACGCTGGGACTGCTCGACATGATCGGCGTCGCCATTGTCGGCGGCGGCATCCTCGCCGTGCAGCTGTCGCGGCAGAAAGGCGCCAAGCCCGTGCCCAAGACCCCGCGCACCGTGGTCTGAGGCGCGGGCATCACCCTCTTGTCAGGTGACAATCGGCGCGCGCGGCGCAACTAATGTCACATGGAAATGCTGTTTGCCTACGGCGCGGGGCTGTTGACCCTGATCAACCCCTGCGTGCTGCCGGTGCTGCCGATTGTTCTGGCCAGCGCCTTGCAGACCGGGCGCGCCGGGCCGCTCTGGCTGGCGGCGGGGATGAGCCTGTCCTTCGTGACCCTGGGCGTGGCGGTGACGGCGCTGGGGCACCTGGTCGGGCTGACCACCGATGACATTGCCCAGGCGGGGGCGGCGCTGATGGTGCTTTTCGGGGCCGTTCTGCTGATCCCGCGGCTGTCGCTGGCCTTTTCCACCGCCACCGCCGGGATTGCCGCCAGCGCCGATGGCAGGCTCGACCGGATCGACCGGTCAACGGCGCGCGGGCAGTTTCTTGGCGGTCTGCTCCTCGGCGCGGTCTGGAGCCCCTGCGTCGGGCCGACGCTGGGCGGCGCGATTGCGCTGGCCTCCCAGGGCCAGGACCTGTGGCGCGCCACCGCCATCATGGCGCTCTTTGCCGCCGGCGTGTCGACCCTGATCCTCGGGCTGGCCTATCTGGCCCGGACCACCGGCGTGCTGCGCCGCTTTGCTTCCATGTCGCGCCCGGTGCTGGGCGCGGTCTTTGTCGCGGTCGGGCTGATGCTTCTGTTCCGGCTGCACCATGTTCTCGAAGGCTGGGCGCTGGACCACATGCCGGCCTGGCTGATCGATCTCTCTGTCTCATTGTAAAGGAGACCCCAGATGCAACGACGCGATTTTCTGATCCTCGCCGGCGCTGCTGCCGCCCTGCCCGTTTCGGCCATGGCGGAGGCGCTGCAATACAAGTCCGGCATGCTGCAACAGCGGCTCGACGCCGGCGAGACGCTGTTTCTCGATTTCACCGCCAGCTGGTGCAGCACCTGCCGGGCGCAGGGCCGGATCATCGAGAAGCTGAAGGCCGCGAACCCGGCCTACGAGGCCAACATCACCTTCATCGACATCGACTGGGACACCTATGGCAGCTCGCAGATGGCCACCCAGATGCGCATTCCCCGGCGCTCGACGCTGGTGGTGCTGAAAGGCTCGGAAGAGCTGGGCCGGGTGGTCGCCGAAACCCGCGAAGACAGCATCCGCGCGCTGATGGACACCGCCCTGGCCGCCGCGACCAGCGCCTGAAGCTTCCGGGGCCTGTGCGGCGCTCGGGATCGATTGTCGGAGGCCTGCCGCATGGGGTTCGGTGGGCTTAACTTGAGAGCTGTCTGCCGGTGAGCGGACCGCCCCGCCGCGTTGTTGAGCGCTGGCGGGGCTGTTGGTGTTTCTGTCCATGACCTGCGTCACAGAGTTGTGCCGCGCGGTCACGAGCGAAACCGCCCTTGGCCTTCCTCGGCGGCAGGTCTAGGAGGGGGGAACGCCAGTGAAGGAAGGTTACGCCCGATGACAGGTTCCCCCCGCCCGAAGGCAGCCTTTGCCGAATACATCGCGCTGGTCGCTCTTCTGATTTCGATCGGGGCGCTGGGCACCGACATCATGCTGCCGGCGCTCGAGGCGATCAGCCGCGATCTCGGCGCGCCGAACCTGCATGACGGGCATTTCCTCGTCACCGCCTTCTTTCTGGGCCTCGCCGGTGGGCAGTTGGTCGTTGGGCCGCTGTCTGACAGTTTCGGGCGCAAGCCGGTGGTCTATTGCGGCTATGGCGTCTTTGTCGTCGGCTGCCTCGTCGCGGGCTTCACCGACAGCTGGGCGGTGATGCTGGCCGGGCGGGTGCTGCAGGGCATGGGCGCCGCCGCGCCGCGCATCGTTACCGTCGCCATGGTGCGGGATCAGTTCGAAGGACGGGCGATGGCGCGGATCATGTCCTTCGCCATGGCGGCCTTCATCATCGTGCCGATTGTCGCCCCGGCGCTGGGCCAGGGGCTGATCGCCCTGGGCGGCTGGCGCGCGACCTTTGCCGGGCTGGGGGTGCTGTCGGTGGCGGTGCTGATTTGGTTCTACTTCCGCCAGACCGAGACCCTGCCCCCCGCCGACCGCCGCGCCTTCAGCCTGCGGCAGATCGGCGGCGGCATCGCCGAGATCCTGCGGTCGCGCGTGGCGCTGGGCTATACGCTGACCGCCGGGCTGGTCTACGGCATGTTCGTGGGCTACCTGGGCGCGGCGCAGCAGATCTTTCAGGGGGTCTACGGCGTGGGCGAGCTCTTCGCCGCCTATTTCGCGCTGGCCTCGACGGCGCTCGGCGGTGCGGCGCTGGTCAATGCGGCGCTGGTGATGCGGCTGGGGATGCGGCGCCTGACCGGCGTGGCGCTGGTGGCGCTGACCGCGCTGTCGTTCGGCTTCTGGATGATGATGCCGCTCTTTGCCGGGCAGCCGCCGCTGGCGCTGTTCCTCGTCTGGCAACTGTCAGTGTTCTTCTGCGTCGGCATCAACTTCGGCAATCTCAACGCGCTGGCGCTTGAGCCGCTGGGCCATATGGCGGGGCTTGGCGCGGCATTCGTGGGCTCGCTGGCGACCTTTTTGTCGCTGCCTCTGGCGGCGGCGATCTCTGCGCGGGTCGACGGTACGGTGGTGCCGTTGATCGCGGGCTTTGCGCTCCTGGGGCTGGCGGCCTGCGGCATGATGGTCTGGACCAACCGGGGGCGCGCAGACGCCTGACCGGGGTGGTGGGCAGAACGGCCCACCCTGCGGGGCAGCGCCGAGGTTTCCGGCTGCAGTGGACAGTCCCCGTGGCGCACAGTAGATTCGCACAGGGTGTTCTGTCATGAGGCGGACAGTCAGATCGAAGGCCGCTTGCATTTGGAACCAGACACCATGGCGATGACAGAGGATCGGCTCGCAGGCGGCGGGCCGCTCTATGCCTGTCCGGTCTGCGACACGCTGCACACCGAGCCCGAGATCCCCGAGAAATCCATCGCGCTCTGCCAGCGCTGCGGCCATGTGATCGCAGCGCCGCGGGCCGGGTCCTTTGCCAGGGTCACGGCGCTGGCGCTGACCTCGGCCATCCTGATGGTGGCGGCGGTGTTCTTTCCCTTCATCGACCTGCAGGCCGGCGGGCTGCACAACCGCACTTCGATCCTCGATGCGGTGCAGGTGTTCTCGACCGGGCTGATGGTGCCGCTGGCGGTAGTGGTGGCGCTGCTGATCGTGCTGATCCCCGCCCTGCGGCTTCTGGCCATCGTCTATACCCTGCTGCCACTGATGCGCGGCCGCGCGCCCTACGCGCACGCCAAGGCGGCTTTCAGACTGGCCGAACAACTGCGCCCCTGGTCGATGGCCGAGATCTTCATCGTCGGCGTCGCCGTGGCGCTGGTCAAGGTGGGCGGGCTGGCCACGCTCGACCTCGGGCCGGCCTTCTGGGCCCTTTCGGGATTTGTGGTGGTGACCGTGGTGCAGGACACCAGCATGTGCCGCCATACCATCTGGAACGCGCTCGAGGCGAACTCGCCATGATGACAGCGCGCCAGGCCGGGCTGATCGCCTGTGTCACCTGCGGCCGGGTCGAGCCCCCCGGCACCGAGGAATGTTCGCGCTGCGGCGATACCCTGCCGCGCACCAATCGCCGCTCGCTCGAGCTGGTCTGGGCCTGGCTGATTGCCGGGGTAATCGTCTACTTCCCGGCCAACCTCTACCCGATGCTGCGCACCTCGACCCTGCTCGACAAATCGGAAAGCACCATCGTCGGCGGTGCAATCGAGCTCGTGCACCATGGCTCCTACGGCGTGGCCTTCATCGTGTTCTTTGCCAGCATCGTCATCCCGGTGGGCAAGTTCATCGCCATCGGATATCTCGCGCTCAGCCTGCGCCGGGCGCGGCCCGACCGTGTACATCAGCGCCACCTGCTGTATGAGGTCGTCGAATTCATCGGCCGCTGGTCGATGATCGACGTCTTCGTGGTGGCGATCCTGTCGGCCCTTGTTCAGCTGGGCTCGGTCGCTACCATCAACCCCGGAATTGCCGCCGTGAGCTTTCTGCTGTCGGTCGCGTTTACAATGCTGGCCGCCCAGAGCTTTGATCCGAAGCTGATCTGGGATGCCGATGAGGAGCCGCAATGACCGAGCCCACAGCAGCCCGACCGGTGGTGCGCCCCGCGCGCGGGCCCCGCTTTTCGGTGGTCTGGCTGGTGCCGATCCTGGCGCTCGCGGTGTCGCTTGGCATCGCCTACCAGAGCTATGCCGAACGCGGCGTGCTGATCGAGATCACCTTTGACACCGCCTCTGGCATTGCCGCCGAGAAGACCGAGCTGCGCTATCGCGATGTGACGGTCGGGCTGGTCGAGGATGTGCGCTTTGCGCCCGATCTCAGCAATGTCATCACCAGCGTGCGGATCGACCGCGAACTTGCGCCCTATCTCGACGAAAATGCCGAGTTCTGGGTGGTGCGCCCCGAGATCTCGGCCCAGGGTATCAGCGGGCTGAATACCGTGCTGTCGGGCGTCTATATTGTCGGCCAGTGGGACAGCACCGCCGGCACCCCGCGCACCCGGTTTGAGGGGCTCGCCGCGGCGCCGCTCAACCAGCTGGACGACGACGGCACCCGCATCCGGCTGAGCGCGCGTGACAGCAATTCCATCATCGCCGGCGCGCCGATCCTCTACAAGGGCATCCCGGTGGGCAATGTCGAGGCGCCGGAACTGGCCGAGAGCGGCGATCACGTGGTGATCACCGGTTTCGTCCGCGAGCCCTATGACAGCATCATCACCTCCGACACCCGGTTCTGGGACATCTCCGGCGTTTCCTTTTCGCTCGATACCAGCGGCGTCTCGCTGAACTTCTCGTCGCTGGCCTCGCTGGTGCAGGGCGGCATCAGCTTCGACACCTTCGTCGCCGGTGGCGCCCCCGCCGCGCCCGGCGAGGTCTTTCCGCTCTATTCCGACGAAAGCGCCGCCCGGTCGAGCCTGCTGGACGATCCCACCGCCGAGCGGCTACGTGCCATCGTGTCGTTTGACGGCACCGTCGGTGGCCTGGCCGAAGGCGCCGCCGTGCGTTTTCGCGGCGTGACGGTGGGCGAGGTCGACAGCGTCGGCATGGTGGCCGCCGACCGCGACGGCCGCAAGGTCGTCCGCATGCGCGCCACACTGGCGATCATCCCCTCCAGCCTTGGCCTGTCGGACGAAGACGGCGTGGAAGAGGCGCTCGACCTGCTGACCGTCTATGTCGAAGAGGGGCTGCGGGCGCGGCTCGCCCCCGCCAGCCTGCTCTCGAGCGACCTCGTGGTCGACCTGGTGGACGTGCCAGACGCGGAACCTTCGGCAATCACCATGACCGAGATGGGTGTGCCGGAACTGCCCACCATCGAGGCAGAGGTCTCTGACCTCAACGCCACCGCCGAAGGCGTGTTCAAGCGCATCAACAACCTGCCGGTCGAAGAGCTTCTGGCCTCGATCCAGGGGCTGATCGACAATGCGTCCTCGCTGGTCGGGTCGGACGACATCCGTTCGATCGCGCCCAGCATCAATGCCACCCTCGCCGATCTGCGCCTGCTGCAGCCCGAGGTCGCCACCACCCTGGCCGAGTTCCGCACCATCACGCCGGAGCTGACCCAGACCCTCGACGAGGCCACCGCCACGCTCGAGGAGGTTCGCCTGATCGTCGCCGGCCTGCGCGAAAGCGGCGCGACCGAGAACGTCAACAACGTCTTTGCCTCGGCCGCCAATGCCGCCGATGCCATCGAGGCGGCGGCCGGCGAATTGCCCAAGCTCACCGCGCGGCTGACCACCCTGGCCAACCGCAGCGAAAAGGTGATCGAATCCTACGGCGACAACTCCCGCCTGATCAACGGCGCGCTTTCGACCCTGCGCGACGTGAGCGAAGCCGCCGACGCCCTGCGCAGCCTGGCGCGTACCATCCAGCGCAACCCGAATTCCCTGATCATAGGACGATAAGATGACAGTCGCGAAAGTCCTTTCTGCCTTGGCGCTTGCCGCCCTCACCGCCTGTGCCGACAGCGAGCCGCAGTACCTGCTGGAACCGGCGCCGTCGAAGCTCCGGGTCAATTCGGTGGTGCGGACGGTGCTGGTGCGCACGGTGTCGCTGCCGACCTATGCCGCCGATCAGAAGATCGCGGTGCAGGGCGAAAACGGCGAAGTGCTGGCCAGCGACTTCGGCCTCTGGGCGGACGAGCCCGAGCGCGCCACGACGCTGATCATCTCGCGCAACCTCAACACCATGACCTCGGCCCGCGTGGCGCCAGAGCCCTGGCCCCTGCCCGAGCCGCCCAAGGGCGTGATCGATATCCGCATCGAGACCTTCATCGCCACCAAGGCGAACACCTTCCAGATGTCGGGCCAGTATTTCATGGGCTCCGAAACGCCCGACCCGATCGACAACTTCGACGATCCCGACAAGCCGCCGCGGATCCTCCCCGCGCCGCTGTCCGACAAGGCACGGGTCTTCGACATCCGCGTCGCCCTCCCGGTCAACTCCGCCGCCGCCATCGCCACCGCCCAGGCCACGGCGCTGACAACGCTCTCGGAACAGATCGCCCGCGACCTGTCTACGCGGTAGCTGGTCGGGAGTGCCAGGAAATGCAAAAGGCCCCGCATCGTGATGCGGGGCCTTTTTTCGGGCCAGCAAGGGGGTTGCGAGCTGATTGTCCTCGAGATGAAGAGGCCACTCAACCAGACGCCGTAGCTGCCAGGTCCTCGAACGCAAAAACCGCCGCTGCCTTTATGGCGCGGCGTGTTTTGCGGAGTTGATCTTGGTGGTGTTTGCTGTTTCGACCTGGTTGCGGGAGCATGCAAACAGCGATGTCGAACAAAGCTAATGTGCCGCGTCTGAGCGCGCGCTGCGGCCGAGGCGAGGTCAATCCTTAAGGAATCCGTCCTACATCGCCCGACACCCAATTGTACCTGCGCCCCAAGCACAGTCAGCCCTGAGCTTCTCCACTACGAACTCACGCCAGACGACAATGCACTTCTAATGCGCGGTTCGCCACAAGGTGCTGCAAACAGCTCAAAGTGCGCACAATGCGGGTGTGGGCTCAGCCTTCAGTGCTCGGGCAAGCCAGACGGATTGCGGACTTTCGCTACACCGAGCGCGATCGGCAACATTCAGCAGCAAACGGCCGGTTAAATTGGCGATTAAACCGGGCCGTCCTGCCTGGTTAGGCGCCGATGATCGACCTGACAAACATGTCTAGAGTGCGTCCGGCCGGCCGGTGAGAGATCGAGGCGCACCGGTGGGCCAAGTGCTGGACTATGTTGGCGTCCGCATAGAGTTCAGTCTCGAATAGCTCCAAGACCCCAATCGCGCGACCGATGTCGGCTCCATAGGCAATGAGGTCGACTTTCCGGTTCTGGAAATCAGTGCCTTTCTCCGCAAACGGATAGGCGATGTTAAGTTCGAAGATCCGGTCGCTCGCGCTGCGTACCAAGAATGCCTGGCCGTAATGGGTGTCATTCCCGAAGTTGGAGCCCGGATTTTTTGCACCGAAGTCGATGTAGCGATACCGATATTCGTCGCTAATCGGGATCAATACGGTGCGGCCCCTTGGGAAATGCTCAAGGAGCAAGGGCTGGATCAGCTTCCCATGCTCGACCACCCGGCCGCTTTTCGTAACCCCCATAACCAGCGGCGGCAAACCATTCACTCGGGATCGCACGTCGGAGATCATCTTCATCATCGGCTTATGAAGCTTGGCGGGCTCGCCGAAGATGCCGAGAGGGCCGTCGACAAGGAAGATAGCCCCGTTCAGAATTGCACGGGTATGCTCCGCCGCATCCAACCGCATGATGGTATGCGCGAGCACCAAATGCTCAAGCGCGCTCATGGCCCGAGTGTAGGCCTGCTGGTTGCTGCCCTCTTCTGCGAAAGCCTCGGAGAGGCGCAGAATATCGGTGAGATAGAGCGGGCTGTCCGGCACATGCGGCGAGGGTACTTGGCCAAGATCTTCAGGAATGAGTACGTTCTGTCCAAGCTTCTCGCCCGTGATCGGACAGCTCATGGTCGCCTTCAGAATCAGATGGCGCTTTCCGTCAACAACCTCTGTTTCTCCCCCGATCTCAAACAGGTCAATCAGAGTCCGCTCGAGTTTTCCACCGAGGAGCTCAAACCGGCTCGAACGAAATGCCTCGAAGGTGGAGCGTCTGAAGCTTTCCCGGGGACCGTAGTCGTCCAGATAGATTCCCGCACCCGTGAGCGGCACCGAATAGGTGTTCTTCTCGCGTTCAATTTTGGCGATGGTGATCGGATCCGGCGTACCCCCGGAGCGCGGGTCGATTTTGTGGTACTCTGCGATATCGATCCCGACCTGGCCTATTTTTAAAAGACCCATTCGTGAGCTGGGGAAGCCCTTGGAGATTGACGCCTCATAATTGGAACCGTCAGCCGCAATCACCAGCCCTTGTTCGGGGCGCACTACTTTATCGGAATAGTCAAGCGCGGCGCGAAGCACCTCACCGGAGAACGCCTCTGGATCGAGGTGATGCCGGCACCGCTGGAATAGCGCCGTCACCTCCGCGTCTCTCATGATGTCTTCCGCGCCCAGGGCAGAAGATGTCTCGTTCGCGAACGGCATCAGTTCTGGCCTTCGACCGGCAATGGCGTGAACCAGTCGTTATTGCCACCGGCCTTTGCCTCGTCATACTGCTTCTTCGCTCGCGCGGGCTCGAACTTCAGAATCTGAGTCGGCGTGACGAAGCTCGCCGACAAGGTCTTGATGCGCGCGAAGCCGACGTCCTGACTTCGCTTCAGCCCGGCCGCGAAGTCAGCAAAATCATAAAAGCCAGACAGAGTGCGGATCTCTGAATCGTTGTTCAGATGCGTGACAAAGAAGTTTTCTGTATTGGCCAGAATGTTCTGGTGGATCGAACTTGGCTCCTGGGTAGCGTAGACTAGAGCAATGCCATACTTTGCCCCTTCCTTGGCGATGCGCGGCCAGATTTCCGTGAGCTCCGCTCTTTTGCCAATGAGATTATGTGCCTCTTCGACATAAATCACAATCCGCGGCGGTCTTTCGCCGCGGTTGAATTGCGCGCTACTCGTATTAAAAAGCTCTCGCACAAGCTTTTTCGAGAGCTCTTCTCTTATCGACGGGCTGCCGACAGATAGGTCCAAAATAACAATCCTGCCGACAGCAAGAAGCTCATAGATGTCAGCAGCAATTTGGTTCGAGCCGTTAGGGCCGTGATATTCACGCGCCGATCCAATCGCAGAGGTTCCGATGATGGGAGTGTTTTGTCGGGAGGACTTGCCAACTAACACACTGAGAAGGCTGCGCTCATCGTCATCAAGCCATGGAATTCCTGGCCTATTACGAGTGCCCATATCCTTCAAGATTCGGCTACCTTCGTTCTCGTATCCGCCGCTCTCTTTCTCGATTTCGCGAACTGTACGCCAGAAGCGGGCGAGATCCTCGAGCGAAGCCGTATGACGAGGTCCATTTCCCTGAACGGTGAGGCCGAAATACTCGCGACAGGCATTGGCAAGATCTTGTTCACCGCTTGCAGCATCGACACCGGCAAGTCGATCTTGATCCAAAATAGTTCCTACTGCGAGGCCTTTCCGAATAATATCTGCTAAAGGCACCCTGCCTACTTCTATTTGCTGCCTGCGTGCAGTGCGGCCGTCAGGTAGATAATTCGCAGAAAACAGGATGGCTCGAAAGATCGAAGCGCGTCGAAGCCAACGATTATGAGCCGCTCTGTCGCTTTCAGGCGGTCGATCAATATTTAGCGCTAAAAAGTTTTTGAAATCGTCACTGCTGGCGAGGCGGCCCTGTTCTTCGACCGCGTGCCTGATTAACTCCAGTGCAACAGGGAGATCGTCGTAGAAGTTTGACCTAAGGTCCCTAAAACCAGGAGTATTCATTATGCGATACCGGACCGTCATATCCGGGAAGACGTCGTTAATCGCGCTTCCTTGGTCCTGCTGGTTCGCATTGGAATACTCGCCGTTGATGTCAAAGATCAACTGGCCAATCGGCTGTCGGGTTTGGAAGGCGGTCGTTGCAACTTGTGAAACCATCGTTTTCGTTGTGTTGGACTTACCAGTCCTGGTCATACCGAAAACGGCGGTCCGGCGCGCAAGGAAATCGACTGGAGAGATAAAAACTGGAACGTTCGAGCTGCCACCGCGCTCAGCCATATGCTGAGTTGACGTGTAGCGGACCGTTCCGATCTGGAACGGCACCGGTATGCCAACGCCCTCCGCAGAAGCGTCTTCCTCCGCTTTTCTGCGGCGGTCCGGATCGACGTAATTAACGATACTGCGGAGCGCTTTGGGGGTCGGTTTGTAGACCCGCATCATTCGTGTCGCGAAAACGTCTTCGATATCGGTGCCCATGCGCAAATCACCGTCCACTCCAACAAAAAATGTGCCAAGGATGTGAGCCCGCATCCCGCTCCAACTCATTCTGTTAACAGTAATCGGTTCTAACTCTTCAAGCCGACCATTCTTCACGTCCGGATTGTCTTGGAAGAACTGGGTGATCGCCCGCAGATGCTCAGAATCCGTCTCGATGGGCGCTCGCCCAGTCACCCGCAGTAAAATGACCCGGCGATCCACCGGTTGAGCGGCTGCGAAGTCAGCAGGATTAAATGTTGCTGCGAGCAGATACGAATTGTGAGGAATCCCTTCGACTTCGCTACGCCACTTGTCATGAACCATGACAAGTGCCTCGCTATAGTCCATCGACAAAGTGAAGCCTACCCGTCGGCTGTCATGCGTGTCATGTTTCGCGACATCGTCGACGAGCAGGGAAACAAGAGGCGATTTCTCGGCAATGCCGCGTTCAAAAAGGGTTTTCATCAATTTATAACTGCTTTTACCGTTGGAATTGAGGCTTGGACGTCGAGTGCGCTCCAATTTTTTCGAAATTTAATATTCTCGACAATCATTTCCGTGCATTCAATCTTCTGCACGGTCTTTGCCTTTGCCGCCGTATAGCGCATGTCTACAGCGCCGCGTCCTGCATAGTGTCGATACATATGCCGCGCTTCAGGGCAACTATCATACGAAAGTATCCATGGCTCATCTAGCCGCTTCAGGTAACTTGCAAGCGCCCGATGGTCCTCATCTTTAAACCAGTACCGGTAGAGCTTGTCGGCCTTGTGGAAAAACGGCGGATCGAAATACCAGAGTGCCAACATATCCGGATTCCGGGTGTGCGCAGAACGATAGGAACGGATCAGACTTCTGAAGTCCCGATTATATACTCGAACTCGGTCGCTGAGGCGTCCAAGGCTCCAAATGCGCTCGGCGAGCTCTTCCGCGTTCCACCTACAGTCAATCGGATTGCCACTCTTCTGCGCCTTACCGCCGAGCGGCCCAGTTGACGGGTTCAGAGAACCGGAAAAGGACGTACGATTCAGGAAAATGCACTTAAACGCCTTGTCGACAATGCTGGCAGGGTTTTCAGAGCGCTGCTTTTCCCATTCCGCTAATGTGACATTCGCGTCGAGGATGCGGTCGGCGAGTTCATAATGGCGGTCGGAGAAAACGACCTTCCAGAAGGCCGAAACCAGCGGATCAAGATCATTCAGAATCGCTTGGTTTGCAATTCCAGCCTCGATCAACGAAATCGACATCGCCGCTCCTCCGGAAAACGGCTCGATAATTCGATCAATCTCGGGGGTGCCGTTGCGATCCAAGGCTGCCGCTACATGAGTAACCAGTTTGCGTTTCCCGCCTGGGTAGCGAAGGGGTGACAAATATTTCCGCGCGAGCGCCTTGCCAGCGGCTTGGAGCGCCGTCGTAGTCCCATCGTCGGCAAGCACACTCGTATCCCTCTAACAACCCGATTGGCTCGCCACCCTAACTGGCAGGAGCGAAATTTTTTGTAGTATTATGCATTAGTGGATACATCTAATGGTATTTCTGTCAAGATGTTGCGTGCCACAATCAGAGGTTCCCGCCAGTTCCGAAAATCCTGACGTGATCTGGCTCCCTGATCGCAACCAATTGGGACTCTGAGCGCTTGCCTAAAGCGCATCCTCCGGCTGGATCGCTTACGCCTGATGGCCGGAACGGTACGAGCCATTACCTAGTTCCTAAGGACAGGACCTGTGTCGAAGAGCGCAGTACGACATACTTCCCACTGCGTCTGCGCACCACGATAGTACGCAAGGCTTTCGTGCAGCGCTAGGACACGACCGTAAGCTTCGGGCTACTTTTGTTTTTAACCCTCCTGTCGCAAAGGTCAGGTAAGTGTGGAGATGGCTTATCAAACTGGTTGCCGCGCCACCTGAGAAGCTGTCGGAATCGGACTATAGCCGACCTCAACACTGGGAGCAGCGAATGACCGATCCCAACCCAAACAACCTAACCAACCTAGTTTGGTACAATCCTTCCAAGACCTTGCGACGACCAAACGAGAACCACCACGCAAAATTCTGCCCTCAAAGTAGTACGCAAAAGTGGCCCTGGACAACGCTTAAAGTTCGTTGGTTCTAAGTCTATTTCCAGAAAAATAAGCGATAGCTATTGACTGAGATCCCACTGGATGAGACTTAGGCTAAAGTATCCTATCCAAACAGGTGAGACAACAGTGTCAACAGAGGCTGTAAGACTGCGTTTGTACGCCCTTCTAACCGCGATGGAAGCTGATTTACGCGATCTAATCAGAAATCATATAATTCCAGAAAAGCCAATAGACGATCTCTTTAGCGAGGAGGTTGTCGCAAGACTCCGGGATCGACAAAAAAAAAGATTCTGATAGAGATACGGAACTACCAGCCCAAGACCTAATTGAGTACGCCGACCTAGGCGATACAATTGACGCCGCCAGGAAAGGCGCAAGCCACTTGGGGGCCGATTGCCTTCGCCACTTCAAAACGTTTCATTCGAAGCTGCACTCCTTGGTTCCGATTAGAAATCGCGTGATGCATTCTCGCCCGCTATTACTCGATGACATGCCAAATTCAGCATCGTACTGTCAGGAAATTGCCAAATCTCGGCCTGAACTGTGGCGCAAGCTCCGAGAAACCCTTGTCAAACTTGAGAATGATCAGAGCTACCTTCTTCGAATTGAGTTTCGGCCAGACAGGTTTTCCGAATCGAGCATTCTACACAACCTCCCGCTACCCGATTTTGATGACACAGGGTTTGTTGGCCGCGGAGAGGAAGTTTCCATTATCACTAAAGCGATACGTGGAGCGTATCCCGTAGTAACGATTACTGGCGAGGGCGGACTTGGAAAAACAGCAGTCGCCCTTAAAGTTTGCTACGACCTCCTAGACAGTGATGACTGCAATTTTGATGCAATAATTTGGGTTACGGCGAAAACAACAAAACTAACAGGTCGCGAGATCCAGAACATAGACAACGCGATAATATCGTCGCTTGGTCTTTTTGAAACCGCAGCAAGTCAGATTGATGACGCCGCCGAAGGCGATCCTCTTGAGAGACTAATCAGTCAACTTGAGGCCTTCAAGATTCTCCTAATTATTGATAACTTAGAAACGGTTCTGGATGAAAATATTAGATCACTAGTTCAACAAGTGCCCACAGGTAGCAAGATTCTGTTTACTACAAAAAAGAGCATCGGCGCTTATGATTTCCCAATCCCCTTAAAGGCATTCACAGATAAGGAAGCGGAGTTCTATCTGCGTGCCATTGCAAGATTTTGGGGTCAAGAGGAAATCGCGAGAGCTCCATCAGATCAGGTGAAATCTTACATTGCGAGACTTCAGAGGAATCCCCTGTTTATCAAATGGTTTGTACAGGCTGTGTCGGAAGGGCAGTCGCCGCAGAAGGTCCTGGCCGATCCAAAAATTGTTCTAAAGTTCTGCTTGTCGTTTGTATTTGAAAATCTGTCAACGCCATCCAAGAAGGTTTTGCAGACGCTCGCGTTTGACAGCCGTGGCGCCACAGAATCTCTAATTATTTATTTCACAGACCTGGAACCCTCAGACGTCCAGACCGCGCTAACGGAGCTGATGGCATCCAACCTAGTCAGAATGACCGCCGGTGTGAGTGAAGCAGGCGACGCAGTATTCACTCCCTCCGAAATGGCTCTCTTTTACATTAGGAACTATCACGACGGCAAAGAAATAGATGAGACCGCAATAATTAAAAAGAAAAGAACGCTCACCGCGGCCAGGGAGCAATTTGCGTCGATACATAAAATTGACCCATACGACTACAATAATATCTCCGTTAGAGGTGACGGCGATTTGATCGCAGCCAAGCTTCTGAAAGACTCTATGTTGGCATTGAGGAACTCACAGCCGGAGATCTCCAAGGAAAATGCACGAAAAGCTGAAGGCATAAGCCCAACCTATTTCGAGGTTCACCGCGTGTTAGCGTTGATTTATCAGCATGAAGGCATGCTGATGAGGGCCAACGAAAGGTTCCAAAGCGCGATATCATTGGAAAGAAAATCAGCGGCGCTTCGGTTTTGGTACGGGGATTTTCTTTTTAAGTGTATGGACGACCATGACGCCGCTTATGAGCAGTACGAGGAGGGACTGAAATCTGATCCCAATTCCATCCCGCTTATGGCATCTATCGGCCGGCTTAAACTAGCGGAAAAAGACTTCGAGAGCGCTATAGAGTGGCTCACAAAAGCTGAAGGCATTGACACACGAAACACAAAGCACAAAAGACGCCTGCTAGACCTCATATTCCAATACTATGCGCGCAGTATCTATAACTTCGTTTCTTCTGGCGAGATGAGGACCGCTCTCCATCGACTTATTCAGCTACAAGGGAAGATAAATTCAGTCGATACTTCACTAATAGACAAAGTAATGGTCCAGAAGGTCCTCAAGGTAAATTCCGCGGTCTCTCAAATACGAACTTTTTTCGAAGAGGGAGACGATGCAGAGCAGTCTGCCCGTGTGACTGCTTGGTTTGCCGCCTATTTTGGCTCAAGCGCGTTACTCGGGTCACCCAGCGGCTGGCGGGACGACGTCGCATCTGAGAAAATATTCGATGGTACACTCAAAAGTCTCCATGACGGATATGGTTTCATTGATGGAGAAAAAGGTACGCTATTTTTCCCGTTCTCGGAATGGGTAGATGCAGGAAGCCCTCTAGAACTACATCTTGGTGTAGGCTTGAAATTCAAGGTGGGGGAAAATAATCGCGGACCTATCGGGGTGAAAGTTTATAGCTCCGATAGGATGTCGTCCGCAGGATCCTGGGCCCTGGGAGTTCAAGGAGTTATTTCATCCGATCATGCGACTTATTGCTTTATCGCCGGAGAGGACGGGAAGACTTATTTCCTCTCGTACAGTGACTTTCTGTCTACAGTGCCTTCGGAGAAAAAAGTTGGAATGATGCTCGAGTTTGACGTTTCTCCGGAACGAAAAGGAAAGTATCCTGCAGCGAAATTTGCAAAAGTTGTGTAATTTTTTATTTACTTCCAGGAAGCTTGCGAGGTGGTGTGAACGTCCACTACTTGCCCATTGCCTCGGCAGGTGTTTAGCGCGACAAACACTTCTGCCTGCCCGACCTGCGGCTGGTTCCAGTTGAAGCCTTTGCCGCACAAATGTTCGGATTAGGCTGGGTCAGGTGATCCTCTACGTTCGACGTGAAGTCCGCTTAGGGATATTGATCTACATAGTTTCCCCAATTTTCGGTCGGTCCGTTCACAGCGCAAGGTGACGTCCCGAGACGTGGTGTAGCTTTCGGTGGCCACCGGGTTTCTCGGTAGGGTCGGGTTGTGACGACCAACCTGAACCGAGGATTACACCCGATGACCAAACAGATGATGGACCTGCGCGCGCTCGTGGAAAAGAGCGCCGATGCCGACCTGCTTCGCGAGATGATCGGTTTCGCCGCCGAACGGCTGATGGACCTGGAGGTCGGCGCCAAGACGGGCGCCGAGTATGGCGAGAAGAGCGTCGAGCGTCTTGCGCAGCGTAATGGTTACCGTGACCGGGACTGGCAGACCCGGGCGGGCAGCGTGGAGCTGCGCATCCCCCGACTGCGCACCGGCTCCTACTTTCCCTCCTTCCTGGAGCCTCGGCGTGCTGCGGAGAAGGCGCTGACAGCCGTTATCCAAGAGGCTTACGTCCATGGCGTTTCGACACGGTCCATGGACGATCTGGTTCAGGCCATGGGCGGCACCGGAGTATCGAAGAGCCAGGTGAGCCGCTTGTGCGAGGAGATCGACGAGCGTGTGGACGCCTTCCTGACGCGGCCGATCGAGGGCGAATGGCCCTACCTCTGGATCGATGCCACCTACCTCAAGGTGCGCCAGGGCGGCCGGATCGTATCAGTCGCGGTCACGCTCGCTGTGGGCGTCAACACCGACGGCAGGCGCGAAGTCTTGGGCATGGCGATCGGTGCCTCCGAGGCCGAGCCCTTCTGGACCGAGTTCCTGCGTGACCTCGTCCGCCGTGGCCTCGGCGGCGTGAAACTGGTGATCAGCGATGCGCATGAGGGCATCAAGGCCGCCACGGCCCGGGTTCTGTCCACGACCTGGCAACGCTGCCGGGTCCACTTCCAGCGCAACGCGCTCGCCCATGCCGGCAAGAACAGCCGCCGGGTGGTCTCGGCTTTCATTGCCACTGCCTTCGCCCAGCCCGACCATGCCGCGGCGAAGGCCCAGTGGCGGCTGGTGGCGGACCAGATGCGGGGCAAGCTACCGAAGCTGGCCACGCTTATGGACACGGCCGAGGAAGACGTCCTGGCCTATATGACCTTCCCGGCCCAGCATCGCACCAAGCTCCACAGCACGGATGAGATCGAGAAGAAATTTTTGCTGGTTTCTGTTAATTTACTCCCGTGCGGTCGACCTCGTGGCGAAGCGTGGCGCGTCGGCTGGAAGCGTCACCGGGCAGCCTATTCAGTTCCTGCCGGTTTGAGGGGGCCGCACACCCTCCGCTATTTTTCGGAGGGCGGGGCTGCCATGCGACGACGAAGTGCTCATA
Source organism: Marinovum sp. (assembly GCF_048263515.1). Classification (NCBI taxonomy): domain Bacteria; kingdom Pseudomonadati; phylum Pseudomonadota; class Alphaproteobacteria; order Rhodobacterales; family Roseobacteraceae; genus Marinovum; species Marinovum sp. The sequence continues at coordinate 951 of NZ_JBLXEC010000002.1, read as the reverse complement.
GCTCCTTTCGGCGTGCTCCGCGATCCTGGCCTCTTGCTGGCGCAATTCCCTCACGTTGTAGGCATAGCTCGCGCCGCGCTTGCTACCCTTCTTCTGTGGCTGGCCAGCGGCCAGTTCCATGGCGCGGTGCTTGTGGGCGACCAGACTCGGCCGGGCCCAATGAAAGTCCTCACTCTTGGTCAGCATGTGCCAGCACAGGGTTGCGAGCTTGCGTGCTACCGCGACGGCGGCGATCTGATGACCGCGCCGCGCCCGGATGCGGATGAAGAAGGCCCGTAGTGGTCCGGGTGCTTTCGCCGCGGCCCAAGCCGCCTCGACCAGCATGGCACGCGCGTGGCTGCGCCCGGCCTTGCTGATGCGGCCGTGGTGAGCGGCGCCGAGGCCGGACTGGCGGACTCGTGGGTTCAGTCCGAAGTAGCTCACCAGTTTCTGCGGAGAGTTGAACCGGTCGATGCTGCCGATCGCGGCCATCAGCCCGGCCGCCACGGCCAGATTGACTTCGGTGATGGTCAGCAGCCGTCGGATTGCGTCGTCGTGCAGCGCGTCCTGGGCAATGTCCCGATCCAGCACGGCAAGATCCTCCCCGAGCCGATCCAGTTCCCGGACATGGCGGGCAATCGCCGCCCGCTCATCGTCGGGAACGGGCTGTCGGGCCAACCAGTCCCGACCCCGACGATTGAACAGGTCAGCATGGGGGCACTTGGGAATCAGATGCGCATGCAGAATGGCATGGACCTCGTTCTTGATCCGGGTCCGGTGATCCGGGTCCGGTGTCGCACGACCTGGTAACGGCGTGCGACAAGCCTGCGCAGCCGTTCTGTTGCTGCGTCCGGGGTCCAGATCTCGGGGAGATAGCCGGCGGCGTACAGGCTGGCCTGTCAATCGGCATGCAATTTTGACCCCCTATCGGCGTCCAAAAATGACCCCCTGTTTGGCGCACGTGTAGCTGGC